>JBBREF010000009.1:0-47192 GCA_038203205.1 Gemmatimonadales bacterium | reverse complement strand
AGACAGCTGAACGTTGTCCCAGCCTCCGATGAGGTCGACTTTGGCGAGGGTCTCGGTTTTGATCCGCGGCGCGACGGAGGGATCGTCGAGCCGCGCGAAGAACGCTACCGTACCACCGTCCCTGCTCCACACTGGAAAAAGGTTGGTCAGCCCAGTGGAATAGGCGAGATAGGGATAACGATCGAACATGACGTTAGTACCTGCGCTTCTTGCTGCTTCAATGAGAACGAACGCTTCGTCGAGCTTTGGCCAGTTGCGAGGACCCTGTGTTTTGAGGTGCGATATCTGAAGCCTGCATCCCGCGCCTCGCGCGACGGCGATCGACTCGTCGATGGCATCGAGCAGCCGGTCGTCCTCGTTGCGCATGTGCGTGGCGTATGGGAGCGCCCGGCGACTCAACGGGCGGCAGAGTGCGATCAGCTCGTCTCTCGCGGCAAATGCCCCTGGTGTGTACTCGAGGCCTGAAGATGCGCCGCAGACTCCATCGACGAGTGCCGCCTCCACCATTGCGGTCATCCGTGCAAGCTCAGACGCGGTAGCGGGTCGGTCGTCGGCGCCGACGACTGCGCCTCGAACTGTTCCAAGTCCGACCATCGACGCCACGTTGGGACCCGGGCGAAGCTGATCGATCGAGTTGAAGTAAGCGGAAAACGATCTTGTGGCTTCACCGTTCGCGCGCGACGATCCGTCAGCGCCAGCGACAATGGTCGTGATTCCCTGCCTGATTACCGATTCGGCGCGCGGGTCGTCAGCGAGGCTTCCGTCGCCGTGCGAATGTATGTCTATGAAGCCCGGCGCGACCACCATGCCGCGCGCATCGATTTCCTCGCGTCCGCGCGTAGGAAGTCGGGCAGCCACTGCTGTGATCAACGAGCCGCTGACAGCGACATCCAGTTCTTGCGGCTCTGAACCTGTGCCGTCTACTACAATTCCGCCGCGGATCACCAGATCGTGGTCAGCTCTCCGGGCAAGAACAGCCGGAGCGGACGCGAGCGCGATCAGCGCACTCGTTCCTCCAGTTATGAAACCTCTTCGATTTGTTGACAGTGGCGGCGTCTCGCGATCGAGTGATCGTTGTCGGTTCGGTAAGCCGTAATGTACGCCGCGTGCGTTGAAGCGCTAACGCTACCTTGCTGCCAGAGCGGTTTCCTCCAGCACGATCTTTCGCATGAGGTGCTGGGCGTTCACGGTCGCGGAGCCGTTGATTGTATTGTCGAAGATGCACCACACTTTCGTGCCTGCTCTCGCGTATGCTCGAAGGCGGAATGCGAGCCCGTCGAGAAACGCTGTCGTGTATGACGAGTAGTAGACGTCGGGGGATCCATGGAGGCGAAAGTATACGATCGCCGGATTGCCGCCGGGCTCAGCTGCAGCGGGAACGACGGCCGGATCAGCGGCAACTCGCGTGATCCCCAGTCGCTGCAGCATCCTGTTGGGCTCCGGGGCAAACCAGGTCTTGTGTCGGGGTTCGATGACGACGCCTCCATCATACCCAGTCCGCAGATCGCTGAAAAACGTCTCGACGATGAGAGGATCGAACTCGAGACTCGGGGGCAGCTGTACGAGGAGGGCGCCCAGCTTGTTGCCGAGCCCGAGCGATTCGCCCAGGAACTTGTGCAGAGCGTCATGGCAGTCGACGAGCCGCTTTTCGTGCGTGACAGTTTTCGGGACCTTTACCGAGAAACGGAATGAAGCCGGTACACTTTGCGACCATCGCTCGTAGGTGGCGCGGCGATGAGCGCGATTGAACGACGAGTTGATCTCGACTGCACGAAACGACGCCGCGTAGCGCTCGAGCTGAGATCCCTCGGCAGCAGGATCCGGAGCGATCGTGCGAGCGACGTTCCAGCCCGCGCATCCGATGTAAACCTTTTGTGGTGTCTCGTGCCCAGTCATCCGCGCCTCCCCGTGAACCAATGACGACCGGTGAAGACGATGAGTAAACGTGTTGCGACCTTGTTCGTAAGGCGTCAATCTCATATGCGTCTTCCATCAATATTGTTCCTCGTGCTGTTCCTGACCGCGTGCGCGGATGCGCCGGAGATCAAAAAGGCTCGCGCCGATATGACCCAGCGTGAGCGTGACAGCACCGTCGCGAACTCAATGCTGCCCGGTGCCGGCGTCGTAAAGCGGGCGATGAAGACCGCCGATGCACATGCCGAGCGAGCGGCCGCTTACGAGGCCATCTCGGAGCAGTAGCGGGTCAGAAAATCAGAGGTGCCCCAAAGGGTGCCGGGATGCCCTGCTGGGTGATAATGTTCGGGAGCGCCGCCTCGCACCGCTGGCTGCCACACCCGCTACCCAAGCCACAGATCAGGAGTCCCAACCATGGCAATCTGGAACGAACCCAAGACGCCCACCAAGGAGCCGCCCGCGATGCCCGCGAACCCAGCGCCCCAGTCCAACGATGTAACGCCTCCTCGCTCGAGCTATGACAACCCGCCAGCCCGGTCGTCACAGGCTGACCAGAAGGAAACTCTGATCGCGGCGAACCTCTCGATCGAAGGAAAGATCCAGGGCTCGGGCCACGTCCGGGTTGCCGGCCAGTTCAAGGGCGATGTGAACGTCGAGGGTAACCTCACGATCGAGCAGGGTGCAAAGGTCATCGGCGGCGTCCGAGCCAGCACGGTTACGATTGCCGGTGAGCTCGAGGGCAACGTCGATGCGGCGTCGCGCGTCGAATTGCTCGCGTCAGGCGTGCTCAACGGCGACCTCAAGGCCGGATCTCTCACGGTCGCGGCAGGATCGCGGATGCGTGGCCAGGCTGAGTTCGGGTGGGAAGAAGGAAGTCAGCGTCCTGTGAAGCCCAAGTCGGAGGTCAGCTCAGCTTCATGAGCAATGGCGGCGGCGGTGCGTCGGCAAAGACTCGTGTCTGCCCGCACTGCCGGGCCACGATCCTTCAGAGCGCAAGCGTCTGCCCCATATGCCGTAAGAGTCTCCGATGGGAGCCGCACACGGCGAAGCACAAGCCGGCTGGTTTTTCGGCCCTTCATGTTGAGGGGTCGATCACCCACCCCAAGGTGGGCGAGAACTGGGAATACATGGTTCTCATCACCGTGAAGAACGAGAAGGGCGAAGAGGTCAGCCGCCATATGGTGGACGTCGGCGCACTTGGTCCGAACGACAAGCGCGTTTTCGACCTCTCTGTTGAAGTCTTCACTGAGCCAAAAGCCAGGCGCTAGAGCCGCCTCTACCTGAAGGAAAAGAAAAGCCCCCGGAAATGACCTTCCGGGGGCTTCTCGTTTTCACTCCTCAATCGGTCAGTCTCCCGAGGGGAACCCTGCCTGCGGCTCCTGCGGTGCCTGCGGCTGTGGCCGAATTCGTGGTGCCTGGCCGAAGTTGTACTGGAAGCTCAGGAACGTTCCGCGAACTCCGAACTGACGCTCAGTGATCTGGATCACCTGGCCATCGCCAGCGCGGATCTTGAAGCCAATAGTGTTGAACGGATCGACCATGCGCAGCGCGACAGTTGCCTTCTCTGTCACCTTGTACCGACTGGCAAACATCGCGCTCTGCGACGCCCCGAATTTGCCCCGCTCGACCTGGATCGGCGCTCGATAGTTCCAGCTGCCCTGCAGAGTCAGCTTGTCGTTCGGATTGAACGTGAGGTTGTACCGCGTGGTCCACGTCACCGCATCCGACGCCAGCGTCGACTCCGACCCGCCATCGGTCACTATCCTGAAGACATTGAAGGCGCCAAAGCCGCTGAACTTCTTGCCAAGACGCAGCGTTCCGTTCATGTCGGCTCCGTAGGAGTCGCTGGTCGCGAGATTCGTGAAGCTCACAGAGGTTACGTCACGGCCGTCGATGACATCGTCAGTATTGATGTTGACACGAATGACATCGGTGGTGCGACGGAAGAACGGCGAGATCTGGAGCGTGCCGAGCATTCCCGTCTTCGTCAGACCGCCCTCGATGGCGTGCGTGTACTCGGGGCTCAGGTTCGCGTTGCCGATGAACACATTCTGCGCGTCCATGAACACCGGAAACGGGTTCAGCTCCTGCGTGCCAGGACGACGGATACGACGCGAGTAGCTCACCTTGCCGTTCACCTTGTCACTGAACTTGTAGCTGGCGACACCGCTCGGGAACAGACTTTGGTAGCTCTTCGAGAAACTCTCTCCTGATTTCGCGAGAGTGAAATCACGCGACGCATATTCCCCGCGCAGTCCACCCTGGAGGTCCCACTTGCCGACTCCCTGACTTAGCACACCATACACAGCCTGCACGTTCTCATTGAAGTCGAAATCGTTGCTGAGATTGCTCTCTAACCACTGGTTGTTGCCGAGCACGTCCTTTTCGACAAGAAAATCCCGGTTCAGCCACCGTCCCGTTCCCTTGTAGCCGGTCTCCAGCTTCGTCCTCTCGGCAAGGGTCCGCGTGTAATCGAGCTGCGCATTCAGCGACTGGTTCAGGTTGTCGGTGGTATTGCGCTCGCGCTCGACTTCCGTGCCCCCAGTGACCGGCTGCCGCCAGAGCTGGATCAGATCGTCATCACTCGAGCGGTTATAGCGGAGTTCAGTAGACACCTCGTGCTTGCGCGGCTCTATAGTGCGCTTCAACGCGAGAGTGTAATCGACCATCCACGCGTTCGCTGCCTGATCGCGAATGCGATCATAGGTCTCGATGGGTGAACGATTGGCATCGAACTCGGACAGCAGGGTGCGGGAGTCTTCGCCGTTTCTCCGCTTGTTGAGAAGAAGCGAGTTCGAAAGCACGTCGCGGGTATTCACCTTGTAATCGAAAGTTGTGGTGAAATTGTGCCCGGCGTTGCGGTTGTCGCCGTTGATGTCCTGATCTGTGAACGACAGCGGCGCGTTCAGCGCGTCGTAACGCTCACGGTCATTGATACCGGTCGTTGTACGCTTGTCAGAGTTGTAACCGTAGCTCGAGAAGAGTGTATACGGCCCGACCTGGTAACCAAGGTTACCAGAGGTGTTGAACCTCTCAGCGGTCGCGCCCGCGACGTTGAAACCACCACTCGTTCCGAGGTCGACGTTCTGCTTGAGCACTATGTTGATGATTCCCGCCATTCCTTCAGGGTCATACTTGGCGGATGGATTGGGAATCACCTCCACACGGTCGAGAATGTTCGCCGGGATCTGCTTGAGGTACGCTGTCAGCTGTGCACCACGAATCGGCGCCGGACGTCCGTTGATCTGGATAGCAACGTTCTCGTTGCCACGAAGGCTGACCTTACCCTCTCCGTCGACCTCGACCGACGGAACGCCTTCAAGCACCTCAGTCGCGTTGTTCGCGGCCGGAGCGACGTCCTTCGCCTTGTACGAGTTGCGATCGGGCTCGATCGTGACGGCCTCCCGCTCAGCGGTGACCTGAACTCCTTCGAGCGCCACCGCGACTCTCGAGATGCCGATGTTGCCGGTGGCAACTCTCGGCGACTCGGCCGTGATCGTGAACTCCTGTGTCTTCGGCGCGTAGCCGATGAACGTCACGCGAAGGACATACGTTCCGGGGCGCAGCCCCTGAATGCGAAAGGTTCCGTCGGACGTTGCAATGGCGCCGGTGATGAGCGCACCGTCTTTTGTGCGCACCGCAACTGAGGCGCGGGCAACGCCCACGTTGGCGTCGGAATCGACTACAGTGCCCCTTACCTCACCGGGTGCGGGGGGAGGGCCCCCGGCGCCGGGACCACCGGGACCACCGGGTCCCTGTGCTGACAAGGGTCCAGCTCCGGCGAGGAGAAGAAATGCGAATACCGCCGACAGAAGGCTCTTCATACCGTACTCGTTGCAAATTGTGGGTTCAGCTATACACGCGGCGCAACCGTGGGAGCGCTATTGTGCCCCACTACGCCCATGTCAGCGGGGAGTTTCACTACCTCCCGTCCACGATTTGTAAGCTTTTTCGAGGGCAGCCCGGGGAGGGCCGCTGCCAGCTAAGCGAGCGTTTCCGGCTTCCTTCTCCGATCCCACATCTTGCCGAGGAATGTCGTGAGAACGACGGTGCCGGCGATCCGAAGGGGTTGCGTGATTTTCGTGACGATGTAGGCCGCGGTCCAGGCGCCGGCGGTTCCGGCAACACTCTCCGGAGCCCAACCAAGAGTGATCGCGAAATAGGCGCCGATGAAGACGGCGAAAAATATCGACAGGTACACCACCACTGCGATCGCGCCGTATTCGGCGAGGATTTTTTTCAGCGTCTTGCGCATCGTCGGGAAGCCGGGTCTGAGACCAGAAAAGTAAAAGTAGCGGGTCGCGCGATCAGCGCGCCCCGATCCGAACCAGGTCGAGAGGGTTAACCGTCACGGCACCGTAACGCGCATTCCAGTGAAGGTGCGGCCCGGTGACACGCCCACTCGCCCCGACCAGCGCGATCTGCTGCCCCTTCTGCACCGTATCACCCGGCGCGACGAGAGTCCTGCTCAGATGAAAATAACCAGTGACAATGCCTGCACCGTGATCGAGGTAGATCACCTTGCCTGCGAGATAGAAATCGTCGACGAGAGCTACCACGCCCCGGTTGGCAGCGCGTACCGGGGTTCCAACAGCCCCGGAAAAGTCGACGCCAAGGTGTCTGCTCGACAAGGTGCCGTTGAACATTCTACCCGACCCGAACCTGCTGGTGATTGAAGACGGACGCGGGTTGATAAAAGATTCAGTCCACATAACGGGTGTGTCGTGGGCGTTGCGCCCGACACCACGCGCGCGTTCGTTCTCGCGCGCAATTCTCGCCTCAGTCTCAGCGTTCATCGGCTGAGTGAATCGCGGATTCACAGCCAGCTGCCGACGCCGGGCAGGTGCGGTTGCGGTTGCGGGAGGGCGACGCGGGAGCGTCACAAAGACGACAACACTGTCAACGTCACCAGATGCACGGCGTACGGCAACGCGAGCCGGAACGCTGTCAGTTGCGTCGACACTCACCGGGCCAAGGGCGCGCCACGCGCCAGATGCAGATCGGGCGAAGTGAAGCCGCTCCCCGCTCATGTAGCCGGAGACGGCCACGACTGAATCGACGGCATCGACGGCTTTGAGCGTCAGCTCAACGATCGAGCCAGGGGCGGGCCTTACGGGCAATGCGACAAGCGACGTTTCCTGTGCAACGAGCGACTGGCCAGCAAAGGCAGCAAGCAATACGGGATAAAACTTCATCAAATCAACCTACCCACCGTGCAGCCAATCAGCTTGCCTTGATGTAGGCAGCACCAGCCTGCTGCGCTCGAATCACCGCAAAAACTCCTGACGGCTGAAGGATCACGCCAGGAACGAGGTACGCGATTGCCTGCTTCCGTGCTTCAGGCTGGCTGATCTTTTCCGCCCGCATGATCGTGCCGACGCACTCCTGCAACGCAAGATTGCACGCGAGCACTGTCACGCCCCGCGCGATCTGCTTGTGAAGCCCCATGTTGTTATACGGGGCAGGCACTCCATCGCGTTCATCGAGAAGAGCGGGATTTTTCTTCGTCGGCTCGCCTGTAAGCGGGTGCGTCACCTTCTGGACTTCACCCGAGTTGTAACGGTCCCAGTACGCCTGCTGCATGGCCAGCACGATAGCGTTGTGCCGGATCACGAGCACCGGCGAAAAATCCGCAGGTGCAGCCTTCATCACGTCGGTGTACTGATTGACCCAGAGCGCGCCTCGCAACACGCCGAATCCACTCTCGGTCTCGGTGAGGTCAAAAACCGCCTTGTGCTTGCCCGTGATCTTGTCCGCCCACGTTACGTCCCATTCCTCGACGGACGTATCGTCAGCGAGCATCATTTCGTGAGGCAGCGAATGCGAGGCGGGCGCTCCTGCGAATGCGACCGCAGGCAGCACTGCAAATGCCGCAGCGTTTGCCGCGGCGGCCTCGAGGAAACGTCGGCGGTTCGATGACATGACTGGACCCATGGATGATGACTGAAACGAAAATGCTCAGGTATGGAATGCTAAGGCTGTGCTCAAACTACCGGAAGCAGATGCCGCCAAAATCTCAACTGGGAACCGCAACTGCGGAACAGCAACTGCCGGAAAGGAGTGGGGTGAGTGGTTGTGAGAGGCATGAGTTTTCAATCGCGACTCATGACGCTCTGCATAGTCAGAAACTATTAAAGGTTAAACCACGCAATCCGCACTCTCGTATCCGCGTCGAGGAGGCACTCACGCCACTCGTAGTTCCCTCACCCAACTCCCAAAATTGCAGTTGCCTTGAACACAACTATGCCGGCGGGGGATCAGGGATTCAGCCAGTAACTGATCTTTATGAGAAAGACGTTGTCGGGAGCAGCACCGAACAGTGAATCCACTCCTCGACCGAACTCAAAATCGCCGATCGGCCTGAAGTCTGAACGCGTTTGCTGCCACGCGAAATACATCGTGGATCCCGGACGCCACTCCCACCGCATGACGGCATTTCCGCGGAGCGACGCGACGTTGAAGTCGGGCCGCGGAACTGCGAATGACACAGCCTCGGGACCCGGTCCCGATGGGTAAATACGACCGTCGACTATTTCACCGATGTCCCGGCCATACACGAGGAAATCGAATGTGCCCGGCTCCGCGAATTCCTTCGTTGCCCCGTATTTCCCTGTCGCAATGAACGGCTGCGCGAAGACCTGCAGCGACAAGGCCGGACTGAAGGTGTAATTCAGCCTGGTGTCGAGGGATATCGTGGTCTGATCCACATCGGCGAAGATGTAGCGCGAACCGTAAGTGCGTGTAGCAAGTGGATCGGTGACGCGGCCGAGGAACTGGGCCTCGGACTTGTCCCAGCTCAACGACGGGCCGAGAGAAAGTTCGATGTTCGGGCGCGGTTTCAGCTGAATCTCGGCGAACAACGCGTCATTCTGTCCCTCACCTGGCCCTCGCTGCGTGTACGTGCCGAAATAACCGACAATCGACTTCCGGGGGTCCGAGTTGAAGTTCGTCGACAATGATACGTAGCCGGGGCGATACGCCGCCGGTCCTCCACGGGTGAGCCTGTCATCGAGTGTACCCGATGGACCGTAGCCGATATTCACGCTGCTGGTCCAGTAGTTCAGGAACTGCACAAAACCATTGAGGAACAACCGGTTCGAGATGTTCCGCCAATCGTAGTTGTACTCGGAGAGCGCCGTCGCCGAGCCCTGGTACCGCCTGAACCGGCCCGGTCTCGATTCCGTATAGTTGACATTGGTCTGAAAATCGATGCGGTCAGCGCGGCGTTGAAATCCGAGATCGCTGATTTCGTAATCGGGACTGATGGTGTTGAGGCTGCCGCTCATGTTCCACAGACGGCCGATGCGGTGTGAAAGGATCGCCGACCCCGCGAAACCGGTGAGCGAAGTCGCAGTGCTGTCCACCTCGAGGTGGTCAGCATCGGGTCGCTGGAAATAGTGATACGGTAATCGCTGAGTGCCGACGATTGCCGCCTGGTCCCCTCGCACATGACTCGATGCCGCAAAGCCCTGGAGCGTCCACGTGCGCCCGCCCCACTGGTGTGAGAAGTCCAGTCCACCGGTGTACGCAGCCTTTCGCAGAAGCCCGCTCAGGTCACCCTCGAGATTGTCACGGTTGACGGCGCCAAGAAATGAGCCGACCGCAGTCTGTCCTTCGCGCGCCTCGCGTCGAAGCCTTCCCGCGAAATAGTTGGTGAGCGGCTCAGCGACCTGCTCTCCGTTTACGCCATCCACTGTGCGGAACCGCGCGGTCTCTTCACCGGTCACAGCATCGAGCACACCCATTGCCCAGCCGCCTGCCGTTCGGCCAGTGAGCTTTACTGCGCCGAGAATGCTGGTGGCCTCCGGCACATCGCGCTCGTCGTACGGCGGCGCGAGCGATGGCGCCCGTCCAATCCGACGAGAGTAGAAAACGCTGTTGGTGCCGTCGGTTCCGAAATTGAAAAGCTCCGATCCCTCGACGAAAAACGGTCGACGCTCCGGGAAGAATGTTTCGAACGCGGTCAGGTTGATGACAGCAGGATCGACTTCGACCTGACCGAAATCGGGATTGACCGTCGCATCGAGAGTCATGTTGCTCGTCACGCGATACTTGAGATCCAGCCCGACGTCCGCCCCGAGCTCGTTGTTGTCCCTGAATGGATTTCCGCTTCGATTGACATTTTCAGATCTGCCGACGACGTAAGGCATGATCTCGACTCTTTTTCCTGAGCCGAGGTTTGTCATGCCGGTCAGGTGGCCGAACCGCGGAATGCCTCCTGGCTGCTCACGCGGCGTAAATGACCACACCGAAAATTCCTGGTTGCGGGCAATCGATCTCTCCACCTGCAGTCCCCACTCCAGATCGGACCGCCCGGTAAACCGGAGCTGACTGAATGGAATGCGCATCTCAGCCACCCAGCCGGAATCTGTGACACTGGTCTGGACTTCCCAGACCGGTTCCCACGAATCGTCTTCATTAGATGGCGACCTGGTCTGGTCACGTCGGACGCCGAGCGGGTTAACCTCGAAGCCCACTGCGGTGCGGTGATCGTGGCTGGTATCGAGAATGACAGTGAGCCAATCGGAAGCAGACATATTCATGTCGCGTCGCCCGAGCCGACCGCGTGTCGCGTGACGGTCGTACAACATCGCGCCGATGTATAACGCTTCGTCGTCGTAAAGAATCCGAATGTCACTCCTTTCAGTCGCAGGCCGCCCCTCCTGCGGGTCGAGCTGCGTGAACTGAGTCAGCGGCTGAGCCGACCGCCACTCCGTTTCGCTTAAATGGCCATCGACGCGAATTGTGCCGTTAAGTCGCGCCGCAGTCGCCCGCGGGGCTTCGCTGTGCGGGGCCTGCTGCTGCGCCATGACGGGAGATGACACAAAGGCGAGAAATGCGAGGATGTGTTTCATTGCGAGTGAGTTGGCGTCGGTGTGCAGATTTTTCAACAGGAAACAGTTTAGCCGGTTCCTGTAGGGACGGTGTAAGAGGATTGTACGAGTCGACCGTGCATTGTGTTTCGTGGCTCAACACGCCAAACGCGATCAACCCCTCGGCATCTGCTAAGTTTCGCGTCGATGCCCCCGTCAGACGCGCCCGACAAGCCTGTTGCACGCAAACACTCCGCATCTCACCGCGCGGAGTTCGCACTGGCGCGGTCCCTTGAGAAGGCTGTTTCAGCTTTGCCTGAGCGGGCCGCAGACAAGGTCGGGCGGAGGTTCGGGCGGTTCTTGCACCGCATTGGAATCAGGCGCGACACAGTGGATGCCAATCTCAGGCTCGCGTTCCCTGATCGGGATGATGGTTGGATCGAATCAACAACGCTGCGAGCCTATGAACACCTGGGCCGGGAAGCAGCGGCGATGATGCGATTGTCGAAGCTCGACGCCAGCGCTGTCGTCGAACGCACTCAGGCTGTCGGATGGGATCAGATGGAGAGCGCACGTGCGTTAGGCAAAGGAGTATTGCTCGTGACCGGTCACTATGGTAACTGGGAAATCGCTGCCGCGAGCGTTGCAGCCCGGGGAGTTCCAATCGCAGCGATCGTCAGGCGACAGGGCAACAGACTCGTCGACGAGAGACTACAGCAGCTGCGCCGGAATCTCGGTGTGGAGACGATTTATCAGGGACAGGCGCCGTCTCGGGTTCCGAGGATCCTCCGCGCGAACGGAGTAGTCGGGATCGTTGGTGATCAGGATGCGCGTCGTTCGGGGATCTTTGTTCCATACTTTGGCAGGCTTGCTTCAACCCATCGCGGACCGGCCCTGTTCGCGCTCAGACTTGGCGCTCCGGTCTTCTCATGCATCGCCCGGCGGCTTCCGGGTGAGGATGTGCGGTATGAGGTCACTGGCGAGCGTGTCGAGTTCACTCCAACCGGAGAACTCGACATGGATGTCAGGTCATTGACGGGCGAGCTCGCCAGCAGGCTCGAGCGCGCGGTTCGTGTCGCGCCCGAGCAGTATTTCTGGTTTCACAAGCGATGGAAAACGCAGCCGCCCCGGGCCGACGTTTAGTTCCCCCCTGTCGGCACACGCTCGTTTGCCGTTGGGAATGGCGGCGCAGGATGCGGCCCGATTTGCTCGACAGTAAAACCGCTCGCCCAGAAATCGGGCGGTCCTTCGCTGTCTGCAACCCTGTTGACTACAGGCTTCACTCCCCGTTTCAGGTAAGCAGCGATCGCCCACAGGTCCGAATCGGGCATGTGTCTCCACGAGGGCCATGGCATCGGAGGCGCGAGATACTTCGGTCGCGCCGGGAAATTTCCCTGACCGGGAATCGAGGAAGTGATCTCTACGTCAGGAGTCTCGCCCGGTCGCAATCCGAAGCGGAGGGCATTGAAGATCTGCCGCTCTGAGAAGCGGCCGAGGCCGGTCGTGTTATCAGGCGTGAGATTTCGTGGGCGGGTGCGGAACGGTCCGATCTGGAATTCATCTGTCGCCGGATTCATTACTCCGGCCAGATAACCTTTCGCAAGCGGATTCGGCCCGCCCCCGTGACATCCACTGCATGCCTTTGCGATCACGAGTTGGCGGCCTCTCAGGATCTCCGGCGTCGAAAGCGGAGTTTCGTTTTCAGTTGGATGTGGTGCTGCCGGATACGGGCCAGCCTCCCCGGCTTCGACGACTGAGCGCCAGTGGTCAGGTGGCTCCTCACTTCGCGGAGGTGTGCTAGCCACCGGCTTGATTCCGTGTTTCAGGTACGCTGCGATTGCCCAGAGATCTTCGTCGGGCATGTGGCGCCAGACTGCCCAAGGCATCGTCGGAGCAAGAAAATGCGGCTCCGCAGGAAAATTTCCCTGGCCCGGAATCGAGGATTTTATCTCGACGTCGGGGGTCGCATCGGGCCGGAGGCCATAACGAAGAGCATTAAAAATCTGACGCTCGGAGTATCGCCCGGTCCCTGTCATATCAGGAGTGAGATTTTTTGCGTAAGTCTTGAGGTTTCCGGCGAGAAATGTGTCTGCCTCGGTCTTGGCGCCGAGCAGCCACCCCTCGGCTGCGGGATTTGTGGTGCCGCCGTGACAATCACCACACGCGCTGGCAAGGACGACTGCCCGACCGCGCAAGACTTTCTCCTGAAGCGATGGCGCGCGCGTCGTCACCGAAGCTGAAGTGGACGCCATTGAACCGGCGGGCGCGCCCGACTGGCTCATGCATGCGGCAACGGCAAGAAGCACTATCGGTAAAGCCGAACTGCGTTCGACGAGCCGTCTCATACAGCCTCCGTTATTTGACTTCGAGGATCCCCATCATGCCGTGATCTTCATGATCGAGAATGTGACAGTGGAACATCCACTTGCCGGGGTAGTTCGCGAAGCGCACAACGATCCGCGCGGTCTGGTGCTTCGGCACGTTCACCATGTCCTTCCAGCTTCTGAACGGTTCGGGAACACCGTTCCTGTCGATCACCTGGAACTGGAATCCGTGCAGGTGGAACGGGTGATCCATTCCAACGATGTTCTCTATCTGCCAGATCTCAGTCGCATCGAGTTTCGCCGTGAAGTCGACGCGATCCATGTCCATCAACTTTCCGTTGATCATCCCCTGCGACAGCGTCACCACGCGCGTCTCAGACGATCTCGTGGTATCGAGAGCCGGAATCGGGCGCAGCGTGGCGGGCAATTTGACGGGCGGCAGGGCAGGTTCCCTGGAATACTGCAGCGACAGGATGTCGCCCGGCGTTTCCCAGTCCTCCGGTCGCGTCTGATGTATGTACCTGTCGTACGGGAGCGTGCGAAGCGTTGCGCGATCACCAGGATTTCCGGTACCCCGAACGAGCAGCTCGACGCGCTCGCCGTTTGCGACCGTGATCTCATTCACCTCGACTGGTTTTTCGAACAGGCCGCCGTCGTTCCCCACATGGAGCATATGATGGCCCGGAATCTCGAGCCGGAAGACGCGAGATGCTGATGCGTTGATCACGCGCCATCGCTGTACCTCACCGCTCCTGATGGCAAGCGTTGGCATCACCTGTCCGTTCACGAAGAGCACGTTGCCTTCGCGACCATTCTCCTCGTCGAACATCGCCGCGTGCGAGCCGCGCTCGGAAAAGTCGATGGAGCCGTCGGCATCAAAGCGGTTATCAGACAGGACGATGAGCTTCTCGGACATCGACCGTGGCAGGGGGTCATCCGGCGCACGCACGATGATCGCGCCGTAGAGTCCCTTCGCCACCTGCACGCCCGTACTGTGATTCGGATGAGGATGATACCAGTAGGTACCGGCCGAACCGGGTCTCAGCGTGAATGAGTAGACTCGCGTCTGTCCCGGCTCGACTGGATGAAATGGGCTCCCATCGGAATCGAAAGGAATGTGGAGGCCGTGCCAATGAACCGTCGTCGGGACAGTGAGCCTGTTCTCGAAGTTCACGATAACGCGAT
The DNA here is from genome assembly GCA_038203205.1 of Gemmatimonadales bacterium. Lineage (GTDB taxonomy): Bacteria > Gemmatimonadota > Gemmatimonadetes > Gemmatimonadales > Gemmatimonadaceae > UBA4720. The sequence goes on along the minus strand of JBBREF010000009.1, from coordinate 32,956 downwards.
CGCCTTCTCGAACCTCGAGAGTGGGTCCCGGAATCGTACCGTTATAAGCAAACACATCAGTTTGTTTACCAGGGACGAGCGAGATCCTCGCTGCCTCGGCAACAAGGGATACTTCGACTGTCGCGGGAGATTTGGACGTGTTGCGCATTCGCGCCGGTTGGGTGAGCGCGTTGTCGGTGGGCTTCGAAAATGAGTCCCGTGCTGCGAGCGCCGCGGGAAGCAGCGACAGCGCAGCGACGAGAGCAACCGCAGAGCTGCGTATCACGAATTGCCTGTACCTGTGGGGACCAGGGGAAGGTTAGCGAATCGTAAGTCGTGTACCGCTAAAATGTGGGCGGCCGCGTGTTACGGCAAGAAGATTTACCGCCGCACGTGAACCGATGCGCCGTCCCCCAGGACGTTGTCCGCCTTGTCGGTAAGCAGGCGCGTAACGAAGCGCTGCCCTTCACCGATCCGCTCGACTTCGATGGCTGTCGACTCCCCCATCTGCTCGAGGCGCGCGAGGCGCTCGGTGAGGTCGCCGGGAAGGTACTGCTGGACGGGTGCACTTCCGCGCCGCCAGATACGCCGCGCATACGCAATCGCTATCGGGAAAAACACGACAGCCAGGAGCGGTGGAACCATGTAAAACACTTCCTCCGGAGGTCCGTCCCTGACGATTCGGGGTGGCTCGACAACTGCGCCGGGAACGGCAGCAGAGGCAGCGACCGACGCATCTGCCTTCGCAATAGCGATGTCGAACTCGGCAATCCGCGCATCGAGCTGAACTATCCGCTGCTGCATGCCGGTGACCGCTGGCCCTGGAACTTGATGGTCCTCGATTTCGCGCAGCAATGAATGGCGCTGAGACACGAGGGCATCGAGCTGATTCCTGAGCTCATTGCGAGCCGCGCGCGCGGCAAGGTACGTGGCCGAGGCGGAGGCGTTGGCCTGGGCGGCGGCAGCTTCCTGCGCGACCTGGCGCATGGCAGTCTCCACTTCCTGCGCCGCAACGTTGACCTCGGACGGCGTTCCCGGCTGTGTACCTGTCTGCATCGCTCATGGGCTGATTGTTTAGCTTCATATGAATCTACGCGCCCCGCTGCACGGCTGTTTCACGATGCCCGTAGTCAGTCCTCCCACTCCAGCCTCCCGATGCGAAAAAAGTGGTTACTGCTCGTCCTGCTCTCTGCGTGTTCAGGTTCTGGTGCCGTGACCGGCCCTCCAGTCACACCGCCGCCACCGCCGCCGCCACCGCCTGACACCGCAGCGCCCCCGGTCCGGCGTGAAATGCGCGGTCTCTGGATCGCAACAGTCGCGAACATTGACTGGCCGTCGCAGCGAACTCTGACCGCCGAGCAGCAGCGAACCGAGTTGATCGATATCCTGGCGCGGGCGGAGGCGATGCGCATCAACACCATCGTCTTTCACGTGCGACCCGCTGGAGATGCGGTATACGAGTCGGCACTCGAGCCGTGGGGTATCATGCTGACGGGCACACAGGGTATGAGTCCTGGCTATGACCCGCTCGAGTTCGCGATCGCCGAAGCGCACAAGCGAGGGATGGAACTTCATGCCTGGGTCAACCCGTTCCGCGCTGGAAACACTTCCGACAGTACGAGGATGGTCGCCCCGCACCTTTTCAGGTCGCGGCGCGATCTGGTGCGCATCTACGGCGGCAATATCTGGATGGATCCGGGTGAGCCCGAGGTTCAGGATCATTCGATGCGCGTCATTCTCGACATAGTTGCGCGCTATGACATCGACGGCATTCATGCTGACGACTACTTCTATCCTTACCAGATAACTGACAACGCCAACCGGGTCGTGCCGTTTCCCGATGATGACTCGTACGCGAGGTTCGGCGGCGGCATTCTCCGGGACGATTGGCGGCGCGCGAACATCGATCGTTTCGTCGAGAGGATGTATCGCGAGGTGCACGCCATCAAACCGACGATGAAAGTCGGACTCTCGCCGTTCGGCATCTGGCGACCCGGGTCGCCTCCAGGTGTGACCGGGCTCGATGCGTACGCGACGATTTATGCTGACTCGCGAAAGTGGCTTCAGCAGGGATGGCTCGATTACCTCGCGCCACAGCTCTACTGGTCGATCGCAAGCACGGGGCAAAGTTATCCCGCGCTGCTGGACTGGTGGGTGTCTCAGAACAGTATGGGTCGGCACGTGTGGCCCGGCCTCGCATCGTATCGCGTAAACGATGGATCCGCTTCCGCGTTCTCGTTGCAGGAGATTCCTGATCAGATACGTCTGACGCGGGCACGCCCGCAGGCATCAGGCAACATTCTCTACAATACGAGTTGGACACTCAAACGAAACGGCGGTGCGCTCGCCGCAGCGCTCGCTCAGGATCTCTACAAGGCGGCCGCGCTCGTTCCCGCGATGACATGGCTCGATTCGACTCCGCCGGCTGCTCCGTCTATCTCGATTTCAGGCGCGTTACTTCAGATCACGCCGGCAGCAGGAGAAGCCTCGCGCTGGTGGAGCGTGAGGGCACTTTCGTCTGGCGTCTGGTCGACACGCATTGTGTTCGGCAGCGAGCGATCGATTCAGATCGATGGTGCGACCGAGAGGGTACTGGTGCAGGCAGTGGATCGTGTGGGGAATACGAGCCCCGCAGCGGAATGGAGGCGCTGAGGTCAGCCGCCGCCGACCAGCGGCCGCCCTGGTAGCGCCATTCGCTTGTAGAAATCGTTGGTGAACACCTGAACGGTCTTCACCGCCCATTTCGCGCATCCGGCGCTGAGGCAGCGATCGGGGAACCATGGCCGGCTCGATGATACGAGCGGGCTGGGAGGGAAAGAGTCTTTCAGCCGTTCCTCGAGTACCTGCGGCCTTCCCCGGCTGTCATCCCAATCGGGGCTGTAACTCAGCAAGGCAGCCCGCAGATGGACGAGTGATTCAGCGTCACCAAATGGTGCAACCTCTTCGTTATACTGATCAGCGTCGGTGACAGAAAGCGCGATCTGATATTTCTGCAGCGTGGGCGAAGCGACGATCTGCGGCCATGCACTCACGAGCAATGCAAGTTCGTGTCGGAGATGCGAATCCTCCGAGTGAGTCACTTTCTGCAGCTCGAGGTAAAGTTCGTTAATCGAGGCATCGAGAAATCCCGCGGCCGACAGGACTGCGGCGGTGACGTATGCCCGATAGCGCCATTTATCCTCTGGAGGGACATCGCCAAGTTCATGCTCCTCGATCGCACCTGCGCTCACGGCGAAGTTGTGCGCGGAGATAATGTGGTGACGCGAGAGCCTGTCGCGGCTCCATGTGGATTCTTCGCCGGCGTAACCGGCGCGTCCGCCGCGCGGCGCGCTTGTTTGATCCGGCAGTGGGCGACGATCGATCTCGAATTCCTGGGTCTTCGTGGAGTCGTTCGACAGGCCGACTCTGCGGCGACGATCGCCTAGTGACACTTGCGACCCGAAGAATCCCAGACCCGCCCGCCGACTTCGATGAATGCCGAGCGGTATTCGGAAGTTCCGAGAGTGAGTTTCAGAACCCCGAAGCGGCCTTGAATCCGCGCGACTGAATGCGAAGATGGTGGCGGTGCGGTGAAACCAAAACGGGACTTGAAGCCGCGAAGCGTCGCCCCACCAGTACCGACGAGGATCTGCTCGATACCATTTGTCTCATCGAGCACGCCGGCTGGAGTGAGTGGCTCGAAGCGCTCGTAATGATGGTCGTGACCGCTGAGTACCAGATCGATTTTGTTCTCATAGAGAATGTTCCAGATGGGGCGGATTGCCGGGGCCCCCTGCCGGTATGCGGAGCTGAAAAGCGGACGATGGAAGTAAGCCATCGTGCAGAGCTTCGAATTGTCGGCGAGATCCTTCTTGAGCCACGCTTCCTGTTCTGCGACTTCGACGGCTGATGCTTCCGCGGCAATCTCGCTGTTGAGCACGACTACATGCCAGTCGCCGATGTCATAACTGTAGTAGCCCTTGAATGCGGGGCCTGCGCGCGATCCAAAATAGCGGTAGTAAGGAGCACCTCGCGCAGCCTGCCAGTCGTGATTGCCGAGCGCAGGACGAATCGCCTTCATGATCCCTTTCTTCGGATCGCCCCATGACGGGGTGAAGCACCGCCGAAGCTGCCTGTCTGTCGCCATTGGATATGCATGATCGCCAAGGGTGAACACGACGGTCTCGACGTTCGAAGCAGCGTTCGTCTTGAGCACGCTGTCGACGAGCTTTGCCGTTTCTTCGTCGCCGATATTGCTGCAGTACGCGATGTCACCGGCTCCGATCATTACCTTGGCGCCGGCGAGCGCAACTTCGGTCGCCGGCGCCGCCGCGGATGGAGGGGTGGTCTGCAGCCCGAAGTTGCAACCGTTGCACCCAAGCGTGAAAACCGGAATACCGATCCACCACAGGACGTTCTTTATGACTTCACGCCGCATTATTTCCATTCTGATCAGCTATTAGCGATTGGTCGCTTGGCGGTTCGCTATCGCTTCAGACATCAGAAAGCGAAGCCGAGGGTTACGAGGAATTTCCTGTCAGGGTTATCCGTTGCAAGCACCGTGACATTCGTTCCAGGATTGACCACCCCGACCCAGAAGCCGCCTCCCATTCCTGAGTGCCAGCCTCCAGGGGATTCTCCGTTGTAATACACCCGAGCCACGTCTGTGAATCCAAGCAACCCAACATCCAGCGGGAGAACCAATGGGAACTTCGCAACGGGGACCCTCAGCTCGGCTGTTCCATAAACCGAGCCGTTGCCGGCATAACGCTGCCGCTGCTCGGTGCGGAGCGAACTCGAGCCGCCAATGAATGCGGCATCGAACCACGGAAAATCCCCGAACAGTCGCTGTCCGCCAGCGCGCAACGCGAGGATCGGCTTGGTGAGGACGGGTAACGTAAGGAAGCCGGTAGCTACCGCCGCAATACTCTCATACGTACCCTCCACATCCCACACTGCGGGGAACACGCTTCCGGTGAGCTCGAACGTGCCCCAGACCGGGGGATTCACGCTGCCTGTAAAGTCCACGCCACCGCGGTTCCGTCCTGTGTCCGCTGCAATCCGCGTGTCATGATACATTCGCAGCTGAGCGCCTGCCTGTCCGAATCGCCTGAATCCGTACGGGCGCACAACAGATATGAAGCGGTCCCCCGTACTGTCGGCAACTGTGTACTTGACGATCGGGCCGACACTGATGTCGCTGCGCGGACCAAACGCGTAGCCGATCGATGGATTGAAAAGGTATTGAGTCTGGGTGACGCGATAGAATTTCGAATCGGCATCAGGTAGCAGCGTGAGCATCGTTGAGAGACAGCTCACGCACGCGTCGCTATCAAGTGAGTTGTTCCCAAATCCTCGAAACTCAGCCACTGCGATCTGCGACATGCGCGTCTCCGAGGCGATGTGCAGGCCGGAGCTCTCGAACCTGTTGTCAGTTTCGAAACCGATCTCGAAACCCTGCAATCCAGTGGAGTACGCAAAGTCGAGCGACTGCGCGCTAGCGTATGGGACTTTCCTGAACCCGTACTTCGTTCGTGACACGCCAATCTTCGGCGTGAACCCGAGGCCGTGGCCAGTTCTTACGCCGAAGATCGGGCCGGTGCGGGTTCCGCGATCGCGGCTCGCCTTGATCTCGGTCCCATAAGCCTCGAGAACGGGAACCCTGTTGTAGGGCAAGGCCTTCTCGTCGTTGTCCTCGTCTTCCGCAGGTTCGCGGAGTTCGTACCTGATTCCGGAAACCTGACCGTTGTCGTACAGGCGAGTGGTGCCGCCACTCGACTGGTCGACCAGACGGTTGTTGCCGTTTCCGCCGATCACCCTGACGGTTATCCCACGCTGACCTGTTCCCGTCACGGTCGCAGCATCGTCGCCGCCGTGCAGATAAACGCGAATCTCCTTGGTTTCCGCAGGATCGAAGCGCCGGCGATAGTGCGGGTCCTTCCCAGGCTCCTGGAGAGTTACCGTCACGAATCCCTGGTCCCGATGAATCGAGGCAACCTCTGCTGTGTCCGTACCATGAAGGTCGATAACGCTCGCCATGTACTCGTAGTACTCATTCGCCCCATCCTGCAGCGCGTCACGGCGCGCGCGAAGCGTCGCGAGAATTTCCGCGTTGGTTGCTGCAAATTCCGGCGGCTGCGCAGCAACGGCCTTACGCAGCACATCGTCGGTGATCGCAGCTTTCACCTCTGCGACAGCCGAATCCCATGCCGGCTTCTCCAGCCCGTTCAACAACCGGCGCTCGTACTCCACTCCATTGTCGAACAGGTCCTGCGGCCTCGGGAATGTATTCTCGAATCGAACGAGAGTCGGCGCAGCGCCTCGGGCCAGTCCCACGATGAAGCCTTCGTAGTCGATGAATACCTTGTCACGGTCCCGTGGGATTGGCTGCCATACTCCATCTTTCTCCAACCGCGCCCACTTCCACTGACCCGCGTGGCGGTCGTTGTCATTCAGGAGCATGTCAACGAGAACTGCCTTCAGGAACGCCCTGGCGTTTATCCGGTTTTCAGGAGTCTTGTTGATCCGCTCGAGCATGTCCTCGCCGTCTTCAATGTTGTCGGCGCCGGCAAACGCTGCCGACGGCTTGTCATCGGGAACGTCGGGGCTCTCTTCAATTGTGCCGAGGACACCGGCGAATTCCTGTCGGAACTCTCCGAGAGCCGCGGCGTCCGGCATTGCGACAAGCGCTGCAGGCGCGTGAAGAATTCTGGTCGCCTCCAGCAACGGCGAGGCGGAAACGGGGGCAGTCGGATGCGACGCGCTTCGCGCATCCATCACGAGATTCCAGATGATTGTCCCGCGAAATGAATCGGGGAGGTCGAGCAGAGCCTTGTAGACGGGACGGAAGGTGTACTCACGACCGTCAGCACCCATGAACTTCAGTGACCTGGTCTGCATACCACCGCCGGTTTCGGTCGGCTTCAGTCCGCCCGCGAAGTCCGCAATGTCGAGAACAGGGACTTTGATCGGGGTCGCCCATATGTCGCGGTAGTTGTCACCGAACAGGAAACGATGAATCCCACCCTTCTCATACTTGGTGCTCGAAACGAGGGTGACGCTATCCTTTGCGCGTATCGGTGGAAGAGTCTGCGATACGAGGGTCGAAGGGGCAGCGAAGATCGCGGCGACCAAGGATACGCGCGCGATACTCAGCGTGCGACTGGAAGAGCTCATCGGGTGGTGTCTCCGAAATTGGAATCAGTTGGAATCCGGCGGTGCCACCGGGGCCCGCGTCGTATCGACGGGAGCTTGCGGCGTATCGCCGGTGAGTCCCTGCCACGAGTACATCGTGATGTCGGCTGGACGCGCAACGCCCTCATCGCTGATGATGAGCACGCCGTCGCGAGTGATCGCCACTCCCTCAGGCTGCTGCGGGTTGCCGGGCACGGACATCGATCGAACTACAGCCCCCGCGGGGGTGACCTCAATGAGCGCTTTCTCCGGTCCGGTCACGATGATGTAATTCCCCGTTCGCCGATCAATCGTGACGTCCGACGGACTCAGCTCTTTCCATCCGTTGGAGCCTATTGCATCGGAGAGGGGAATTGAGATACTCGAAACCGCTGCGGCGCCGCCCGGCTGGCGAAGCCAGCGGTAGATCTTCAACTGGTTGCGCTCACTTTTCTTGTCGACCCTTTTGCAGGGCATGATGAACGCACCGGTCCCGGGTTCGATTTCGAGACTCTCGAACTCGCACTCCTTGCCGAGGTTTGTCGTGTGCCTGGTGAACTCAACCGTCGACCGATCATCACCTTCGCGGAACTGATACACGTCTCCGTTGCTCTTCAGCAAGTACATGTCGGCACCGGAGACGGCGATCGCCTCGAAGTCTGCGATAATCCCGCCCTTGCCGAGATTGAAGTACTTGAGGATCACACCGCGCATCGGATCGATGACATAGACCCGCCCCCGCTCGTCGTTGTGAGCAACGATGCGACCGTCGTCGAGCAGGGCGATGCCGGAGATCTCGCGGAGAACGTCTGGCATTATCCATTTTGCCAGCGGTTCCTCGCCATTCGCGCCTGACTCGATGCGCTGCTTTACCTCTTTCTCGCGCGATTCAAGTAATGCGGAATCGGAACCGCGATCCGCACGACATCCCGAGATTGCAGCGAGACCTGCCAGCGCCAGAAAAAACCGCGACGCAATCACGTTTTCAGCCCGGTGTTCTCCTCGACTGCTTCGCGGCTCTCGAGGTCTACCGACTCGATTCGATCGCCAGCCTCATCACGGACGGCCGTGAGCACGTCGTCGCGCGTCACCGCTTTCTTGAGCTTGACGAGATAATAGATCTCGGATGGCTTACCGGTGTGCGTAACGACTTCGTCGAGTTTCCACCGCTTTGCGAGGCGGTCAAGCACGCGTTCGACGAGCTCCTGCGCATCGCCAACATGGTCGCTGCTAAGTGAAAGAACCGCTGTGTAGCGCGGTTTCTTTTGATCAGGGCCTCCAAGCGCTTCACTAACGCGCTCGAAACGCTGGGCGAGCTTGTTCGCGTCCTTAGGGGAGAGTGTGAGCACCAGATCCCTGTCCGGGACCGCATCGTATTCGCTTGTCATCGTGAGGCTGCTGAGTGGGCCCGCCCATCGCGAAGCCGCCGTAGGCGTCAACACATTGCGCCCGTAATCAGAACGCCACGTCCACAACATCACGAAGTTGAATACGACCGTAAGTACGGCCCCGACGGCGAGAGTCTGAACGCCAGCGGCAAAACCAACGGCGATCGCGAGAAATATGTACACCACGTCCCGCGTGTCCCGGAGATTTGTCCTGAACCTCACCGCGGCCACGACACCGGCGAGGGAGAACGCTAGCGCCAGGCTGTCGCGCACGATCAGCACGATTCCCGCTACGACCAGAGGCAGGATGATTAAAGTCTGCACCACAGCCTGACTGTGTCCGGGAACATGCCGGGCGGACATGTACACCCATGAGACCGGCATCATCAGGAGCATCGTGCCCACGAGGATAAGCGCTGTCGTGATGAAGATTCCGGCCAGCGAAGTATCATCGATGCCGCCGGCTCCAATTGTTTCAGGCGACGGCCCGCTGGCCAGGCCGTCCTGAAGAACCATCGGCCCTGCCGGGACAGTCGTTGCATCGAGTCCCTTGCCAAGCAGCAGGTGGTCGGTCTCAGGGAGGAAGTTGTGGAGGAGGAACATCACGCCGCCCAGGAACGCGTAGTACGCGATCAGTCGCCGCAGCGGCCGGTCGGACCCGAGGGTGAGGACGTCGATGATCGAATTCAATGAACGCATGTACGCTCCTTATCGGAATTGCAGCGGCCCTGTTCAGCTTGGACTGCGCCTATTTATAGTAGTGACGTGTTCCTGACGCTACGCCGGCGGTTCACATTGATTACGGCCGCTCGGGTCGGCACTAATGTATCCTCAATAGCAGACCCACCTACACCCGTTCCAATGAAACCACCAGCAACTGCTCTTGTCGCCCTTCTGCTCCTTTGCACCGCCTGTGCCCAGGAAAACGGTGGGGAAGCTGACAGCGCTCCCCCGGGTACCGAAGCCGACCCTCTTTCCCAGGAAACCGCGAGCCCTGGCGAGGCCAACGCCGATTCCGGGAGGGCGACTACCACCCTGCCAAGTGCTCCTTTCAAGGGTATAACGCACCAGGTCAACATGACCGGAGACGCCGAAGGTTTCCGTTTCGACCCTCCAGACCTTTCGATCGCCGAGGGCGACGCGATCAGGTTCATCGTGGTGGGGAACGGCCCGCACAACGTCGTCTTTGACGGGCAAGATCTCACATCCGACGCTCAGACCCGACTCGATCAGCAAATCTCCGACAGAATCGCGCCCCTGACGAGCGCGATTCTCAGCGAGTCTGGCGAGGCAATAACCGTCCTGTTTGCGGGTATTCCTGCCGGCAGATATCCGTTTTTCTGCGCCACTCATGGCGCCGCCGGCATGCGAGGCACTGTTACCGTCCAGTAGGAACTCGGCGGCCGCGACAGCGTCTGCGCGCTGCAGCAGTCGTGGATGTTTCAGCACTCTTCCACACACCGTCGCGGCGTGGGTCTGCCCCACCTTCAAGACGGCCGGGTCCGCAAAGAATGACGCCATGCAGTCCCGACTCCTCACCTTCTCCTGATTTAACGACTATTCCCTTTGCGGCGAGGCCGGCGGCGATCGCGGGAGAGATCTTCGATGCTTCACCGTTGAAGCTGCTGCCTCGCGCATAGATGTTCGGGAGATCGATCGCCTTCTGCATAGGCAGATCCCACGCGAGAAGCCCGACGAGCAGTTTTGCATTGTACGCAAGAATCGCCGATCCCCCCGGCGATCCAAGGGCGGCGTGAAAATTTCCGTTTTTGTCGAGAATGATTATTGGCACCATCGACGAACGCGGCCGCTTTCCCGCGGCGACGGCGTTTGTGACAGGTTTGCCATCGACTGTCGGCGAATAGGAGAAATCTGTCATCTCATTGTTCAGCACGAACCCGCTCACCACGCGTCCCGACCCGAACACTGACTCGACTGTCGTCGTCATCGACACGACGTTGCCATCCTTGTCGACAATCACGAAGTGACTCGTTCCAGCTGCCTCGTTCGTCGCATCCGCGGTTATGACAGAGCCACGCGGCGAGCCAGCGAGCGGAGGCGCCCCGGCTCGCTCGCCAATCATCGCGGCGCGTGAGGCGATATATGCCGAGTCGAGCATTCCTTCGACCGGGACATTTACGAAGCCTGGATCCGCTATGAATTGATCGCGGTCGGCGTACATGATGCGGCTTGCTTCGGCGAAGAGGTACCACGATTGCGGATCGTCAGGTCCGCGCGACGCTATGTCAGTATGCTCGAGTATTCCGAGGAGTTGAAGAAGCGACGGCCCGCTTGATGGAGGTGGAGGTACACAAACCGAGTAGCCGCGGTACGGCCTGCAGACCGGCGTGCGTTCGATGGGTTGATATGAAGCAAGATCCGCCATGGTCATCGATCCCGGAATCGGCGCCCGCGCGATGCGATCGACGATTGCCTGCGCAATCGGACCGGTCAGCAGTGCGCGCGGCCCGCGCGAGGACAGCTCGCGCATCGCATTACCATACGCCGGGTTCCGGAAGGTGTCGCCCACTTTTACCGGAGCCCCGTCGGCGCGAACGAAGAGCGTCGCAACATCAGGTCTCGATGCTCTGACGCTCGCGCTGTTGACGAATCTTCCGAGACGCGGTGGAACCCGAAAGCCCGAATCCGCCGCGATCATCGCAGGCTTAATGAGCCGGGCCCACGGCAACTTTCCAAATCGTGAATGCGCAACACCCAGCATCGGCATCGCGCCGGGAACTCCTGTAGCGCGCCCGCTGGTGACGGCGTCACTCGAGCGCATGGGCTTTTCGTCATCGCCAATGAACATCGTCGGTGTCGCCCCAGCCGGGGCCGTCTCGCGACCGTCGAGAAGTGTCAGCTTGCGCGTCGCGGCGTCGAAGTACATCAGGAACCCGCCGCCGCCGATACCCGAGCTCTGGGGCTCCACCAGTCCGAGCATTGCCTGAACCGCGACGGCAGCATCTACCGCACTACCTCCCGCCCTGAGTATCTCGAGCCCTGCGTCGACCGCGAGCGGATTCGCTGCGCCAACACCGGCGGCACCCATCGTTTGTTGCGCGGGGGCAATTGCCGGCAGCAGCAACAACGCTGCGATACAGGCGCGACAAATTGTCATTTCGGAACTCCGCTTCGTCAGCGAGTGTTTCTCCCGCCTGGTGATCGTGCGAACTTCGAGCGCTGAAGATGCACAAATATTGAACACACCATACTTTCCAGTCATGACTCTACACCGCAAGTACCCGAGTGGATCGCCGAAAATACTGGTTCTGCTCGCAGCCATCCTATCCGCCTCTCCATTTGTCCTGGCGGCGCAATCCGGACCGTTGACAAATCCGCGCATGCGCACCGCGATCGAGACTCTTCAGCGCGACAACGCATGGACACTGGATCAGCAGGTATCAATCTGCGAAATCCCGGCGCCGCCGTTCAAGGAGTCCGTGCGCGCCGCGGAATACCGGAAGCGACTCGAAGGGCTCGGTCTTCAAAACGTTCGCATCGACAGTGTCGGCAACGTCATCGCGGAGCGACCGGGCAACGGAACGGGCCCCACGGTCATGATCTCAGGCCATCTCGATACGGTCTTTCCCGAGGGAACTGACGTCAGGGTGAAGCGCGAAGGAACGCGACTCACCGCCCCGGGAATCTCAGATGACTGCCGCGGGCTAGCCGTTGTGCTCGCTGTTGCCCGCGCGTTTCAGCAGGCCAACGTCCAGACGGTTGGAAAGATCTACTTCGTTGGAACTGTTGGTGAAGAAGGCGAAGGGAACCTGCGCGGTGTCCGGCATCTTTTCACGCGTGAATTTGCAGGGGGAGCAATCGACTATTTCATCACGGTCGACGGCTCCGGGCGTGGCATCGCCAGCAGCGCGGTGGGGAGCAACCGCTATCGCGTCAGCTTCGTCGGGCCCGGCGGCCATAGTTACGGCGCTTTTGGAATGCCGAATCCGATCCACGCGCTGGGCCGCGCTATCTCAAAAATCGCCGACGTTCAGGTGCCTGCCAGCCCGAAGGTGACCTTCAATGTCGGCGTCATTACCGGCGGCACATCTGTCAATTCGATTTCCGCAGATGGCGTAATGGACATCGACATGCGGTCGCCGTCACTGGTCGAGCTCGGTAAAGTCGACGCTCAGATACAGAGCACACTGAAGATTGCGCTCGACGAAGAGAACGCGAGATGGCCGGCGTCGAGCGTCAAGCTCACGCTCAAGGTCGACACGCTTGGCATTCGTCCGGCCGCAAGCCAGCCGGACAGCGCACGCATCGTACAGGCAGCGCTTTCCTCGGCCAGGCTTCTTGGCTTTACGAGCAGCACTGGCGCATCGAGTACCGATGCAAATCTCCCGATGAGCCTTGGCATACCGGCGATAAGAATTAACGGCGGCGGGCAGGACCGCGGCAGCCACTCTCTCGATGAGTGGTACGACGATGGCGCCGAAGGGTACAAGGGGCCGCAGTGGGCGGCGGTACTGATCGCCACGCTGGCAGGGCTTCGCTAAAGGCATTGCGGACTGCGGACGTATTGCGGACTGCGGAGTTAGGACTGAGCTGATTGCGGACTGCGGACCTGTCAGATTTTCTGTGTGTAAGGTCTGACTGCTAATGGCTCAGTCCGCGATCCGCAGTCCGCAATACGTCCGCAGACCGCAATGCCTTGAGTCCGCGATCCGCAGTCCGCAATACGTCCGCAGACCGCAATGCCGTGAGTCCGCGATCCGCAATACGTCCGCAGTCCGCAATGCCCTTAGTCCGCAATGTCTTTCATGCGAATGTCATGATCGGGCGCACCTCGATCGATCCATGTCGCACCGAGGGGATCCTGCTCGCGACTTCGACCGCATCGTCGAGACTCGTCGCCTCGACCAGATAAAATCCGCCGAGCTGCTCGCGCGTATCGACGGCGGGCCCGTGACTCACAGTCGGGCGACCGTTGCGAACCCTTATCGTCGTGGCGGTTGCTGAGGGCTGGAGAGCCTCGCCAGCAATCAGCTGGCCACTTTTTGCAACGCCCTCTGTAAAAACCTGGTATTCGCCGAGGATAGCGCCTGCCTGATCCTGGGGCATCGTGTCCCAGATTTTTTCATCCTCGTAGATCAGACAAAGATATTTCATGATCCTCCCCTGCCGGTGTTGACCTGAGCGAGCACCGTCATTCGACGCGCCAGCGATCGGTCAGTACGACATTTTCCGGGGCAAAACGTAGACTCCTGCACACGCAACAGCCATGTGGCGGGAAATGCCTTTCACTCTCGGTACGCGCGCCTTACAACTGTCAGCGCACGCTCACTTGATCCTGACGAAAGCCTCACGCGTGGGCAGAAATTCCACTGGCACGTGAGTGATGAACGACTTCAGCCACCGCGACACTTCCAGCATCCCGCCCTGCTCGGAGGCAATGTGACCGACGACGATTACACCTTTCAGCCTGCCTGCGGTCACCGCATCGACTGCGTATTCGATAGTCTCCCACTCGTGGTCCTCCCCCATGACGAGTGCCTCCACTCCCTCGTGCTGAATGACCGTCCGGTTTGCACCAAAGCCTGGAAACCCCTGTGTAAGGCCGACGCGCGATACACGACTTGCTGTATCTCCAACGATCCGGATCGTCCCGGCATCGAGCGTCGCGCGAAGAGTCCGGGCAATACTCCCAATGCTTGACGCCGGCAGGTCGAATACGGTCCCTGCTGCTGCGCTCTGATATTTCTCCCATCCCAGTTGCCGAACCATGCCCGCCCGAATCATGTCGGGCTTCATCGCGTGGGGACGGTCGTGGAATCGCCACACAACCAGGCCTTTATCCGCAATCAGTCGCTGTTTGGCCCGGTAGACTTCATCGCCTTCCTTCTCCAGTGCGTCGGTCGCGTCACGATGAGAGTAGAAAGTCGGCTCATGCGTGATGATCAGATTGTGCCCGGCCGCTACAGCACGTTGGAGCACGTCAAGCGTGGCCATCGTGGTTACCGCCACTCCGGTAATCCGCTGTTGCGGGTTACCGGCCTTGAACGTGTCGACGGTCCCCTCTGAAACCTCGACACCCGATCGCGACTCGATGAGCGCGACGATTTCCGCAGCTGTCTGCGATGTTGCGTCACAAAACGGAATGAAAACCGCAAGCAGTACGAAAGCGAGTCGCATCAGCTGCCCCATACTTCCTCTGCCTGGTCGAGATGACGTTCCTGGTGTCGGGGAATCATCACCAAGGCCGAGTAGCAGTCGTATTGGATCTTTCCGCCGAATGGTGAAGTAATCAGAACTTTGTCCAGAGCCAACCCGTCGCCTTCCTTCACCATCCGGGAGATCTCCATCTGAAGTCGCTTGAATTCAGCGAGGATGACGTTCTTCGGCATGTCTCCGGTCGGCACGAAATTCGGGGGAGTTTTTACCCGGCCAAGCCGGATTTTCCCGATGGTAAGCATTGGTCCTACCAGCGAGCCGAAGAGCCAGCCGAGGAACACACGCTTGTACTCAGCGTTTGCCGGGGGAAGCTGCCGCGCTTCTTCGAGTGCCTTCCTCATGAGCGGAACATAAGCCTCACTCGTGATGTTAAGGTGAGCAACGCACTCCGCGACTGACCATCGCTCCGAATCATTGCGACGGCTCCAGCGGTCATCGGGTGTGCCCACGGCGATTGACTCCAGACGTCTCTCCGCGTGATCGAGTGCAGCGACGATTTGCGCGAGTTGTTTCTTCATTTACCTTCTCCCTGAACTTCTGATGATACGCCGCCGTTTCGTGGAGCTCGCCGCAGCGTACGCAGCGCTGCCGTTTGTCGGCGATGAACAATCGCAACAAGTGCTCACGCGCGCCATTCCGTCGAGCGGAGAAAGGTTGCCGCT
The DNA here is from genome assembly GCA_038203205.1 of Gemmatimonadales bacterium. Classification (GTDB taxonomy): domain Bacteria; phylum Gemmatimonadota; class Gemmatimonadetes; order Gemmatimonadales; family Gemmatimonadaceae; genus UBA4720. Next base: position 17,598 of record JBBREF010000009.1, on the reverse strand, counting down.
GATCGGAATGGGAACCTGGATCACTTTCGACGCCGGCAGGTCTGGGGCCGCGCGTGACCGACTGCGTCCAGTGCTGCAGGCATTCTTCGACCGCGGGGGCAGGCTCGTTGACTCCTCGCCGATGTACGGCACGTCGGAGTCGGTAATCGGCCACCTCCTTCCACGAATGACTGGCCGTCATTCGCTGTTTTCCGCGAGCAAAGTGTGGATTCCCGGCAGACGTTTCGGTGTTGTGCAGATGGAGGACTCGCGCAAGCTCTGGGGCATCCAGCGATTCGATCTGATGCAGGTGCACAACCTGCTCGACTGGGAGGGTCACCTCGCTACCCTGAAGGAGTGGAAAGCGGGCGGACGCCTGCGCTACATCGGAGTGACGACTTCACATGGCAGGCGGCACGACGAGCTCGAGCGAATCATGCGGAGCGAACCGCTCGACTTCGTCCAGTTTACCTACAATCTCGCCGACAGATCGGCTGAGTCGCGGCTGCTGCCGCTGGCGCTCGAGCGCCGAATTGCTGTTATCCTCAACCGTCCGCTCGACGGCGGCAACCTCTTCGACAGGGTACGCAGGCACGCACTTCCGGCGTGGGCCGCGGAGGCGGACTGTCATAACTGGTCGCAATTTTTCCTGAAGTTCGTCGTGTCGCACCCTTCGGTGACCTGCGCAATCCCGGCAACATCGCAGGTTGGCCACATGGTTGAGAACATGGGCGCAGCCACCGGACGACTACCTGACGCGCGCACGCGAGCAAGAATGGCGGCACATTTCGACAGTCTCTGATCAACCACCTCTCAACCGAGAGATCTGTTGCTGGCGCTATTCGCACTTTCCGCGCTGACAAGCGCGTTTCTCATTTTCTGGGTCGAGCCACTCTTCGCCAAGCTCGTACTTCCTCTGCTCGGCGGGTCTCCCGCCGTATGGAATACATGCCTGATGTCCTTTCAGGCCTTGCTGCTCCTTGGCTACCTCTACGCGCACGCAAGTTCCCGGTATCTTGCGCCGCGGCGACAGGTCGCGCTGCACGTCGCGCTGCTGGCGATCTGCGCAATTCAGCTTCCGCTGGGCTTGCCCGCGGGGTGGACGCCGCCGGCCTCTGGCAACGTCATTCCGTGGCTTGTTGGAGTCCTGACTGTTTCGCTCGGTGCACCATTCCTCGTATTGTCAGCCACGGCCCCGCTACTTCAGAAGTGGCTGGCCTCGGCGGACTCTCCGATCGAAAATCCGTATGCGCTATACGCGGCTAGCAACGCCGGAAGTTTTCTCGGGTTGCTCGCATTCCCGCTGGTGCTCGAGCCATCACTGCGACTCAGTGACCAGGCCACGCTGTGGACAACCGTGTATGCGTTCGCGTTCCTCATAATGCTCGGTTGTGCAGCGGTGATCTGGAAGCGCCTTCCAGCTGAGCGGCCCGATGCCGAGGCACGTGTTGCGATCGACGCAGCGCGGCCGGCGTGGAGTGATCGCATCAAGTGGATCCTGCTTGCCTTCGTCCCATCCAGCCTGCTGCTCGGAGTAACGACATACCTGAGCACAGACGTAGCTGCAACCCCGTTGTTATGGGTAATCCCTCTTGCCCTCTACCTGCTGACATTCGTCGTAGTCTTCAGCAAGCTCGGCGACCGCATCACTGGCGGAGCAGCGTTCGTGCACGCAGTGCTCGTGACGATACTTGCGCTGGTTGTCTTCTGGGGTATGAGCATCGGGTTCCGGCGCGGCTACGCTCTTCATCTCGGAGTCTTTGCATTCACTACTCTGGTATTGCATGGAAGGCTCGCGGCCTCGCGCCCTTCCCCGCTTCACCTGACCGAGTACTACCTCTGGATGGCGTTTGGTGGCGCCCTTGGGGGCGCATTTACAGCACTGGTAGTCCCTGTGGTATTCGAATCGACGCGCGATTACCTGATGATGGTCGCCATTGCGTGTTTCCTCCGCCCGACGTTCAGATCGGTCAAAGCCTGGAAATTGATGGAGCTTCGCAATATCGCTTTCGTCGCGCTGCCGGCTCTCGTCCTCGTAATCGCATCGAGATACGATCTCGACGCGAGGCATCTGTTGGGGTTGCCCGGATTTTGGATAGTCTCATCAATTGCGGCTGTTCTCGCGCTTTCCGTGATGGCAAATGCGCTTCGCTTCGGCCTGGCCATCGCGGCGATCGGAGTGGCCGGGACCCTCACCAATTCACCGCGCGCCACGTTATTCGCTGACAGGTCCTTCTTCGGCATCTATCGGGTCGCCAGAGCACCGGGACCTACGACGCTGCTGTATCACGGCACGACAATCCACGGCGCACAGTTCGGCGACGCCGCTCGCCGGCTGCTGCCGATCACCTATTATCACCCGGACGGTCCGGTCGGCGATGTTTTTCGAGAGCTTGCGCCGACGCTGGCAGATGCTGATATCGGGATCGTCGGACTTGGCACGGGATCGATTCTTTGTTACTCACGTCCCGGGGAACGCTGGACGTTTTTCGAGATCGATCCGCACGTCGACGCTATCGCGCGCAACACGCGCTTCTTTACCTTCCTCTCTGATTGTCCAGTAAGACCCGACATAATATTCGGCGATGCGCGGCTGACTGTCGGTCGCGAGCCTGCCGGAAAATATTCGCTCCTCGTCCTCGATGCGTTCAGCTCTGACGCCATACCCGTGCACCTCCTCACGCGCGAGGCGCTTGCTCTCTATCGGCGGGCGCTGACAGACGACGGCGTCATCCTCGTTCACATCAGCAATCGACGCCTGGACCTGGAGCCTGTCGTCGCTGACCTCGCGTTGGACGCAGGATTGTACGCGCGTGTGCAGAATCATTCCGTTGACGAAGCCAGGCAGGACAGCGTGTACGATTACGAAAGCGACTGGGTGATATTGGCTCGGCGCCTCGAGGACTTTCGCGGCCTTGCAAGCGATACGTCGTGGGTGGAGCTGGAACCATCGAGTAAGCGGAGGCCATGGACTGATGATTACTCCAATCTTTTCAGCGTCATCAGATGGTAGGTAGCGAATCGCAGGCAGGCTGACTATCATCGGCCAGTACCCCAAACCGGAGATTCTTCACTGTCCAGTCATCTGCCCCGCCGCAGCCGCATCGCGGCAACCGCGGCGGTCATTGGTCTTGCGGTCTTCGCCCCCGTTGCCTGTGACGATTCGACGTCACCCAATTCCCGCGAAGTCGTAATCGGCGGAGTTTTCTCGCTGACAGGGAACTGGGCGAGTCTTGGCGTCACCAGCGATGCCGCAATCGAGATTGCGATCGAGGACGTGAATCGCCACCTGTCGGGAAGCGGGATTCACTTCTCGGCAGATGTGCGCGACACCAAACTCGATCCGTCGATAGCGCTCACGCAGACGCAGGAACTCAAGGCGAAAGGCGTACAGATCATTCTCGGCCCGCAATCGAGTGCCGAGGTCGCCGCCATCAAGACATATGCAGATGCGAACGGCGTGATGATCGTCAGTCCGTCGAGTACTGCGGGGTCACTCGCAATCGCAAACGACAACATCTTCCGGTTCACGCCGTCAGATACGCTCGAGGGCGTTGCGATCGCCGCGTACATGATCAGCGACGGGATTCAGGCGATCGTACCGATGGACCGGCAGGATGCCGGGAACATCGGCCTCAGGAACGCGACTCGCGCCGAATTCACGAAACGCGGCGGTTCGGTTTCCACAGGCGTTGAGTACGCGGCCACGGCAACGAGCTTCACTTCTCCGATTGCCACGCTTACAACGCAGGTAACCGCGGCCGTCGCGCAGCACGGCGCAAGCAAGGTCGGTGTTTACCTGGCAGCGTTCGACGAGGTCGTCGACATCTTCAACCTCGCTACACAGAATCCTGCGCTCTCGTCAGTGAAGTGGTATGGGAGCGATGGTGTGGCGCTGACGACAGCTCTGCTTGGAAACGCGACCGCGGCCGACTTCGCAGTGCGTGCGAGTTATCCCAACCCGATATTCGGGCTCGACGAAAGCGCGCGTGACAACTGGTCGCCGCTGGCGGCGGAGATCAAGCGCCGCTCAGGAACTGACCCCGATGCCTTCGCGCTTGCTGTCTACGATGCGGTCTGGGTTGCTGCCGAAGCGTACATTGCCGCCGGTGAGAATGCCGATATCGGGACGCTCAAACAGCGTTTCGTAACGGCTGCGAACGCACACTTCGGAGCAACGGGCTGGACTGCTCTCGATGCAGCCGGCGATCGCAAACATGCAGACTTTGATTTCTGGGCACTCAGGAAAACCGGCGCGGTCACCGCATGGACACGCGTCGCGAAGTACGACACTAAGCTCGGAATACTGACCCGCTAGAGAGGGTCACAGCGGCCGAGGCGGAGGCAGCGCCTCGGCCCATTTCCATGGCGCGGAACCCTGACGCGTCAGCGGATGTCCACCGAGTCTCGCGCGCACCATGGCGATCGGCATCGGACCGCCCTGCAATACCGCATCGTGGAACGCCCGGTTGGTCATCTTGCCCGAGGCAACGAGCTCCTGGTGCAGCGCGCGCAGCTGCAGTCCTCCGATCATGTATGCTATCTGATAGAGAGGGCCGTAGTCTCCACTGAACGACCGGCGCACCTCGCCTTCGGCATTCGCCCTCTCGAAGTTCACGGTGTCCACGAGGAAATCGATCGCCTGCTCGGGACTCATCTTTCCGGTATGGAAGCTCAGTGAAAAAATGATTCGCGCGCTTCTGTGCATGCGCCAGAACAATGCGCCGATCCGGTCTTCCGGTTTCTTTTGGAAGCCGTTGTCCCAGAGAAACATCTCCCAGTAGAGAGCCTGTCCCTCGTTCCAGAATGGCGTGCTGAAGAACTGACGGTGCGAGTTATATCTCGCGGCCATGAATCCCTGGAGATGATGGCCAGGATTCAACTCGTGAAAGACCACGGCGCGCGAAAAGTGCGGGTTGTTGCCGCGCAGACTCATCAGCTTTTCCTCTTCCGTCATCTCAGATGTCGGGTACGACACGAGAATCAGCTCGCCTCCAAGAAAGAAGGGGGCGACACGCTGGCGCTCCGGGCTCATCATCTCCATTCGCCAGTCTTCGCGAGCCAGAGGCGGAATCGTGACCCAGTCATTCTTCGCGAAGAACTCTTCGGCTTCCCAGGCGAGGTCGCGGATCAGGTCCGGTTGTTTGCCTGGCTCAACGTAGGTGTCCTTCACTTTCTCCATCGCTGCCTTCCAGTTGTCGCCGAAGCCCATTTCGCGTGACGCTTTCTTCATCTCGCTCAAGCTGAACGCGTACTCACGCTCGGCGATCCTGATGAGCTCCGCCGGAGTGTAGTCGATCATCTCGTGGCGGAGATCTTCGGCGAGTCCTTCGGCGCCGATCGGGTCGCCGATGATCGGACCATCGTTGGCAGCGGCCTGACCATCGCCAGGCTTGAATCCGACAACCTTCTCCCGAAGTGTCCGTGCGTAACGAGTCAGCGATTCGTCGAGTTTTTTGTACGGATCTTTGATCCACCAGCTGAAAGCGGGATCGTAACCGTTGTAGTAGTCGTGCCAGCTCTTCGTGGCTCGACGAATTTCGTCAACGTTTCTGGCTGCGCGGTTTGCAATTGTGCGATCGACGGAACGCGTTGCCGCGCGCGGTGATGAGGGTGCTTCAATCGATGCGCGGAGGCTGTCCACCTGTCGCGTGACCGCGGCGAGGGTGCCGGCAGATGAGCGCGGGTCGATCGAAACCAGGTTGCGGCGCACATCCTGAAGTGCGAGCAGCCTGTCGGCAAAGGGCACGAGCGACTGGGTCTCACTGCGCTGCTTCTCGCGCCGGCTGAGGAGATCCCGCTGATGGCCAAGGGTATTCGCAAGGAGGACGTAATCGATCTTTCCTTCCTGACTCAGGCCGTCGAACTCAACGGCACGAAGTCGTGCATTCCAGCCTGCCAGGAAGTCACTGGTTCGCGACCGCTGTTCGGGTGAGTTCTCAGCGTCGAAGCGCCGCGAAAGCGAGTTGTAGTCACGCGAGAGGCGCGTGACTACGTTGGCCAGCTCACTCGTTGGGCGGCCAACCAGCTCCGTCAGGTTTGGCACCAGCCCCATCGAATCGGGTCGGGGTGGGCGAGCCTGCACTTGCGCACTCACCGTGGTGGCGCAGAAGACGAAGGCACCGGCGGCAATAGCCAGACGTGTCATGTATTGACCTGTTGAGGGTTCAATCGAGGTACGGATAGTCGGGGTCGGCGAGTCGCTCGGCCCGGCTGGTCGCTTCGGGGCCGGCAATCTCGCTGGCGAGCTTGATCAGACCGCTGCTGAGATGCTGACCGTAGCGAAGGACGCTCGCCGCGCGCGATTTCCTGGCAAGAAGGAAAGCAAGGAAGGGTTTGTCAGCCTTGTCGATGTTGCATGCCGGGCATGCGAGGACAAGGTTGTCCCGCCTGTCAAACGCTGTTTTGCCTTTACGTGGCGTGACGTGATCGAGAGTGATCAGACTGGCCTTAATCTTCCGCTCGCAGTAGGCGCAGACCGGTCCATGGGTCGCTAGGAGCCACTCCCGCGTGGCCATGTAGGCGTTCCGTGAGGTCGGTAGTGACGTGTGCTCCTGAGGCTTGCGTCCAGGACCGGCACGGCGTCGTCGCTTACGCGGGGGTGGTGGCATTCATTACCAATTTACCGGATGCGAATCGCCCTGTCAGGGGTCCGGGCTGACGGTATTGCCAGCTACAAACTGATCTCTTCCGCCCCAGCGACGTACCGGCTTCAGCTACTGCCACCGGAACACTCTTGATGAAATCGCTGTGCAGATCACGAACACGATCACGAGCGCGAAAATATTGCCGGTATGCGCCGACCACGCCTCACCCCGCCAGATTCCCCTGAGCAATGAGACGGAGTAGGTCAGTGGCAGCGCCTTCGCCACCGCCTGCAACGCGGGCGGCATTGCAGAAAGCGGCACGAAGAGACCGGAGAGCGCGAGCATCGGATAAAGGATCACTGCGCCGATAGGCTGCGCGAACCTTGCGGTCGGAACGATGCTGGCGATGAGAAATCCTACCGACAGGATGCTCCACGTCGAGAGCAGAAGCGCGAGCGCGAATGCCGCCAGCGGGATATCAGCGCCCATCGGGTAGTAGCGCTTCCCCGCAAGAAGAGTGAGCGCAAGCGTGACTCCTGTCAGGAGCAGCTTCACCAACACGTGCGCCGTCAAGATCGTCGCCGGCCGCAGCGGAGTTGCACGCAATCGCTTGAGAATGCCTCCCTCGCGGTAGATCGAGATGATCGCGACTAATGACAGTACTGCGTTGAGGGCGATGAGGATCGCTGCAAACACCGGCACGTCGACCTGAAACATGCTCCCTGCCCCAACGCGGCTTGGCGGCATCAGCTTCGTCGCCACTCGACCAAGCATGATGAATACGAGGACCGGCACGAGGACTGTCCCGATCGCGCCCAGCGGCTCCCTGAAAAAAATCTTGATCTCGATCCAGGTGAGTCTGGCCAATCCGCGAAGCATCTCCTAGTCCCGGATCGAGTGGCCGGTAACCTTGAGGAAAACATCCTCGAGACTCGGCATGATCGTGCGAAAATCGGTCACCCTGATTTGATTCTCCGAAAGGCACCTGATGACTTCAGTGACCAGGTCATCCCCTGTGCCACGGATTGTTGTTCGACCGTCGTTCGACATGACTTCATCGACGTTGGGAATCGACCGGAACCGCTCGGGCGCAAGCGGATCTTCAGTGACGAGAATTACTGCGCGCTCGGGGCAATGGCGCCGGATCAGTGCTTCCGGAGTATCGATGTCGATGATTCGACCGTGCTCGATGATCGCAACGCGATCGCACAGGCGCTCGGCTTCTTCCATCAAATGCGTAGTGAGAAATACAGTCTTGCCGCGCTCGCGAATGCCGCGCACCAGCTCCCAGATTGCCCGCCGCGACTGGGGATCGAGCCCTGTCGTGAGCTCATCGAGGAAAACAACCTCCGGGTCGTTGATCAGCGCGAGCACTATGAAGAGGCGCTGCTTCTGTCCGCCCGAAAGCGTCATGAACCACGAATTGCGCTTTTCCGCGAGACCCAGCTGTTCGAGGAGTTTGTCGCCGTCTGATGACTTGCGCCCGTAAAGTTTGGCCCAGAGGTGGACCGCCTCCTTTACCTTGATGCGCTTCTGAAGTTGAGCCTCCTGAAGCTGAACGCCAATGCGGTCCTGGAGCTTGTAGATATCGCGAAAGGGGTCGAGGCCAAGTACTGATATCGACCCCCTGTCAGGCGTACGCAGACCTTCGATGCATTCCATCGTCGTCGTCTTGCCCGCCCCGTTCGGACCAATGAGCCCGAATATCTCGCCGTCGTATACCTCGAACGAGACATCGTCGACCGCGACGAACGATTTGTATGTCTTGCGGAATCCCGACACCTGGATGACGGGACTCCGCGTTGACCGCGATGGAGCGCTCAGCTTGCGGGCTGCTTCTGGTGCGCGAACCGGGCTGCCGAGCGCGCCTTCGCTTTCGTCGCTTCAGTTTCGCGATCGCGCGGCGGTGCGTTCGTCACCAGAGATGATAGCAGATGCTTCGCAGCATGCGTGACTTCGTCGACCGCACGATTAAAGGCTTCTTCGTTCGCCTTCGACGGTTTCGTAAAGCCGCTCAGCTTTCGCACGAACTGAATGGCTGACGCGCGAATCTCGTCGTCGCGCGCGGGCGGGCTGAAGTTGTGGAGTGTCCTGATATTACGGCACATCTGCTTCCTCCTTTTGTCGGTCTATGCTGCTACGCGCGGCACTCGATACATCCGCGCCGCGAAAAACCCGCCAAGAAAACCACCAAGGTGCGCCTGCCAGCTGATCCCCGCCTGTCCCGGCATCATGCCGAACATCAGCCCTCCCCACATCATAGTCACCAGCACGCTCAGGAGTATGCTGCCCGCGCTTCGCGCATACCATCCGCTCAGGATCAGGAATCCGAGATATCCGAAAATCACGCCGCTCGCGCCAACGTGAACGGACCCCGGGGCTCCCACCAGCCAGGCCATCAGTCCCGATCCGATCATCGAAACGACTGTAACCGTCGTAAAATGACGGGGATCCCTGAGCATGACGAGCCATCCGAGTATCACGAACGGGATGCTGTTCGCGAGAATGTGGGCCATGCTGCCGTGAAGAAACGGCGCGAAAACAATACCCCGAAGCCCCAGTGTCGTCCGTGGTACGACACCGAGCCACAGCAACGCGCCACCGGTAAGCCATGTGATCGCGAACACGATCCACATGACCGCAAGTCCGCCTCCGAGAACGGTCACCTGCCCCTTGAGTCTCACTGTGCCCCGCTCTCGCGGTCGGTGAGGACAGGAAGGTATGCCACCCAAGGACCGGCATCGTCGCGATACTGCTTCGCCATTACTCGCGATATCTGCGCAATGTGCCCAAGGTCGTGTACCACCCACGTGGCCAGCTGCTGAGCGAGTGTAACCCTTCCAAGATCAGGATGAGTCGCCGTCAGAGCGAGGTCGCTTTTCGAAATATTCAACGACCGCAGCACATCGATGTTCTCGCCGCGAAGTACCGCGAACTCATCGAGAAGGGAAGCAAGAGTTCTCCCCCTGTTTCGCTCGTAGTGACGAAATCTGTCATACGGCTCGAATCGAGGATTCTCAACGCGTGAAAGAATAATCCGCGCGCGCACGATCCAGTCGGTTTCCTCACCGTCGATAAGGTGGCCGACGACATCGAATGCACTGAACGTGTCAGCACCTTCGTTCGCCTCAGTCCACCGCTGATCGAGGCCGGATAGCAGCGTGCGCAAGGTACCCGGCGTACGCTCGAGCACCTGAATCGCAGCATCGAGTTCGAATTGCACTACCTGCCCCCTCCGCCTCCGCCGCCTCCGCCACCACCAGACGATCCGCCACCGCCGCCGCCCGAGCTGCTGCCCGGTGGACTCGAGGCTGACGAGATCGTCGAGTTGAGGCCGGAGCTGACCGAACTCGTGAAATCTCCGAGGCTCGAGATTCCGCCGCGACCGGTGTACCAGGACATATGCTGTGCTGCCTGCACCGCTGCCGCGGCACCCGCCGCAGCGGTGAACTTCTCAGTCCATGCATCCTCGACATCCAGAGCGACAGCATACGGAAGCATCGCTTCGTATTGCTTCGCGTCGAGAACCGGCTCACCGGGACCACGAAGCCCGGCAAGCTCCTGACGTTCGGCGACACTCATGTAAAGCCTGAGTCCTTCGATCTCGTCGAGCAGGTCACGGCCTTCAGGTGTGGGCGCGCGCACCAGCCACGCGAATACTGCAGCGGCGATCATCATCAGCGCTCCGAGAACGAAGATGAAAGGAATGCCGAAGCCGCCTGAGGACACAAGCGCTATGCCTGTAACCACGATCACCGCCAGGGATGCAATCACTGTCTGCTTCGTGTTGCGCCTGAAATATCGCGGGTGATACTGCGTGTCCAGCGCTTTCTGGTGCTTCTGCCTTGCGGCCGAGACCGTCGTCGCATTCGTGTTCTTCAGAACCAACATTTCCTTGCCGCCAGCGAAGAGTCCGTTCAGGAGGATACGTTGAGCCGGAGAAGGGTCAGCGGCTGAAGGTGAGACGGTACGCTCCAGCCTCCATTCATCCTTGAAGAGCTTGTCCTCGCGGTGAATCCGCACGTGGCCCCCGATCGCCAGCGCCAGCACATCGGCAGTAAATGACCGCGTGTCGTAACCCATCCGCTTCATGAACCGGAGGCCGGCAGCCGTGTGACCTTCACCCGGCTCGTAACGCGCGATGACAATGCCTTTTTTGGGATCGCGACCCACCCTTCGCCACTGCGTGAACATGTAGCCAAGCAGCGCAACAAGGCCAACGAGCGAAACAAAAACGCCCCTGTTGTCCTTGAAGAAGAGCTTTGTCTTTTCTTCGTCAGTCGGTGCCGGCACAATCCCTTTCGGGAACGTCAGCACAGTGGTGAAGCCCTCGTATGGCGATAATGGCTGCGTGAGACGATACACCGCGCCACCGGGCTCGGTCACCGCTTCGTACCCGCTACCCTGTGAACCCTGGCTGCCGGTATACGCCTCTGCACTCAACTGCTCTGCCGGAACACTCACCGGCAGCCGTACCTCTACTGATCCTTTCTCGATCGGGAAAACCCACCCGGTGCCGATTGCATTCCAATAGAGCTCATCATTGTTCTCGAAGAACCCGAGCTGTCGCGTGGTGCGATACCGGATGGTGAACACGTAGTCGGCCGGAACGGGCAGGAAGTCATCGTTGCCGGTATTGATGCGCACGCCGTTGTTCATGCGCTCGGTGAACCACGGCTCCATCACGCCGTTGCGCTCAACACCCAGCACTTCCAGGCCGACTCTGACGCGATTGCCGAATCGATCGTTATAACGAGTCGGAAAATCGCGAAATATCCCGCGACGGACCTGATTGCCTTCAGCCCGAATGGCGATTTTTTCGGTGACCTCGATACTTCCGTCCCGCTGGATCTGCACCTGACTGTCGTAAGAGGTGATGCGCTCCTGCGCACCTAGCTGGGCAGCGGCAGCAAGCGCGAGCCCGGCAACCGCGATCAACCTCATCGCGTCAGCTCGACAGCTATGGGTGCACGCTCGCCTTCTTCGGCGTGAAAGAATTCACTCTCTGAGAACCCGCCAGCGTTAGCGACGAGCATATCCGGAAATCGCTGGATCGACGTGTTGTAGTCGCGCACTGCCCCGTTGTAGAAACGCCGCGCGTATTGAAGGTGATCCTCGACCTCGACGAGATCTTTCTGGAGCCCAAGGAAATTTTCGTTCGCCTTGAGATCAGGATACGCCTCCTTCAGCGCGAAAAGCTGCGTCAGCGATTTCTCGAGCGCATTTTCGACCTCGCCAAGCCTGGCCGGATTCGTAAGGGCGATTGCCTGCGCACGCAGTTCCGTCACGGCGGTGAGAACACCGCGCTCATGCCCTGCGTAACCCTTCACCGCCGCAACCAGTTGCGGTACCAGATCGTGCCGGCGCTTCAACTGAACATCGATATCCGCCCAGGCCGTCCTCACCTGATTGCGAAGATGCACCAGTCGATTGTACGAGAAGGCGCCCCACACGATCAGGGCGATCCCGAGCAGAACCAATGCAGTGAACAAGGTCTTGTCTCCCGTTAGAGGGCTGCGACCGTTAAGTCCGTTTGTCTGCCGAGCGATTCATGAAAACCCCAGCGCCTGTCAGGACAGCTCCCCCTACGAAACAAACAACCATAAGGATTCCAGCTATGTCGTGACGGGTGCCGTAACGCGCCGCCAGAATCTCGATAATCAGAATCGTGATGCCAAAAGAAAGTAGAATCGTACCGAAGCTCACGAGAATGCCGCTTGCGCCTGACCTCATTGATCCGCCTGATGGTAAGTGTGTGGCACTGAATCTACTCCGTCCCATCGTCTGCCAGCGAAGCCGGCAGTATGCTCCGGGGTCCGAAGCGCTCCCGGACCCTGTCGACAGCACGCGCCAGTGTCCTGTCGCGCTCGGTTTCGGAATCCGAATTCGAGAGGGTTTCGAAGAGCTTTAGCTGGTCGGCTTCCGGGTCCTGCCCGAGTGAAGACAAGGCTACTCCTATGAGTCGTGCGGGCACCCGCCGTCCGCTTCGAAGCTTCGCGAGAAGCTCGCGCGCGACCCGCAGCATGACGCGGTCGGCCACCACCGGCTCGACAAGCGTTCGGCGTGCAGACCTCGTCCGGAAATCGTTGTCCCTGATCTTGACTGTTATCGTTCGCGCCGCAAGGCCGTCTGAGCGCAGGTCAGACGCAACGCGGGTCAGCAGTGCGAGCAATTCCCGTTGCAGCGCTTGGTCGTCGTTTATGTCCACCGAGAACGTCTCTTCCCGGCTCATGCTTTTTGCTTCTCCGCCGGAATCCACGATCGCGTTTCCGATTCCGTGCACACGATCCCAGAGCCATTCGGCCTCGCGCTTGCCAAGCCAGCTCTGAAGCGTTGGCAGGTTGTACTGAAGAACGTCGGGAACCGTCGTCATTCCCAGCCCCGACAGCCTTTCCTGAAACTTCGGGCCGATGAGCGGGATCTCAGCCAATGAAAAAGTCAGTAGAAACTCCTTCTCCAGGCCCGGCTCGACTATGTGGACTCCATTCGCGCCGCTATCCGGCTTTGGCTTGGCGCGCTCAACTGCCAGCTTCGCTATCAGCTTGTTGGTGCCGCCTCCGATAGAAATGGTGAGCCCTGTGTCGCGATGTACGGCGTCCCGCATTCTGTGCGCGGTGACAGCGATGTGTTCGTCATGGTAGACACCCTCGGTCCCGCCCATGTCGAGATACCACTCGTCAATGCTCGCTCCTTCCACCACCGGCGCGAAAAGGTCCAGAGTCTTCCGGATCTCACGACTTTTCGTTCCGCACGCTTTCATTGGAACCGGCACACACATCGCCTCGGGGCACAACCTCAGGGCACGAGCGATCGGCATTGCCGAGCGCACGCCGAACTTTCGCGTCTCATAAGACGCCGAGCAGACTACCCCCCGGCTTTCGCGCGAGCCCCCGACAATGAGGAGCGGTGCCTTCCCGGCTCCCTCCGGATCGATCATCCGCGCAACCCCGACAAAAAATGCGTCGGCGTCAGCGAGGAGAATGCGTGGCGCGATCATGCTGTAGTCTCGCTGCGGGAAGTCCCCGATGTCCAGCACGCCGCTTCATTTTGAAAAACCATGACGGTTCACCAGTTTGTTTTTGTGAACACACCGGAACGAGCAGCCGGGCACGACTTCGATGTCGTCGTCGTGGGCGGCGGGCAGGCAGCGCTCGCCCTCGGGTTTTACCTTCGCCGAACGCCACTGTCCTGGATCATTCTCGACGACCAGCCCGCCCCCGGCGGATCGTGGGGCCATGGATGGCGATCACTGCGAGCATTTTCCCCTGCGCAGTGGAGCTCCCTTCCCGGTTGGCAGATGCCGCGCTCCGGCGACGAGTACCCGACGCGTGACGATGTCCTGGCATACCTCGCCGAATATGAAAGGCGGTACGCGCTCCCGGTGCGTCGGAGAGTTCGCGTTACGTCAGTTGAACGCGACGGGGAACGGCTTGCAATTTCTGCGACCAGTCAAGCCGGCGTCGAGCGTTGGCGGGCACGCGCGATGATAAGCGCGACAGGCGGTGCTCCCTTCATCCCTGACATTCGGGGGCTGCAGGCCTGGCTCGGTCTCAGAATACACTCCTCGGTATACGCGAGCCCCGATGGTTTCGCGGGAAAGCGAGTCGTGGTTGTCGGTGGGGGAAATTCCGGCGCACAAATCGTCGCTGACCTGACGGACCCGAAGTCGCAGGTGGAGAACGTAACGTGGGCGACACTCGATCCACCGCGCTTTCTTCCTGATGACGTTGACGGCCGCGTTCTGTTCGATCAGGCAACAGCTCGATACAAAGCGCAACAGGCCGGCCTTCCACCTCCCCCCGCGAGAAGCCTTGGCGATATAGTCGTGGTGGCTCCCGTACGCGCGGCGCGGGATCGAGGAGACCTTCGGGCCGTGCGCATGTTCGACGAGCTCGATGGCACGGCAGTACACTGGCCTGATAACGCTGTCACGCAGGAGGACGCGATAATATGGGCAACCGGTTTTCGCCCAGCGCTGGCACATCTGAGTGGCCTCAACATTGTGAATGCCAGCGGGCGATGTGACGTCGGCGGCCCCGCAGGCACCCGATCAATAGTCGAGCCGCGTGTGTGGCTCGTCGGCTACGGAAACTGGACCGGCTACGCATCCGCGACCCTCATCGGCATAGGTCGCTCGGCTCGCGCAACTGTCGACGAGATACAGTATACTGGCGGATGATCGTTCATCTCGTCGACGGCACATACGAGCTGTTCAGGCACTTCTACGGTCTCCGCCGCTTCAACAAGGGGGAGGACAAACCGAACGGCGCAGTAATTGGTGTACTCAACTCGGTTCTCCAGATGTTCGAGCAGGGCGCTACCCACCTTGGCGTTGCCACCGATCACGTAATCGAGTCTTTCCGTAACGACCTGTGGCCGGGCTACAAGACCGGCGAAGGAATCGAGCGCGCGCTGTGGGCACAGTTTCAGCCGCTTGAAGATTCGCTCCAGGCTATGGGTGTCGCCGTCTGGGCCATGGTTGAGCTCGAGGCTGACGACGCGCTCGCCTCGGCCGCCCACCTCGCCGCGTTGAACCCAGCCGTGCAGAAAGTTTCCATCTGGACTCCCGACAAGGATCTCTCACAGTCAGTTGTCGACGATCGCGTCGTACAGGTCGACCGGAAATCCGGGAAGATCAGGAATGCGACCGAAGTGAAGGAGAAGTTCGGCGTCGACCCGCGCCTCATACCCGACTATCTCGCGCTGGTCGGCGACGCGGCCGATGGATATCCCGGCATTCCAGGAATCGGGAAGACCACCGCCGCCCGGTTGCTGAATCTTCATGGGCCGATCGAAGATTTTCCCGACAGTGTCATCAGCGGCCACCACGAGCTCGCATTGCTCTTCAAGAACCTCGCGACTCTCCGCACCGATGCCCCGCTGTTCGGCGACGTCGAGGAAATCAGGTGGAAGGGTCCGACACCCGCATTCCCGGCGATAGTCGAAAAACTCGGCGACCCCAGACTCCTCGAGAGATGCACTAAGGCGGCGGCTGCGATCGCGTGACGTAGTATCGCCGCCCGCACCGCATAAATTCCCCCATGCTTCGACTCCTCACGCTTCTCGCCTGCTCACTCCTGGCAGTGCCGGCCTTCGCACAGGCATCGCAAATCGCCCTCCCCGCGATTCCGGGATTTCACACGCTCAAGGGTGATCTCCACCTGCACACCGTCTTCTCCGACGGACACGTGTGGCCGTCGTTCAGGGTGTATGAGGCGAACAGGGATGGACTCGACTTCATCGCTCTCACCGATCACGTCGACTATGAGGGAAATCCAAAGGAGATCGAGCGGGACTACAACAGGGCGTTCGACCTCGCCGTAGCCGCCGCGAAAGGAACGCGTCTCATCGTACTCCGGGGCGGCGAAATTTCGCCACGGACTCCGCCCTATCACGCGAACGCGATCTTCCTCCAGAACGCCAATACACTCCCGACACCATACATGTCGGAGACGAAGGGTTCGTTCGTCATGAAGGCAAAACCTTCCAACGCCGAGTTGATGGCGCCGTTCATCGAAGCGAGCAGGCAGGGCGCTTTCATCATCTACAATCATCCCGCCTATCTGTACGACTGGAACGAGACAACGATGGGCGCCGACCTGATGACTCCGTTTCACAGATCGCTTCTCCGACAGGGAATGCTGCACGGAGTCGAGGTCGTGAACAGCGGCCGCTACTATAAGAAGGCGCATCGCATCGCGATGGAGCACAACCTCACTCTGATCGCCGGGTCTGACGAACATTCGGACATCGCCAACACGCACAAGGGCAGTCACCGCCCGATGACGCTGGTCTTCTCCAGGGATTCGACAGCAGCCGGAATCCGCGAAGCGATGCTGGCGCGACGTACGGCGATCTACTTCAAGGACTTCATCATAGGGCGAAAGGCGGAGATCGAGCCGTTCTTCCACTCGGCAGTGACCGCAACCGTCGAGCAGTCGCAAAGGCACAACGAGCCCTTGCTGCTCGTGCATCTCGCAAACAGCTCAGACATCGCGTTCAACATTCGCGCATCCGGCAAATATGACGTCGACAACCTGCCGCTCGGCCGAATTATTCTTGCGCCGCGCGCGACGACGACAATTGTCATCCGGACCTTGTGGGATTTTCCACCGTCGGTAACGATTCAGATTCTCGTTGAGAACCTGATTACCGGTCCCGACGAGATGCTCGACACGAGCGTCGCTGTGAGACCCGACTGGAAACGATGACCGACCCGATTGAAGAGCATGCAAGAGCGGGGCGTCGCGAGTGGCTTGGACTCGCGGTGCTTGCGTTTCCCTGTTTCCTGCTCGCGATGGATTTCACGGTGCTGCATCTCGCGGTTCCGGCCCTTACCGCCCAACTGGCGCCGAGCAGCACGCAGCTTCTCTGGATCGTCGACATCTACGGTTTCCTGATCGCTGGCTCACTGATAACGATGGGCACGCTTGGCGACAGGATCGGTCGTCGCAGGCTGCTGCTGATCGGCGGTGCGACGTTCGGCATCGCATCGGTCGCAGCCGCATTCGCGACCAGTGCAGGGATGCTCATCTTCACGCGCGCGCTCCTCGGCGTCGCCGGGGCGACGTTGATGCCGTCAACGCTGGCGCTCATCCGCAACATGTTCCACGACGAACATCAGCGCAGAATTGCAATCGCCATCTGGATCAACAGCTTCGTGATAGGCGGTGCGATCGGCCCGTTGCTCGGCGGCATCATGCTCGAGCATTTCTGGTGGGGATCGGTTTTTCTCCTGAACGTTCCGGTGATGGCGATGCTGCTGATTCTCGGGCCGCTGCTTCTGCCCGAGTTCCGCGATCCGAGCGCTGGCCGGCTCGACATTTTCAGCGCGGCGCTTTCCTTGTCGGCAATGCTTGCTCTGATATACGGAGTGAAGCGTCTGGCGGCGGATGGAGTCGGAATTGTACCCGCCGTGGCGATTGCGGTGGGGATTGGAATCGCCACCGTATTTGTGCTGCGGCAGCGGGGGCTTGCCGATCCGTTGATCGACATCGGCCTGTTCCGTGTTCCACCGTTCAGCGCGGCCGTC
>JBBREF010000008.1:0-47979 GCA_038203205.1 Gemmatimonadales bacterium | reverse complement strand
AAAACGACTTACGGTGGCACTGGCGCGGACTCACGAACCCGGTTAATCTGCGCACCCCGACCCCGTCTACCCAATTCGACTTAGTGTCGAAATGCTCATTTAGCTTTTGCAGTTGACAATCATTTTTTTCAGCGGAGAGTTGTTTTAATGCCAATACCTGCCACGCCCCCGGTCGGATCTGCCCAGCTCAATCAGAATGCGCGGACAGTCATCGAAAAGCGCTATTTGATCAAGGACGCCAAGGGGAAGCCGACCGAGATGCCGGAGGACATGTTCTGGCGCGTGGCCAGTGTGGTAGCTGAGGCGGATCGCAGGTACGGGGCGAGCGACGAAGCGGTGAGTGCCACGGCGACCGAGTTCTACGATCTCATGACGCAGCGTCGCTTCGAGCCGAATTCCCCGACGCTCATGAACGCGGGCCGTCCGCTCGGCCAGCTTTCCGCGTGTTTCGTGCTGCCCGTCGAAGATTCGCTCTCCAACGGCCAGAACGGCATCTACGACACGCTGCGCTCGATGGCGCTGATCCATCAGTCGGGTGGCGGCACGGGCTTCGGCTTCTCGCGGCTGCGCGGTACTGGGTCGATGGTGCGGTCAACGACTGGAGTCGCGTCGGGGCCCGTGTCTTTCATGAAACTTTACGATGCGTCCACCGACGCGGTGAAGCAGGGAGGCACGCGTCGTGGCGCGAACATGGGCATCCTGCGTGTCGACCATCCCGACATCATGACGTTCATCAACTGCAAGGAAGACCTGACGCAGATAACGAACTTCAATATCTCCGTTGCGGTGACGACGAAGTTCATGGAAGCGGTGAAGTCAGGTTCCAGCTACGATCTCATCGAGCCGTCGAATGGAAAAGTCGTCGGGCAGATGGAAGCGCGTGAAGTCTGGGACAAGATGATCGACGGTGCGTGGCGGACGGGCGAGCCAGGCTGCTTCTTCATTGACGAGGCCAATCGCTACAATCCGGTTCCGCATGTCGGAGAATACGAAGCGACGAATCCGTGCGGCGAGCAGCCGCTCCTGCCGTACGACGTCTGCAACCTCGGCTCGATCAACATTGGCTACTATGTCGCCGACGGCCTGCTGAACTGGGATGCGCTCGCGAAAGACATTCATACTTCGGTGCGCTTCCTCGACAACATCATCGACGTCAACAAGTACCCGCTTCCCGAAATCGATGCGCTTTCGAAGCGCATTCGCAGAATCGGCTTTGGTGTGATGGGTTTTGCCGACGCGCTCGTGAAGCTCGGAATTCCCTACAACACTGAAGAGGGCATCGAGTTCGGTCGCAAGCTGCAGGAGTTCGTCGACATTGAGTCGAAGCGCGAGAGCGAGCGGCTCGCGGACGAGCGTGGCCCGTTCCCGGAATGGGCACGGTCGATCTGGGGACCCGATGAAACGTGCGCCCGCGATGCAGATGGCAAGCGCATCAGGCCGATGCAGATGCTTCGCAACTGCAATGTGAACACGATCGCGCCTACGGGCACGATCTCGATCATCGCGGGATGCTCGTCGGGAATCGAGCCGCTGTTCGCCGTTGCGTTCATGCGCAATCAGGCCGGCGCGATGATGCCGGACGTGAATGAAGATTTCCTCGCGATCTCGAAGTCAGAGGGATGGTACTCAGACGAGCTGATCGAGAAGATCGCCAAGCAGGGTCACATTCACTTCGAAGAAGTACCTGAGAAGTGGCAGCGCGTGTTCGTTACGGCGCACGACATCACTCCCGAGTGGCACGTCCGCATGCAGGCCGCCTTCCAGGAGAATTGCGACTCGGCCATCTCGAAGACGACGAACTTCTCGCACGCTGCGACGCGCGACGATGTGAGAGCGATCTACGAGCTCGCGTACGACCTCAAGTGCAAGGGCGTGACGGTCTATCGCGATGGATCGCGCGACAACCAGGTTCTTTCGACTGGCGCAACGGACAAGGCAAAGTCCGAGCGTGATGGTACCGATGCGCGCGGCGAAGTCGGCGATCTCAAGGGCACCATCACCGAGCTCGAGGCGGAGATCTCGAAGCTCCGCAAGGATCTGTTCGACGCTGAAGCAGAAAACCTCCAGCGTCGCCAGAAGCGGGCGCGTCCTGATTCACTGCGCGGCACGACGTCGCGCATGGAAACGCCACTCGGCACGATGTTCGTGAACATCACAGAGGACGACAGAGGTCAGCCGTTCGAGGTGTTCATAAATCTCGGCAAGGCGGGCGGTGCGGCGATGGCCGATGTGGAAGCGATCGGCCGCCTGATTTCGCTCGCGCTGCGCTCGGGAATCTCGATACAGGCGATTCACCGACAGCTGCGCGGCATTGCATCGGATCGCGCGATTGGGCTCGGACCGAACAAGGTTCTGTCAGTGCCCGATGCCATCGGTATCGCGCTCGAGTCGTGGATGCGCCAGAAGCAGGGTGTGCAGCAGGAGCTGCTACGGGCCGAGTCGTCGGCACCTGATGTCGCGCAGATCTCCGCGCCGGCGCCGGTGAGCGCCGGTGGCTCGCAGGGTCAGTATGAATTCGAGAGCGTGAACCGCGACCAGTCATTCATGGCGACGTGTCCGGATTGCGGATCGCAACTCGAGCAGGCGGAAGGTTGCTCGAAGTGTCACGTCTGCGGTTTCTCCGAATGCGGCTGACCTGAACGCGCGATATTGCACCGACAAAGAGCCCGCTTCGGCGGGCTCTTTTTTTTTAGCTGGTTGAATGCGGTGCAGCAGTGGCCAGAGGTACACGGGTGGGAACTGCGCGACAGCGTCGGCGATCAACGGCTGAAGTCAATTCTGGTTTCCACCCTCAAATGTGAGATCGAGCACCATGTAGATGTTGCTCCGAACATGCTCGGCATTCTCGAGCGGGACTTCACGAAAACCAAGCGACTCGTAGAGCGTGATCGCAGGTGCAAGCACCGTATTCGAGTAAAGCTCGACACGCGAAGCACCCCTCAGCCTTGCACGCTGCACTGCGGCGTTCCCGAGTAGCCGGCCAATTCCGCGGCCACGGGCCGATGGATTAACTGCCATTTTCGCCAGCTTGAACACACCCGGCTCCTGCGCCAGCAGTGCGCAGACGCCAACGACTTCGTCCCCGTCGAGCGCGACGAAGATGAATCCTCCGGTCGCGAGGATGGCTCCCTCAGGGTCGTCGAGCAGAGCGCTATCCGAATCTTCGACGACGAAATGTTTTTCGATCCAGGCGAGATTGAGCGACTTGAACGCGCCTCGATGTGCCGGAGCATAGTCGGTGATTGTTATTGTCCGAGGTTTAAGTTGCACATGTATCTCCGGCTTGGAAAAAAGTACGAAACAAGGACCTGCGCGGCACAAGTGCCTCTTGCGGACTCGTGCGAAAAGTGCCTCCGTTCAGGTATCACCATTTCAGGGCGAAAAATGGATCCCAGGAAGCTTGCGGCTTTGGCGAAGAAGAACGCCGCAAAGTCAGGAACGACATCGCGCGTGCCGAAGCAATTCGGGAAAAAATACGATGCCAACCTGAAGGACGTGCCGCAGGACGAAGCATCCCTCAAGCAGCAGCAGGAAAGCGACAGGTTCTTTGCCGAGATGAAGAAGCGCGACTTCTGACCACGGGAGGCAGGGCAGATGCATCGGTTGATCATCTCATTGTTGCTGAGCGTCATGATTGCCGGCTGTGGGTCTGGCCCGGCGCCTTCATCCGGCCTCGGCTTTCGCAACCGGACCATCCTCACTCTCGAGGAAATACGCGAGTCACGCACGAGCGAGTCAAACGCGTTTGACCTGATTCAGAAAATGCGCCCCGAATATCTCCGGTCGCGCGGCTCCTCCTCGCTTCGCAGCACCGTGCCTATGACCGCTGTCGTCTATGTCGACGACATCCGCTACGGCGAGCTCGACTCACTCCGGACCATGAGTGCCGACCAGGTCTACCAGATCCAGTACCTGAACTCCTCCGACGCGACAACCCGCTTCGGAACCGACCACCTCGGTGGGGCAATTCTGATCACCACCAAGTAGGCCACGAAAGTCCTCCGCCGGGAGGCACCGGAACCTCCGCACGGTTAGAATTGAGGGATGGAGGATTACCGGTGACAAGCAGGCTTCAAAAGTTACAGGACGAGGGCCAGTCGATCTGGCTCGACAATATCGACCGCCAGATGCTGCACGATGGCGCACTCGAGAAGCGCATTCTCGAGGATTCGCTGACCGGCATGACGTCGAATCCGACAATCTTCGAAAAAGCTCTGGCCGAGGGAGCCGAGTACGACGAGCAGTTGTCTGGTTCCGAGTCAGGGCTGTCTCCGCACGATCTCTTCGAGCTCGTCGAGACCACCGACGTCCAGCGTGCGTGCGACCTTTTCGCCGGCGTGTATTCAGGCACGCGCGGAAACGACGGCTACGTATCGATCGAGGTGTCACCTGGCGTCGCACACGAAAGTGGCGCAACCGTCGAAGAAGCGAAGCGTCTGTGGGCCACTGTCGACCGCCCGAACGTGATGGTAAAGGTGCCGGGGACCGAGCAAGGTTCTCTTGCCGTGCGCGAATTGATTGCGGCCGGCATCAACGTCAACATCACGCTTCTGTTCTCCATCGATGCGCACGATCGTGTCATCGACGCTTACATGTCGGGTCTCGAGGATCGTATTGCGCAGGGTAATCCTGTAGACCATGTCGCGTCGGTTGCGAGCTTTTTCGTGAGCCGCGTTGACACGGAGATCGACAAGAGGCTCGACGAGCTGGTCAAGGCGGCCAACCCTTCAGACAGGGACCGGCTGAAGATGCTGAAGGGAAGGGCAGCGATAGCAAACGCAAAACTCGCGTACCGGCTTTTCCAGCGCCGCTTTTCGGAAGATCGCTGGAAGCGTCTCGAGGAGCGTGGTGCCCGCGTGCAGAAGCCGCTGTGGGCGAGCACCAGCGTGAAGAATCCTTCATACCGTGACGTGATGTATGTCGAGGAGCTGATCGGCCCTGACACGGTAAACACAATGCCGCCGGCGCTCATCGACGCGTTCCGCGAGCATGGGGATGTTCAGCGCACGCTGGACAAGCGACTCGGCGCTGCCGAGGGTTTGCTGCGCGAGATAGAAGCCGTTGGCATTTCGATGAAGGATGTGACTGACAAGCTTCTCGTCGACGGACTTGCAAGCTTTCAGAAGTCATTCGACTCGCTCACTGCCGGAATCGAGCGCAAGATGAGTCTCCTCTCTGCACAGAAGTGACGGGCATCTACATCCAGCGCACGAAAATCGTCTGCACACTGGGGCCCTCGAGCTCCACTGAAGATGGAATTCGCGGGCTCATGGAGGCGGGGATGAATGTCGCCCGCCTGAACTTTTCTCATGGCACCCACGCCCAGCACTCCGAAACCATCGCAACGCTGCGGCGGCTTTCGCTTGAGCGCGCTCACCCGGTCGCGATCCTTGGTGACTTGCAGGGGCCGCGCATACGCGTCGGCGACATCCCCGGCGAGATCCATGTGAAGCAGGGCGACGACCTCATACTCGTGCACGAGGGCCTGGAGGAAGAAGGAGAAATCCCGATCACGTACAATGCGCTCGCGAGCGACGTGCATGAGGGAGACCGCATTCTCATCGACGACGGGCTGATCGAGTTGATCGCTATCGACGTGCAACATCCCCGTGTAACGGCGCGCGTCCTTCATGGCGGCCCGATCAATCCGCACAAGGGATTGAATCTTCCCGGCGTCCACGTATCCGCTCCGTCGATTACCGAAAAGGATCTCGCCGACGTCCAGTTCGCGATCGAACAGGACCTGGATTATCTGGCGCTGAGCTTCGTTCGTCGTGCGAAGGACATCGAGCAGCTCAGGGCTATGCTCCCGAAAGGCGTCCTCATCATCGCCAAGATCGAGAAGGATGTCGCTCTCACGAACATCGAGAGCATCATCGAGGCGTCCGACGGCGTGATGGTGGCGCGAGGTGACCTTGGCGTCGAACTTCCTTTCGAGGAAGTACCGGGAGCCCAGAAGCGAATCATCGCGCTTGCGAATCTCCTGGGTCGCCCCGTCATCACGGCGACTCAGATGCTCGAATCAATGGTCGAGAACCCGCGCCCCACACGCGCTGAGGCGAGCGACGTCGCCAATGCGATCCTCGACGGGACAGATGCCGTGATGCTCTCGGCCGAGACCGCAGCCGGGGCGTATCCTCGACTCGCCGTGGAGGCGATGCGCCGGATCATCACGCAAATCGAGATGCACCCGCCCGTCACGCGCGGACCGCGCCGAATTCCGCGCGATTCGGAAACTGCAGTTGCGACCGAGGTTGCGATTGCAGCCGCGACCACTGCGGCGGTGGGCATGCTGCACGCTCCGCTGGTCGCGGTCTTCACGAAGAGCGGATTCTCGGCCCGCGTGGTTGCAGCACACAGGCCCGGCGTCTCCATTCTCGTGCTCACTGACCAGGAGCGCACTTATCGGCAGCTTGCTCTGGTGTGGGGCGTCATCCCCGAGCTCGTGCCGCACTGCGACACATATGGCGAGATGATGGAACGTGCCCGAGAGGTCGTTGTTCGACGCTCGCTGGCGAACCGCGGCGACAGGATCGTCGTCACTGCTGGCGTACCGTTCGACACCCCCGGAACGACAAATCTTCTCAAGGTAGAAACGGTGTGACTGCGCGCATCGCGCGTTTACCGGCATGAAACTCACGTTCCTGGGAACCGGCACGAGCTACGGCGTGCCACAGGTTGGATGCGGATGCGAAGTTTGTCGCTCGCCGGATCCGCGCGACAAAAGAACCCGCGTGGGCGCACTCGTCGAAACAGACAACGGCGCGAAACTTCTGATCGACACCCCGCCGGAGTTGAGACTGCAGCTGATCGCAGCGAGTGTAGGAAGCGTCGACGCCGTGTTGTTCACGCACGACCACGCCGATCATGCTCACGGGCTTGACGACATTCGATCGTTGTCAGTCCGGCGCGCCGCACCACTCGAGCTGTATGGGCCCGCTGATTCACTCGAGCGACTCGTGTTCCGGTTCCCCTACATCTTCGACGAGAACATCAGGCCGCTTCCGGGCACCTCGAAGCCCGAAGGTCGTGCCATTGCCCTCCGCGACAGGGAATCCACGCAGATTGCCGGGGTCGACGTACTACCCGTCGCCGTACCTCACGGGCCGGTCACTGTATTCGGATACAGGATCGGCGGCCTCGCATACATCACTGACGCGAAGTCGATCTCCGATGACGTGATCGATGCGTTGCGCGGATCGAGTGTCCTGGTCATCAATGCTCTATTCCGTACGAGCCATCCGACGCACCTCAGCATTCCCGAGGCAGTGCGGGCATCGCAGGCCATTGGTGCCGAGCGGACGTTTCTGACACACCTGACCCACGACAATTTCCACGCCGATCTCGAGGCGGAGCTTCCGCGCGGAATGAGCCCTGCGTTCGATGGACTCACCGTTCGCATAGACTGAGGCATACATGACAATCAGGATTGATTACTCGAACATGATCGGCTCCGCGGTTGGCGGAATCGACGCGTCAGCTTGGGGCGATGCACATACCGCGTTTGCTGCCGCACATCAGGGATTCGCACGTCTTTCTGCATCCGGCAAAGTCGGGTTTGCCGATATCGTGAGCGATTCGGCGCTGGAGGCGCAGGCGACTGGATTTGCTCATCGCGTAAAAGGCCGTTACACCGACGTGGTTGTGCTGGGCATCGGCGGATCAGCACTGGGACCCATCGCGCTCCGCACAGCTCTCCGGCCGAGCGGGTGGAACATGCTCGGGGATGCGGCGAGGGATGGTTATCCGCGCCTGCACGTACTCGACAACGTGGACCCGGTGACCATCGCAGCTCTGCTCGCGCGCCTCGACCTTGCGAAGTCACTTTTCATAGTCACGTCGAAGTCCGGCGGCACTGCGGAAACGATGTCGCAGTTCCTGATTGTACACGATCGCGTGACGGGTGCGGGGCTCGATGCTGTCGAACATTTCGTATTCGTGACGGACCCCACTCAGGGAGCGCTTCGGCCGCTTGCGTCGAGCACGTCCATTCCTGCGCTGGACATTCCATCACACGTCGGCGGAAGATTCAGCGTCCTAACCCCGGTTGGCACGCTCCCGGCCGCACTCATCGGGATCGACGTGGGACTTCTGCTCGAGGGCGCACGCGACATGGTAACGCGTTGCGAGGATGCTACGCTTGCGGAAAATCCAGCTGGCGTCTACGCGATGCTTCAATGGCTCTCCGACACCAGCAACGGCAAGTCGATCAATGTGATGATGCCGTACTCGGATCCGCTCAGGGATTTTGCCGCATGGTTCGTTCAGCTCTGGGCGGAGAGCCTCGGGAAACATCACGAGAACGGCTCCAGCGTCGGGCAGACACCGCTTTCTGCTCTCGGAGCCACCGACCAGCACAGTCAGGTTCAGCTATTCATGGAGGGGCCGACTGACAAGGTGGTGACGTTCGTCGGCGTCAAGGATCGCATGATCGATGTCTCGATTCCCCACGGATTCAAGGAAGTAACCGAGCTCGGATACCTCGGCGGTCATTCGCTGGGAGAGCTGATCGACATCGAACAGCGTGCGACGGCGGGCGCTCTCGCGAAGCGAGGCCGGCCGAATCTCACGATAGAGCTCGATCGTGTCGACGAGTGGCATGTCGGCGGCTTCATCATGCTACTCGAGCTCGCGACTGCATACGCAGGAGAGCTTTATGGCGTCGATGCTTTCAATCAGCCTGGTGTCGAGCTCGGAAAACATTTTGCATACGCCTTGCTGGGACGGCCGGGCTCGGATGCGGCCAAGGTGGAGTGGGATTCACTGCCCGCGTCGGATCCGAGGTGGAGTGTTTGAACGTTCTGCCGAGGATAGGCCAGGGCAGACGTCCGGTGAACGAGGTGTGTGTGCTTGGGCCTCCCGGTTACGGTTTGACATCGGATTGGATATCAGCCGCCCACCAAGTCTGCGGAGGCCGGCTCGCTGGTCGGTGATATCCAATCCGATCTCAAACCTTCACCGGGAGGCCCAAGCACACACACCTCACTCACCGGGATCCGAAGATTAGAACGGTTCAGTCCTCGATGAGACTTGCCCATGACCGCCGCTCCGGCGACCTTCCGACATTATGATCGAAGAACTGATGAAGGGCGCCGTGAGCGTAGAGAAGGGACTTGTTTCCGTCGTCGCGGAGGACAAGCTCGCGACCTCTGAAATGGATGCGCTCGTGCGGGCCGCGGTGTTTGGTGAACAGGACGAGCGCGACGATGCGCGCTGGCTGATCTGGGAGATCGGTCAGGCCGTCGGTGTCGTTCCATCGTCGATTCACGAATTGTACATGGCGCGTGGTCGCGGCGAGACCGGTGGCTACACGGTGCCGGCCATCAACGTCCGCGGAATGACTTATGACACGGCGCGCTCGATCTTCCGCACAGCGTTGGCGCTCGATGCCGGTGCGTTCATCCTCGAGATCGCTCGCTCGGAGATCGCTTATACGGATCAGCGCCCGACGGAATACGTTGCGGTCCTGATTGCCGCAGCGTTGAGGGAAGGGTGGCGTGGTCCCCTGTTCATACAGGGAGATCACTTCCAGGTGAGCGCAAAGAAGTTCGCCGCTGATCCGGAAACGGAGGTCGAGGCAGTCAGGCAGCTTGCGCGGGAGGCCATCGCGGCCGGGTTCTACAACATCGACATCGATACGTCGACGCTGGTCGATCTTTCAAAGCCGAATCTCGACGAGCAGCAGCGCGTCAACTACGAGCAGGCGGCCGGCCTCGCAAAATTCATTCGCGGGCTCCAGCCCGAAGGCATCGATATTTCGCTCGGCGGAGAAATCGGTGAAGTCGGAACAGAAAACAGTACGGTCGAGGAGCTCCATGCGTACATGCAGGGTTTCAACCGGACCCTCGAGAGAGAGGCTCCGGGAATGTCGGGCCTTTCGAAGATCAGCGTTCAATCGGGAACGACGCACGGCGGTGTAGTGCTCGCCGATGGAACTATTGCCGATGTACAGATCGACCTCGGAACGCTCGAGCGGTTGTCGCAGGTCGCCAGAGTAGACTATGGCCTTGCCGGCGCCGTTCAGCATGGTGCTTCCACCCTGCCCGATACCGCGTTCAACAATTTCCCGCGAACCGAAACGGCGGAGATACATCTCGCCACGAACTTCCAGACGATGTTGTACGACAGGCTGCCCGGATCACTTCGTGACGAGGTTTATCAGTGGCTGCGTGAGAACGCGAAAGAAGAGCGCAAGGGGACTGACTCTGATGAGCAGTTCTTTTACAAGACACGAAAAAAGGCGATTGGCCCGTTCAAGCGCCGGTTCTGGGATCTCGACGAGAGTGTGAAAGCCGAGCTCGCATCCGCGTACGACAGGAAGTTTACGTTCCTCTTCACGCAGCTCGGCATCGGCGGCACTGCTAAGGACGTCGCAACCCACGTTCCGATCGTGAAGCAGCATCGCCCACAGCCGCACGAAGGAATGGAGAGCGTTGCAGCTGCGCCTGACGATGCCGATCTTAGTGACTGAACCCGTCGGGAACGAAACTGACGAATGGGTGACGACGCTGGTGGAGATCTCGCGATCGTCGGGGCACGAGCTCAGGAACGCACTGAATGCGCTCGTCGTCAACCTCGAGGTGGTGCGAAGCTTCTCAAAGGACGCGTCGATTAAGCACTTCGTTGACCAGTCGGTCACCCAGTCCGAGGAAGCTGTTCGTCTTGCCGAATCCGCAATCGCCCTGCTCAACCTGATCGTCGAATCGATCGGTCCAGATGGAGCGGTACGATGCAGTCGGGTCCATGGCGACAGCATTCGAATCGAGGCGTCGTCTGGCGAGGCTGAGAGGGCGGCGAGGTCTCTAGGAGCGCTCGCGGACAGAGCGGGAATGAGCGTCGATGTGCATGGTTCAGCGGTTATATTAAAGCCCATCCACAGTAGCACCTGAAATCGCGATATCGCCCCTCTCGGTAGGGCGGACGGCGCCATCCGCATTGACACCGAACGAGCACGCTGAATGACAAAAGCCAGAATCCTGATTGCCGACGACGAGCTTTCGATGACCAACGCCCTCAGCGCGATTCTGAGTGCCGAAGGCTACGATGTGTCGGTGGCACCGGATGGCAAGAAAGCGCTCGACCAGCTCAGCTCCGACGATTTCGGCGTGGTACTCGCTGACCTGAAGATGCCCAAGCTCGACGGACTGGCGCTCCTCAAGGAGCTGCAGCGCCTGGCGATACCTACCGAATGCATCATCATCACCGGCCAGGGAACAGTCGACTCGGCGGTGCAGGCGATGCGTGAAGGCGCGTACGACTACATCGAGAAGCCGCTCAACGCCGAGAAGCTGAATCGCCTAAAGGCGCTCATCCCGAAGGCGCTCGAGAAGTTCAACGTGCAGGCGCGCAACCGTGAGCTTTCATCGAAGCTGGAGGGCCTTACTCATTTCAGTGAGCTGACGGGCCAGTCTGATGAAATGCGGTCAGTCTACCAGATCATCGATGCGGTAGCCTCGTCGACGGCGAGTGTGATGATTCTGGGCGAGTCAGGGACAGGAAAGGAACTTGTCGCGCGCGCCCTTCACACACGGAGCGAGCGCGCGAAGGGGCCGTTCTTCGCCCTCAACTGCGCCGCGCTGCCCAAGGACATCCTGGAGAATGAACTTTTCGGTCACGAAAAGGGCGCGTTCACCGGGTCCATCAACGAAAAAGCCGGCGCGTTCGAGATGGCTCATGGCGGTACGATCTTCCTCGATGAAGTCGCCGAGATGGCAACCGATATCCAGGTCAAGCTGTTGCGCGCTATCGAGACACGCGCGATACGACGGCTAGGTGGGAAAAAAGAGATCGCTGTAGACATTCGCATCGTCGCTGCGACCAACCGCGATCTCCAGAAGGCACTGGTTGAGAACGAGCTCCGTGAGGATCTGTATTATCGTCTCGCTGTGGTGGAGGTTTTTCTTCCGCCACTTCGCGACCGGGCAGGCGACATCAAGCTTCTCGCGAACGAGTTTCTCACCCGGTTCTGCCAGCAGAACGGAAAGAAAGTCAAGGGCTTCGATGAGCCTGCGTGGGACTGGATTCTCTCGCACAACTGGCCCGGCAACGTCCGCGAGCTCAAGAATGCCGTGGAGCGCGCGGTAATCATGGCAAAGGGCGACGTCATTACCGCAGACGATATAATGCCGCGTCACATAAGGACCGGCGAGTATCCGGCTGCGATGTCTGTTCCTGCTGGCGCGTCTCTCGCAGATACGAGGCGACAGCTGGTACTCCGAACTTTCGCTTCGACGAGCGGGGATCTTGCACGCACTGGCAAGATCGTTGGTATCGCTCCCGAAGATGTGAGGCGCGAGATCGAGCAGTTGCTGACCAGAAACGGCGGCAGCCACGCTGAGTCTGCCGGTGCTTCACCTGCGGCTTCGAGAGTTGCCCGTCCGACGAAGGCGCCTGCCACCAAGGCAAAGGCAAAGAAGAAATGAACCCGAGGAGTCGATAGATGTCTGATTACGATTGGGACGACGAAGGACCTTACGTGGTGATCGAGCGCAATGAGGCAGGTGTCGGTGCGTTCGTTGCCGGACTCGCTATTGGTGCCGGCCTCGCTCTTCTTTTTGCGCCGAAATCCGGCGTTGAGACCCGGCGTGACATCCAGCGTGGAGCGCGAAAAGTTGGCGACCAGGCTCAGGATTTTGTCGCTGATGTCTCCGATGGTGTAACGCAGCGTTTCCATCAGGCACGCGAGACCGTGGAGAACCAGATCGATTCTGCCCGGCAGGCTGTCGAGATCAAGCGGCGCCAGGTGACCAACGCAGTAGATGCCGGCCGCGCTGCCGCGCAGCAGGCACGCGAGGAGCTCGAGCAGCGCATCGCGGAGACAAAGGCCGCTTACAAAGAGACCTAGTGCCGAAAAGGCCGTTCCATATCAGGATCGGCTGGACGCTCCGCGATTATGCGAAACGCGTCTGGGACAACAGCGGTGAAGACAACATTTTCTTTCTGGCAGGGGGAATTGCTTTTAATCTCCTTCTCGCCGCCGTCCCGTTCGTCCTCCTCATAGCTTCGGCTCTCGCGTACCTGCTCAATCACTCGGCCGAGGCGTCATCGGCTGAGATCAATGAAATAGTTTACAGGTTCCTTCCGCCCGCGCGGTCGGGTGAGCAGTCGCCACTGGGCAACGTGCTCGTCGACATCATCCAGTCACGTCAGGCGATCGGGATCTACAGCGTGATCGGATTTATCTGGTTCTCGACACGCCTGTTCGGATCGCTTCGAAGCGTTCTCGGCCTGATTTTCGACATCGATTCGGACCGCGGCATCGTGGCAGGCAAAGTCTTCGATGTCCAGATCACAATCGTGTCTTCTCTGCTTCTCGTCGCGTACACTGCGCTCAACGCCTACCTCGCGCTTGCGACGACGCGTGGGCTGTTGTTCCTGGGCGAGCTGGGGGTGAGGAAGGAGATGATGGGAAACCTCGAGTACAATATCGGGCAGTTCGTCGCTTTTCTGTTCATCGCATCGATGTTCTGGGCGCTATACAAGTTCCTGCCAAACCGTAAGGTCAGGTGGCAGATGGCCATGGTGGGCGCGATTTTCACCAGTTTTCTCCTGGAGATCGCGAAGCGCGCCTTCGGTGCTTATGTTAGTTCATTCAACCCCGGTTCCCTCTATTCGGGTACACTGGCGGCTTTGATAATTGTGGTTGTGTGGACATATTACGCTGCGATTATTTTCATTCTCGGCGGCGAAGTGGCTCAAGTCTTTGAATTACGTAGAGTTAGGAGACTTCAGCGCGAGGCTTTCGAGGATTGAGAATTGCGGCAAAGAAGTTGCAATGGGGTCGGAATGTGCCGCAGCGTGCGGCTCAACTAACAATCTGGGAGGCGTCTCGTGCGTAAGCTCATTGGACTGGCCATACTGGCCGTCGCAGTCACCGCGTGCAGCAAGACCGAAAGTGGTGATCTGGAAGTCGAGAAGCCGGTAGTCGGAACGGTCACGGATACGCTGAACGTACCCAGCGTTGAAGTCGGCACCGATTCGATGATGGTGAAGGTTCCGGACATCGACATCAAGAAGTAATCAGCGTTTTCGCTGAACACGAATCACCCGTCATCGCATGCGATGGCGGGTTTTTCGTTTCCAGAAAAGGCCCGAAAATTCTGATCTTGCAACATCGTCTGCCGCTCCCGGTTGACCTTACAAAACTCCTGGCACTTCAGAGCCTCCTTTTCTCGCGTCCCACCAGGCACTGTGTATTTTCGACCTCGTCGGAAATCAGGTCCCCAATCCGCAGTTCAGTCCGCAGTCCGCAGTTCAGTCCGCAGTCCGCAATGATTATATTTGGGGTGCCCCAGGTCCCGGAGGGCACGAGCCCGCTAACTCCGTCAGGACCCCGAAGGTAGCAGCGGCATGCGGTGTCTTGCGTTGCTCCGTCAGGCCTGGGGTATCTTCCCTCCTCAATGACGCTCGCTCTAGCCCGGAAATATCGACCCCGAAACTTCGCAGGCGTAGCGGTGCAGTCTCATGTGTCCGACACCCTTCGCGGTGCGATCGCGCGCGGAAGGGTCGCACATGGATACCTGCTCTGCGGCCCGCGAGGAACCGGCAAGACGACTCTCGCCCGCGTGCTGGCAATGGCGCTCAACTGCGAGAACAGGTCGCCCGACGGTGAACCGTGCGGCGAATGTATTTCGTGCCAGCGCATCTGGAGCGGGAGCTCGAGCCTCGATGTCGTGGAAATCGACGCCGCGTCGAACCGGGGCGTCGACGACGCACGGGAGCTGCGCGAACGCGCGATGTACGCCCCGTCGGGCGACGACCGCTACAAGGTTTACATCGTCGACGAGGCGCACATGCTCACGCGGGAGGCCTGGAATGCGCTTCTCAAAATTCTCGAGGAGCCGCCTCCCCGGGTAGTTTTCGTTTTCGCGACGACTGATCCTCAAAAAATTGCCCAGGCCGCGGCTCCGGTGCTCAGCAGGCTTCAGCGGTTTGACCTGAAGCGTATCAGCCTCTCAGAGATCATCACTCGTCTCGAGTCAGTCCTGGGATCCGAAGGTATTCCCGCAACTGGCGAAGCACTCGCAATGATTGCGCGCGCCGCTGACGGATCGATGCGTGATGCTCTGTCGCTGACTGATCAGGTAATATCCATCGGTGAAGCAGGAGTCACCGCCGATCGCGTGCGTGAAGCGCTTGGCCTCGTCCCTGAAGATGAATATCTCGCCGTGATAGCGATGATCGCCGAGCGGCGCGCCGGCGATGTGTTCGCTTCAGTAGCCCGACTCGCAGACGGTGGCGTCGACTTTGGCGTGTTTCTCTCCGGGCTCGGCGACATGATCAGGGCTCAGCTTGCCGTGATCCTCAACGGACGGATGGAGGGCCTTTCACCTCATGCGCTCGAAGTGCTGGAGACTCATCGCGAAGAGTTCTCCGCAGGCGATCTCGTTCGAATGTTGTCGATGCTCAGTGCGATCGAGCCACAGTTTCGCCGAAGCACTCAACAACAGCTTCTCGTCGAGATGCTACTCGTCAGGTTCGCGCTGCTCGATCGCGCCGTCTCGATCGAGGAAGTACTGCAGACCCTTGGTGGCACTCCGCGCGGTGGCGACGGCTCGGCGCAACAGGGGGGGGGAGCGCGAAGGCCGCTTCAGACTGAATCGCGCGCGATCCCGCGTGCCGACGCCCGGCAGGCCGACGCGCAGCGACCGATAGCGCACGTAGTCGACTCCCCTTCGGAAGCGGTTCGCACGCCGCCTGCGCCGCCCATGCGAGTCACCCCTCCGACTCCACAGAAACCGGTAGATTCGACAGCGGGCGCGGACTGGAAGACGAAACTCGAGCAGAGCGCAAGCAGTGGTAACCGCCCCGTTCGACTCACGACGGAAGCTGTACGCGAAGAGCGACTTCGCATGCTTCGTGCGCAGGATCCGTTGTTCGATGCAGCGGTGCGCGAACTCGATCTCGACCTGCTCGACTAACAATACGACAAGGCAGCCAGATGGCAGATTTCTCGAAGATGCTTGAGCAGGCGCAGCAGATGCAGAGCCGGCTCGAAAAAATTCAGGAAGAGCTGGGAGAAATGACCGTCAGCGGAACCTCCGGTGGCGGGATGGTGACTGTCGACGCAGACGGCAAGGGCCAGATTACCAGGGTGAGGGTTGATCCGTCAATTGTGAACGCGTCTGACGTAGAGATGCTCGAGGACCTCCTTCTGGTGGCACTGCGTGACGCTCAGCAGAAATCGGCAGAGATGGCGAAGCAGGAAATGTCAAAGCTCACGGGAGGCATGGGCCTTCCGTTCAAACTCCCATTCTAGAGTGTCGGCAATCGACGCACTGGCGTCGGAGCTCGCCCGGCTTCCCGGAATCGGAAGAAAGACCGCGATGCGCCTCACATATCACTTGTTGAGGCAGCCAGTCGAACAGTCGCGCAGACTCGCCGAAGCGCTGGTCATACTTGCCGAGCGTGTAAAACCATGCTCCCACTGTTTCAACCTCACCGAGGAGGATGTCTGCGCCATATGTCGCGACTCCCGTCGGGACGGCGCGATAATTTGCGCTGTCGAGGAGGCCTCGGATATCGGTGCGATCGAGCGGGCGGGAGAGTTCCGGGGATTGTATCATGTGCTCGGCGGGCGACTGTCGCCGCTCGACGGAATCGGTCCCGACGACCTCACAATTCCCCAACTGGAGAGCCGGGTGGCCGGGGGAATCGTTCGCGAAGTCATCATCGCGACCAACCCGAGCATTGAGGGAGAGGCCACAGCGCTGTACGTTCAGCGGAAGTTGTCACCATATCATCTGACCGTCACACGCATCGCGCGGGGATTGCCGGTGGGTGGGGACCTGGAGTACGCTGACGGAGTGACCATTGCACAAGCACTATCCGCACGGCGGGCGATGTGATCAGCAGCCGTAACAGCCAGCTGGCGGGACTTGGTTTCGTCGCAGGTCTCGCATGCGGCGCGCTCGCGTGGAGTCAATTGCAGCGGCAGCACAGCCGTGACCTTTTCAGCAAGCACCCGCTGCGGCGTTTTGCCGCGCTCAGCTATCTGCGCACCAGGCCATCGATGGGCACGCTGAGGCTCCTGCGGGAGTACATCGCGTGGGAGCGCTCCGCCGTACTGCGCCAGCGGGGCGTGGCGCTGATGCGCAGCATCGAATCGACGCTGGCCTGATACAGTGACGAACTCAGGCGCAGCAACCTGGTCTTTTGACGAAGAGGACCTCGCCGCTCTCACGCAGACGGTCGAGAAGTTCCTTGCTGACACCGGCGCACACTCTGCCCTGATCGCCGACCGGTCAGGCCAGCTGGTCGCGACGATGGGCCAGCAGCTCAATTTCGATCCCACCGTTTTTGCTACGCTCACCGCCGCTGATTTCAGTGCCAACGATCAGCTCGCGCGGCTCATTGGTGAAACAGATTTTACAACGCTGTTCCATCAGGGCGAAAAAGAATCGCTTTATGTCGCCGACGTGGCGCGCCGGCTGATTCTCGTTACCCTGTTCGACAACCGCACGCCGATCGGCCTCGTTCGCCTGAAGATGAAGCCGGTGGTGGAGGAGCTCACTGCACACCTCGACCGCGCATATACCCGCGCGCGTGAGAGCGGAGCAACGCAGCCGAACATCCTCGCCGGGGCCGGCGACGAGATCGACGAGCTGTTCAACTGGTAAGGAGATAGAACTGCGATGTCGATGATCAACTATGCGGCGCGCGAGATCAACTGCAAAATCGTCTACTACGGCCCCGGCCTCGGCGGGAAGACGACGAATCTCGAGCACATCTATGGCAAGGTCAAACCGGACACTCGCGGCAAGCTGATATCGCTCGCCACGGAGACCGAGCGTACGCTGTTCTTCGATTTCCTGCCAGTAGACCTCGGCACGATTCGGGGCTTCAATACTCGCTTTCATCTGTACACCGTCCCCGGCCAGGTTTATTACAACGCAAGCCGGAAGCTCATCCTGAAGAACGTGGACGGAGTGGTGTTCGTCGCCGATTCTCAGATCGAGAGAATGGAAGCGAATCTCGAGTCCATGCAGAATCTCTACGACAACATGGCCGAATACGGCTACGATCTAACGAAGATCCCGTTTGTCGTGCAGTACAACAAGAGAGACCTGCCGAACGCAGCGCCGATTGCCGACCTGCAGGCGGCGCTCAATCCAGGCTGGGAGTATCATGAGCCGGCAAAGGCTCGTGTCACGCCCGATCCGTATCATGCGGGCGAAAATCTGATCGATCAGCTGCCGACTGGTGAATGGGTAGAACGCGCGTCCTATTTCGAAGCGGTGGCGATCGAGGGTGACGGAGTGTTCGACACGCTGAAGGCGGTCAGCAAGCTGGTTCTCAAAGCGCTCGCCTGAGACGCGGTGTCAGTCAACCTCCCGAACGCCATAACGATCGGTCGGATACTTGTGGCGCCGCTCATCGCCGCGCTGCCCTTCATTAGCTCACCGTTTGCACGCATTGCGGCGTTCGTCATTTTTATCATAGCGGCAGTATCCGACTACGTGGACGGGATGCTGGCGCGAACTCACAATCTCGAAACCGACCTCGGCCGCTTGCTCGATCCCCTCGCCGACAAGCTCCTGCTGTTTGCGACACTGATACCGATGTTCGTCCTCATGTCGCCTCCCACTGACTGGCTAGCCCCGGGGCGCGGCTCGTTTGACGCCGCGCATGATTTCCCGTTCCAGACGCCCTTCGGTGAAATGCCGCTTCCGTGGTGGATCGTCGCCATTGTGCTTGGCAGAGAATTGTTCATGACAGTTTTCCGACAGCTGGCAGCGAGGAAGGGCACGGTAATCGCGGCCATCGGACCCGCGAAATGGAAGACAGGCTTTCAGTGGACGTGGGTCGGGACCGCATACTTCTGGTTTTTTGCGTCGACGCTTGCCTCGAGAAACCGTTGGGACAACAGCGCGTGGCAGGCATTCGCGTGGTTCAACGGGTCGGTTGGCATCGTGACGATGGTTGCCGCCGTCGTGCTCACCATCTACTCCCTTGGTCTCTACATCAAGCGTTACGGCCGCGTCTTCACCGGCTGAGCTGTGAAAATCGAGATCGTCACGATCGGGGACGAACTGCTCCTCGGCTTTACCATCGACACGAACGCTGCGTGGCTCGCGCGCGAGCTGGCGTCAATCGGCGTCGAGATCAAACATCGGGCAACTGTCGGCGACAATGCGGCGGACATCGCAGCGGCGGTCTCGCAGGCGATCGACCGTACCGGGGGCGTAATCACCACCGGCGGGCTCGGACCGACGGCCGATGACATGACGAAACCGGCGATTGCTTCACTCTTCGGGCGGGGAATGTATCGGGACGAAGGCATCGTCGACTCGATGAAAGAGCGATGGGCCCGCCTGCGGCGTCCGGGGGGATTCCCGGAATCGAACATCACCCAGGCAATGATCCCCGACGGCGCGTTCGTCATGTCGAACCGGCACGGTACTGCGCCAGGCATCTGGCTCGAAGATGAGAAGGGCCGCTGGGTTGCCATGCTGCCCGGCGTTCCCCGGGAGATGCGCGGCTTGTTCGCAGACGAGCTGTTCGGGAAGATCTCCGCTCTGGCCGCCGCTGATGGAACGATTCCGGTAGTGCGGTCGAGAACGCTGCGTACCACCGGAATCGCCGAGTCTGCGCTTGCCGACCAACTCGGTGATCTGGCGCGCGGTGTGGATGGAATGGGTCTCGCATTTCTTCCCGGTGTTGAAGGGGTCGATCTCCGCGTTACAGCGAGAGGACTGCCGGCATCCGAAGCAGACGCGAAACTTGCAGCAGCGCTCGTGAAACTTCGTGCTGCCGCGGGACGATATGTCTTTGGCGAGGATGCCGCCGACCTCGCGGATATAGTCCTCGATGCAAGCAGAAGACGGGGCGTTCGGATCGCCGTCGCTGAGAGCTGCACTGGAGGCATGCTTGGAGAGCGGCTAACCGCGATTCCCGGCTCGAGCGATGTATTTGCGGGAGGCGTGATTGCCTACGACAACTCGGTGAAACGGAGCGTGCTCGGAGTCACCGATGCAGAGTTTGATGAGCACGGCGCGGTAAGCGAGGTTGTTGCGGTAAAGATGGCGAAATCAGTCCGCGAAATGTTTGGTACCGATATCGGCATAAGCATCACCGGCGTTGCCGGCCCCGGTGGTGGAACGGCTGCGAAACCTGTAGGAATGGTGTGGGTGGCTCAGGATGGGGTTGAGACCCAGGCTCATTGCCTGCGGCTGTTTGGAACAAGGGAAGAGATACGTCAAAGGGCTGCCCAGGCCGCGCTCGATATGGTTCGGCGGGCACTTCAATCAGGTTAAATTCAAGAGATGACAGATAGCCAAAGCACCAGCGACCCGAAGGTCAGCAGTCCCCTCGACACTGCCGCAGATGGTGCGTCGGATTTCGCGGAGGTAACTGAAGTTGAGCTCGAGCCGCAGGATGCGGCGCAGGATACGGACGAGCGCATCTCGGAGTTGCAGCGCGAGCTGACGACGGAGCGTGACAAATTTCTCAGGCTTGCCGCCGAGTTCGACAACTTTCGCAAGCGCATGATGAAGGAGCGGAGCGAGGCTGAAGTGCGCGGCCAGGCCGACCTGGTCAGGCAACTGCTCGACCCACTCGACGACATCTCGAGATTCGCCGACCTCGATCCAGCGGTTACCGAGTGCGCCACGGTCGTACAGGGCGTGGACATGGTCGAGAAAAAACTCGACAAGCAGCTTCGCGCCGCCGGCCTGGAACCGCTGAATCCCGTCGAAGAGAAATTCGACCCGGCGCTTCACGAGGCTGTAGCGACTGAGCCAGCTAAAAATGCAGACCTCGATGGCACTGTGTCACAGGTCTATCAGGTCGGCTACACGTTCAAGGGTCAGCTGCTGAGGCCGGCCAGGGTGGTCGTGCGCCAGCATTCGGGCTCCCGCTGAGCAGAAGGTAAATGGCCCCGACAAAGGACTTCTACGCAGTAATGGGAGTTCCGTCTACGGCTACCCAGGACGAAATCAAGAAGGCGTATCGCAAGCTCGCGAAGAAGTATCATCCCGACGCGAATGCGAGCGACCCGAAGGCCGCCGATAGGTTCAAGGAAATTTCCGAGGCGAACAACGTCCTCGGCGACGTCGAGAAGCGCAAGCAGTACGACGACATGCGCCGGCTCGGCGCCTTTGGAGGTTTCGGTGGCTTCGGCGGCGCACCCTCGCGTCCAGGCTCATCTCAGCGGCCGCCAGGTGGCGCGAACTCCAACGTCAACTACCAGGACTTCGACGTCGGAGGCCTGGGCGGACTTGGCGATCTGTTCGGCTCGATATTCGGCGGAGGCGGGCGCTCGCAGTCCAGGCCCTCAGGGCCCCAGCGGGGCCAGAACATCGAAACGAGCCTGGAGATACCGTTCCGCACGGCGGCGCGCGGTGGAAAAGTACCGGTTGAGATCGAGGTAAACGAAGAGTGCGGGACCTGTCGCGGGAGCGGCGCGGCTCCCGGCGCTACGATGAAGACTTGTCCGGAGTGCTCAGGCCGGGGCTCGGTTTCATTTGGGCAGGGGGGATTTGCTGTCAATCGTCCGTGCCCCGTGTGCCTGGGGCGGGGTCAGGTACCGTCACAGCCGTGTCCAACCTGCGCCGGCGCCGGAGAAGTCCGCACGCGCAAGAAGGTCCTCATCACCGTTCCACCTGGCGTCGATACCGGATCCAAGATCAGGCTCAAGGGTCAGGGCGGCAAAGGATCAAACAACGGTCCGCCTGGTGACCTGCTGATCACCTTCAACGTTGGCGCCGACAAGTTCTACCAGCGTCAGGGCCTCGATATCATCGCGAGCCTCCCGCTGAACATTGCGCAGGCGACGCTGGGTTCAAAGATCAGCGTCAACACGCTCGACGCCAAAAAGGTGGTCATCAAGATTCCCGCCGGGACAGCGTCGGGAAAGCGATTTCGCGTTCGCGGGCAGGGAATTCGCAAAGGAACTCAGGTAGGCGACCTGATCGTTGAGGTGAAAATCGAGGCGCCGGAAAAACTTTCCGAGGAGCAACAGAGGATCATGCGCGAATTTGCAGAAGCAGGGGGTATGAAGTATTAGCCCCGATGTGAGGGCTAATGCGGCCGTGTTTGCTGGCGCGTTTTTCGTGGCGCTGCTGTATGCGGCAAAACCTGATGCAGGCCACATTGCTGTTATCAGGCCCGGGGACATCATCGCTTCCACGCCTGACACCGCAGTGGCGCGCACTAACACGGCTGGCAGCGCAATCGTCGAGAGCGACTCAGTTCTTTACGATGCCCTCGGCGA
Organism: Gemmatimonadales bacterium; assembly: GCA_038203205.1. Classification (GTDB taxonomy): domain Bacteria; phylum Gemmatimonadota; class Gemmatimonadetes; order Gemmatimonadales; family Gemmatimonadaceae; genus UBA4720. Next base: position 25,766 of record JBBREF010000008.1, on the reverse strand, counting down.
TACCCTCGTGCAACCCGCGGTTCCGCTCGCACCGGTTTCCGCATCAGATATTGCTGCTCTCAGGGCCCAGTCCCCACAGGTTCCTGTGGCTGGAATAGCGGTCAAGGATCTCGTCGACAGCTTTCTCGATCGCCGGGGGTCGACACGCCAGCACAACGCTCTCGACATAATGGCTGTCCGCAATACGCCGGCTATCGCCGCAGTGGCCGGCACAGTAGTCAAGCTCCACACGAGTGTAGCAGGCGGCCTCTCGATCTACATGAGGGACAAGTCATCGCGATTTATGCTCATGTACGGTCATCTCGAGAGTTATCGCCCCGGCCTCGCCGAAGGGGCGAACGTGCGGCGCGGCGAGATTATCGGATTCGTTGGCACATCAGGCAATGCGAACCCGACCGCACCCCATCTCCACTTTCAGGTGATGCGCGCCGACAACCCAAGCGAGTGGTGGAAGGGAACGCCCATCAATCCGTTCCTCCTTTATCGGCCTGCGGAGTAGCAGAAGCCTCCGGTTCCTTATCCTGGCCAGGCGGGACTGCGCATGACCCCGATCTGTCGGCGACGGCGATGCGGGCAGCCGCCTCTACGACATCTGCTTCCTCGCCCTGAAGTCTTACCGTTCTGCCCTGACCGGTGCTGCTGATGGAAACTCTCGCGGCAGCGAACGGCTGAATGATCTCGAGTGCGCGCTCCGAGCTCAGGCAGTTGAGCGCCATTGTATGCGAAACCGTCCGGTCATCCCCGACGATGGCCTCGAGCCCTGCGGCCAGAACACCGACGGCGATTATGGCAAGCGCTCCGCGAGCGACGCGAGCTATTCGCCGCCTTCTTCGTAACATCGAGTCTGCAGCGTGCCGTGCGACTGACTGCGGTGTCGCACGCGGCCCGAATTGGTCGAGCACCATTGCGAGCCCGCTCTCGGCGTATTGCAGGTCCTGCACGACGCGACGGCACGCATCGCACGTCGAGTAATGCGTAGCGACGGGAGATCCTGACCGGATCTCGGAGAGACGGCTCGTTGAGAGAGCCTTGAGGCACTCATTGCACGTTATCATCTGTCGATCTCCTTCCACGCCGGATGAGTCTCGAGCAGGTGCGCGCGTATCGATGCGCGGGCCTTGAAGAGATTGGCACGGACGGCATTCGGCCTCGCGCCTATGAGTTTCGCGACTTCCAGGGGATCGTTGCCCTGGAGGTCGACGAGGTCGAAGACCTCGCGCTGGCGTGGGGGGAGCGAAAGAAAGAAATGATGGATGTAGGCAGCCACCCGCTCGCGATCCACGCGTGCGCCGGGGTCGGTCGTGTATACCGTTGCCATTCCAGGAATCTCGGACTCCGTCAGCGACCGGCGGCGCTTGCTCTTCCGCTTTCGGCCAAGCGCGACATTCCGCGTGATGAGGTAAACCCAACCCTCCAGGGCTACTTTGCCGCGATACTGATGCAGTCGCCTGTGCACGAGCACAAACGTCTCCTGCGTTATCTCATCAGCTTCATCTGCATCGCGTGCAAATGACAGAGCCCAGCGGAAGACGAGCGGGTGCAACTCCGAGACGAGCTCGGCGAATGCATCAGGGTCGCCCTCGCGCGCCAGCTCGACCGACGCGAGCAGCATCCCGATCCGGTCACCGGGGGCTCGCTCAATCGGCATTGAATGGTCCAGGTCGGCTAGTGTATCCATCATCCTGACACAATGATGTCAGGAGTCGCAGCAGCGTTAACTCGCGCGCGGAAATCACTCGCCGCCGGTCAGGCGGCGAGGATTGGCAGAGGGGATCGACTGGCAGCAACCGCCGTCTCGATGAACCCGCCGCCAAGCACACGCTCCCCGTCGTATAAAACGACTGACTGGCCGGGAGTGATGGCCGACACCGGTTCATCGAGGGCGATCTCGATCTCACCATTGTCGTGCCGGATCAGCTCGCCCGGGACCAGGGGCGCGCGATGCCGGACGCGGACGCCGACGGAATCACCAATCTCGGGCGGCTCAGTGAGCCAGTTCACCTCGCGCGCGACGAGTCCGCGGCCAAGCAGCTGATCGCGCGGTCCGATGACTACTGCGCGATCAGCGGGCCTGATTGCAACGACATACATAGGGATCGCAAACCCGCCGGGAAGCCCGCGGCGCTGGCCGATCGTAAACCCGGCGAAACCTGTGTGCTCTCCAACCTGTTCGCCATCAGACGTAACGATTGGTCCGCGCGACAATGCAGGCGAGTCAGCGGCCAGACGGGCGCGAAGGATCTTCATATAGTCACCGTCGGGAACGAAGCAGATCTCCTGGCTCTCGGGTTTATCGGCAACCACTGAGAGCCCGAGCTTCGTCGCAAGCGCGCGCGTCTCCGGCTTCGTGGAATCTCCTACCGGCAGGAGCATTCGGTCGAGTACCGACCTGTCGATTCCCCACAGGAAGTACGTCTGATCCTTGTTGTCATCCCTGCCGCGGTGCAGTTCACCGTCCACTACGCGTGCGTAATGACCGGTCGCAATCCACCTGGCGTCGATCGAATCGGCTTTGGCGACGAGATCGCGGAACTTCGTGAACGTGTTGCAGCGGACGCACGGAATCGGCGTGCGGCCCAGTGAATACTCGCTCACGAAGTCGTCGATTACATCGTGGCCGAATCGCGTCTCCATGTTGATGACATAGTGCGGAATGCCAAGCTGCTCGCACACCCTGCGCGCGTCGTTGACCGAGTCGAGTGAGCAGCACGGACGGTCTGGTACATCATCGCCGTGGCAGAACAGCTTCATTGTCGCACCGACCACGTCGTAACCCTGCTCCACGAGCAGTGCCGCGGCGACCGACGAATCGACGCCGCCGGACATGGCGATAAGAACTCTTTCCTTCACGGGCTGTTAACCGGCGTTGGCCAGCTGGCGCGCCTTGTGGGCCAGGGCGGGGAAGACTTCGGCAACGCGGTCGATGCACGCATCGTCGGTGAGCGAGCCGATGCTCATCCTGATTGCTGCAGTTGCGATCTCCGCGGGCACGCCCAGCGCGACCAGGACGTGCGAGGGAGAAATGCTTCCACTCTGGCATGCAGAGCCGCCCGAAGCCGCGATGCCTTTCAGGTCGAGGGCCATGAGCATCGATTCCGCGTCAGTTCCCGGAACTGAAACATTGAGCACATGTGGGGCGCGTTCGGCACCGCGACCATGAATGACCGCATCAGGAACCTTGTCGAGTATCGCCGCTTCGAGGCGGTCGCGCATGCGGCGCAGGCGTGCGCATTCATCCTCGTGTTCCGCGAGCGTCAGCTCCGCCGCCTTTGCCAGTGCTACCGCGTACGCGACGTTCTCAGTGCCCGGCCGGCGTCCACGATCCTGAGACCCACCGTGCATCAGTGGCTCGAGGTTCGTTCCGCGCCGGATAAACAGCGCGCCGATTCCTTTCGGTGCGCCGATCTTGTGGCCGGAAATCGCAAGCAGGTCGAACTGCTGCGTCGCGGCATCGATGTGCACCTTGCCGAACGCCTGCACGGCATCGGTATGCATCAGCGCCCCTTTCGCCATTGCACGCTCGGCGAGACTTGGCAACGACTGAATCGTGCCGATCTCGTTGTTGACCCACATTACCGAACAGATCGCAACATCGTCATCAACGATCTCATCGTACGAGCGATCGTCGACGACACCATTGCCGTCGACCCGCACGAATCTCTCTTCAGCGCCCTCGGCGGCCGCCTGGTGCACGGCGCCGAGTATTGCCTTGTGCTCGATCGGAGTCGTCACGACCGCGTTCCTCCCCGATTTGCGGGCGTGTCTCCACGCTCCCAGAATCGCAAGGTTGTCGCCCTCGGTGCCGCCTGACGTGAAGCAGACCTCGTCCGGCCGGGCTCCCAGACACTTCGCGACGCGCTCGCGGGCCTCATCGAGCGCCGCCCGCGCTTCGCGGCCCCACCGGTGAGTGCTGGAGGGATTGCCGAAACGGGGGCCAAAAAACGGCTTCATCGCTTCGAAAACCTCCTCGCGCACCGGAGTCGTGGCGGCGTGATCGAGGTAGATAGGCTCCGGCTTCATCCTATGAAGCTAAAACCTCCGGCGGCTCCGGGCGAGTTTTCGCTGGTGACGCGCCGTTGCGTCGTTGCAGTTGGCCGGACGCCGATGGCCGGCCTGCCGGGCGCCGGCAGCTGCGGTTCTAACTCCGCGTCCTCAACCCTTGAAGAACTTGGTCCGAACCGCCCAGAGGTCGGGGAAGAACTTCTGCGTGACTGTTCTCTGTAGATATCGGGAGCCAAGCGTGCCGCCCGTGCCACCCGTCATCGGCCCGATGATCCGCTCGACGAGCTGGACATGGAGGAATCTCCACATCGAGAATCCCTGCTCATATTCAAGCAGTCCTTCGGCCAGCATCTGAAGCGCAGGGTTCGCGTCGTCGGCATAAATCTGCTCGAGCGTGACGTCGTGGTGCTTCAGTATCTGGTTGAACTGTTCCTGAAGTGGCGGCTGATCAAGCGCCTGCTGGATCCGTTGTGGAATCGGCCCGTGTTCCTCTAGCACGTTGATGAAGTGCTGGTCCCTCAGGCCGGACTTGGCTTCGATCGCTCGAAACTGGATGCTTTGTGAGCCGCTGGATGTGCCGAGGTATCCACGAAACTGCGCGAAACGCTGTGGTGGCAGGGTCTCAAGGGCGGCAAGCTGCGACGTGACGATCCGCATCAGCGCGTTGACGCGCTTGAGCGACGTCAGGGCCCCGAGGGGATCGTTGCTCATCATCCGTGCGCTGAGGCCATCGAGCTCGTGCAGAATGAGCTTGAACCAAAGCTCACTGGCCTGGTGGACAACGATGAACAGCAGCTCATCCGGGTGTTCCGGGTCTGACCTCAGTCGCTGCAGCGAAAGAAGCTCGTCGAGTGCGAGATACCTCGGGTATGTCACCTCGTCGTCTTCGCTCAAAATGTCGCTACCTCGAGCGCGCCAATGTCGTCAACGCGCATGGTTTCAGTTGTGAAGAAAGGCTCACCGTATCTTGCGCGAATCAGGGATCCGTAGTGCGCAGCCTGGTGCCGGATGATGTCATACAGCTGCTCACCGTTTGGAAACACTTCTCCAGCCTGGATCGCTTCGTCGAACTGTGACGAGTAGCACATTACGGCTTCGAGTTTCTGCTCAAAAGTATCGCTGATATCGACGACGAATGTCGGCTTGATGTTGTCCTCTCGATACGCGAGGCAGTGCACGACCTTGCGCGGGCGAAACACGGGGACGTCAGGCTCGACTTTTCGCAGGCCGGCAACGAAGCATGCGTCGCGAATCAGCTGGGCGCTTACAGTGTGATCGGGATGTTTTCCATTGATCGATGGCGCGATGACTATTGCAGGCTGGAACCTGCGTATCGCGACCGCGAGCATGGCGCGTGTCTCCGGCGTGTTCACAACCCCGCCGTCAGGGAGGCCCAGATTTTCGCGGGCAGAAAGTCCCATCACTGCGGCGGCGCGCGAGGCTTCTTCACCGCGCAGCTCCGCGGAGCCCCGTGTGCCAAGCTCGCCCGCCGTCAGGTCGATCGCGGCGGTACGGCGTCCAAGCTTTGCCGCCTTGATGAGAGTGCCGGCGCACGTGAGCTCAACATCGTCCCTGTGGGCAGCGATTGCGAGAATGTCTACAGTCGGCATTGAGGTGAATATAAGGGAAAGGAATTTAGGGAGACTTACTCGTATCGCAGTGCTTCGATCGGATCGAGCTTCGCGGCCCTGCGCGCGGGGATCATCCCGAACACGATTCCAATTCCGACGGAGACGCTCACCGCGATCAGGGTCAGCGCAACGGGCACGCCGGTGTCGATGTTCATGAAGGCTGTGATGATCCGGCCAAGCAGCAGGCCGACGACGATGCCGATCAGCCCGCCGATTCCAGTCAGCGTCGCTGATTCAACCAGGAATTGGAGAAGTATCTCGCGCTGTGTTGCTCCCATCGCTTTGCGGACGCCGATCTCCCGCGTGCGGCTGGTGACAGACACCATCATGATCGCCATCACTCCTATTCCGCCCACCATCAGGCCGACGCTCGACAACACTATCATGACGAGAAAAAACACACCTGTGATCTTGTTGAACGTGTCGAGGATCTGGTCCTGCGTGATCATGTCGAACGAGTTCCTGTCAGCGGGTCGCAGGCGCCTTTCCTCGCGCATTGCCACCGTTACAGCCTCCTGTGCTGCCGCGGTGGTCACCCCGCTCTTCGGTTTCACCGCGATGTAAACAGCGTTTGCCTTGTCGATGGTGAACTGCTGGTCGAGCATGAGATAGGGCACCACTGCCCCGGTTGCCTGTCCGGGCGGCTCGAAGATGTTCGATGCTTTCTGATACAGCCCGATCACCTGCGCCGGCCTCCCGCCGATTTGCACCTGCTTGTCGATAATACTTTCGCCGCCGAATATGCGCCGCGCCGCATCCTCCTCGAGCACCGCGACTGCTGCGCCGCCAGTCAATTCTCCCGGCGTAAACCATCGGCCATCCACCAGGTCGCCGCCGTATATCTCGGGGAATCCCTCGTCGGCTCCAAATATGATGAGCTGCTGGGTGCGCGTTCCTTTGTATTCGAGCCGCGCCTGAGCCTGTCCCCAGATTCCAGCATATCCGATTTCCGGAAGTGATTCGATACGTCTCGCTTCACCTGAAGTGAGGTCTGGCCGGATTCTTATCCACGTGGGAAGGTTGTTCGGATCAACAGGAGTCTGAGAGAACGCTTTCACCACATAGAAAGTCGTCGGACCGGCAATCTCGATCGTGCTGACGATCTGTTTCTGAATACCCTGTACGATCGCGGCCATCATCATCACCGTCGATACTCCCATCACCACGCCAAGTATGGTGAGTCCCGAACGCAGCTTGTTCGTCCTGATTGTATCGAGCGCGACCGCGACGTTGTTTCGTACATGTTCAATGAGCATCTATTCCTGCCTCAGCGCTGCGATCGGATCCAGACGCGCCGCACGCGCGGCAGGATAGACACCGAACAGCACTCCGACACCGGCGCCCAGCGAAAGCGCGAGCAGCACGGACCACGCAGTGACCTTGGCGGGCAGCGGCGACGCAAAGGAAACCAGTTGCGCGAGACCCCACCCGGTAAGAACCCCCAGAATCCCACCGACACTGGCAAGTACGACTGCCTCCACGAGGAACTGCCGCCGGATGTCTCTCGACCGCGCGCCGAGCGCCTTGCGCACGCCGATCTCCCGCGTTCGCTCTCCCACTGACATGAGCATGATGTTCATTATCACGATTCCACCGACAACTACTCCAATCCCGACAATCGCCGGAATTACCGAGAAGAGGACGCGCGTCAGATTCTTCCAGAAATCGATCAGCGCGTCAGCAGTCTCGACCGAGTAGTCGCTTTCCTCTCCAGGCTTGAGCCGATGTGCGGTGCGCATCGCTCCGTCAGCCAGCGCCATTCCCTCCGCCACCTCTTCGGGCGTAGCCATTTTCACGGAGATCGTCGTGGTTCGGCGGCTCCCGTACAGCGACTCGAATGTCGTGAACGGCAACAGCACGAAACCGTCGAACGACTGGCCCAGCATCCGACCCTTCTTCTCGACTACTCCCACAACGGTGTAAGTACCGGTGAGAATCCTTATCGGCTTGCCGAGCGGGTCAACATTCTCGAAGAGCTTCTCGGCGACATCTGCACCGATCACTGCTACGGGCTGTCGCTGTCTTACGTCGATGTCGGTAAGCGGGCGTCCCGATGCGAACTCGTAGTCCTGGACTACCTGATAAGGCGGCGTCACTCCAAAGATTGCGACGCTGCCGAGCGCGCGCGTAGACCACCGGACGTCCGCTGTGGGGGCGGGGAAGCCGGATTGGAGGCTTATCGCTACCGCCTGGGGTACGGCCGCAACGACCGCCGCCGCATCAGCCTCGGTAACCTTCGGCCGGCGCTGAACACGTCGCATCATCTCGTCGTCGAACAGTCCAACCTGAATTGGCGTCCGGCGAACCTGGAATGCGTTCTGACCGACGATCGCTCCGGCGAGGTTGTCGGACACGTAGGAGTTCATTCCCTGGATGATCGCGACCACTGCGACGAGGAACGTCACGGACACAATGATCCCGAGGAGCGTGAAGAACGACCTCAGCTTGTTCTGGCGAAGCTGCTGGAGGGCAGTGAGAATGACGTCAGCAAATGTCATTTCGCTGACGCCATGGTACTACTCGTAGCGGAGGGCTTCCACGGGGTCGAGGCGCGAAGCGCGCGCTGCGGGGAGCATGCCGAATACGATTCCGGTGACAGCGCTCACTCCAAGTGCCGCGACGATGGCCATCAGCGGCGTAGATGCCGGTACAGGCGTGAATTTATTGACCAGCCAGGCGACGCTCGAGCCAGCTGCAAGCCCGATCGATGCGCCAACGCAGGTCAACGTAGCGGCCTCCACCAGAAACTGCCAGAGAATTGTATTCCGCGTTGCGCCAAGCGCTTTCCGGACGCCGATCTCACGCGTTCGCTCGGTGACACTGATCATCATGATCGCGATCACGCCGACTCCACCAACCATCAGTCCGACAGCCGAGAGCGCGATCATGATCACGAAGAAAACGCCGAAGAAACCGTCGTAAATCTCCATCAGGCCGTCGGACGTGACGATGGCGAAATTATCCGGCGTGCTTGGCCTCAGCCCGCGCTGCCCGCGAATCAGTGCTGTCACAGCGTCGATTGCCTCATCCCGCGGCACCGAAGTATGCGGCCTGATGGTCAGGTCGAGCCGCGGCAGGCGGAACCCGAGGTGCCTTCGTCCAGCTTCAATCGGGATGATCGCCTTTGGATCGGTTCCCGAGGTGGAGGATGTCGGCTTGCCGAGAAAACTTCCCTTGTTGTAGTGGACTCCGATTACCGTGAACGGCTTGCCGTCGATATCGATGACCTTGTCAAGCGGGTCGGACTCACCGAACAATCTCTTCGCCATCTCCTCATTTACCACGACGATATTGCTGCCAGTCGTGTTCTCGGCGTAAGTGAAATCCCGGCCGATAGTGATGTCGCCGCCATCGGCGGCAAGCCATCCGGCGCTGTAGCCGTCGAGACCGCCGCTTCTGACCAGCTTGTCCTTATAAGTGAACCTTACCTGCGTTCCGACGTGAGCGGTGACTGCTGATATTTCCGGAAGCGCGGCGATGCGCCGCGCCTCGTCCATCGTGATCGACGGGTTCCGGCGCCACGTGCATGTATCGTCAGTGCCGTCGCAGATCGTATTCAGGCTGACCGGGCGGCGGTACATGTAGAAGCTCGAAGGCCCCGCCGACTCGAGATCCTTCGCAACGCTGGCGTTGATTCCATGGACGGCTGCTGAGAGCGTCACGACAACGAACACGCCGACGGCCACACCGAGAATAGTGAGTGCGGCGCGGACCTTGTTCGCTCTGATGGCATCGAACGCGATGCCGACGCCTTCAGTGAGGTTGAAAAGCCAGGATGAGAAACCCATCTACTCTGACCTCAGCGCCATGATCGGGTCGAGACGCGAAGCACGGCTCGCCGGATATATCCCCGAGATGATTCCAACCCCTGCACCCACAATTACGCCCGCGACAATGGACCATGGCGCAACTGACGCAGGCAATGGCGATACTGCGGAGATGAATTGAGCGAGCAGTATCCCCATCACTATCCCGATCGCCGCACCTACAGTGCTGAGAGTTGCAGCTTCAACGAGAAACTGCGACATGATGTCGCGCCTCCGCGCCCCGAGCGCTTTTCGGATTCCGATCTCGCGGGTGCGCTCGGCAACGGCGACAAGCATGATGTTCATGATCACGATCGCGCCCACGACGAGTCCGATGGCGGGCAGTATGACGCCTGCGATGACGAGTTTGCTCTTGATGTCATTCCAGAATTTGAGTGCCGACTCGGACGTCTCGAGCGCGAAGTTGTCAGGCTGTGAAGCACGCAGTCCGCGACGCCCGCGCATGACCTGGCGTATCGTTTCCTGCGCCTCGATCATGTCACCATCGCCGGGTAGCTTGATCTTGAGTGCATCTATTACCTGCGGCCGGTTGACGACATGTCGCAGCGGCGAACGATATGGTGCGATTGCGAAACGATCGAGCGACAGCCCGAAGATGCTGCCCTGCGATTCCGCAACGCCGATAACGGTGTAGGGAAGACCGGCGACCTTCAGCTCGCGGCCGATCGGATCGAGGTCAGGAAAATATCGTTCGGCGATCTCCTCACCAACGACGACCACTGGCGTTCCAAGCGCCATTTCCTGCGATGTAATCAGCCTGCCCTTCGAGACCTTCATCTCGCGAATCTGGAAGTAGTCCCCGTCGACGGCCCACGCCTCGAGATTCGACGGCTTGGCCCAGCGCGACGACATCGGGACATTGTCGTATCCTTCCGCTGACCAGAGCGTACCAGGGGGCAGGGCCGAGACTACCGGCTCCACATCCGTGATGAGGACGCGCGGGCGACGCTGCATTGCCCGCCATTCCTCTTCGCTGACATCCTGGAAGTCACCGTTCCTCTTCAGGCTTATAGTGTTGACACCGACGAGTTTGCCGACAAAGTCATGCTCCATGTAGCTGGACATGCCTTCCACGATCGACACAACGGCGATCAGGAACATGACACCGATGACGACTCCGAGCAGCGTGAAGAAGCTCTTGAGCTTCTGCACGCGTATCTGCGAGAGCGCCAGGCGAATTGCGTCGATGAAGGGCATTGCCTACTTGTGAGCTGAAGCCAGTCCGCCGACCTGCATCTTCTCGGCAAATCTTTCGCGCCTGTCGTCGCTCTCGATCATTCCGTCACGCAGTACGATCACACGCCGCGCATGCGCCGCGATGTCGGGCTCGTGAGTTACCATGATCACAGTCTGGCCCGTGGTCGCGAGCTCCTCGAAGACGCGCATGATTTCTTCCGAAGTGCTCGAGTCGAGATTTCCCGTTGGTTCGTCAGCAAGCAGGATCGCTGGATTGTTGACGAGCGCCCGGGCGATAGCAACGCGCTGGCGCTGTCCACCCGACAGCTCGTTCGGGCGGTGAGTGATACGATCGCCGAGCTGCACGCGCTCGAGTGCGGCGATGGCGCGCTTGCGTCGCTCGTCAGATGGAACGCCTGCATATACAAGAGGCAGCTCCACGTTGTGAAGCGCGGTCGCGCGCGGCAGCAGATTGAAGGTCTGGAACACGAAACCAATTTCGCGATTACGAACGCGAGCGAGCTCGTCGTCAGCCATCGATGAAACGAGGTTGCCGCTCAGCCAGTATTCGCCGGCGTCAGGCGTGTCCAGGCAACCGATGAGATTCATCAGCGTCGATTTACCCGACCCTGACGGGCCCATGATTGCGACGTACTCGTTCCGGCGGATAGCGACATCGACGCCGCGCAACGCGCGTACGATTTCACCACCCATGTCGTACTCGCGCTTGATTCCGCGCGTGACAATGACCCAATCCTTGTCAGGCGCCGATCCCGCCCGTTGAGTCACCGCCTCGCGTTCAGCGGTGAAGCTCATCGGCATGTCTTCTGTTGTCTGCATCAGGTTTTCTTCGCCTCGTCCTTCTTTTTGTCAGGCTCAGCGCTCTTGACCCGTGCGCTGTCCTTCAGCTCACGGATTGCCTGGTAGGTTCCGCCGACGATGCGGTCTTTCTCACTTAGTCCAGAGACCACCTCGAAGTACTTCTCGCCAGCTATACCAACCTTTACGGGCTTGAAGGTCACTTTGTTGTCGGCGCCAACTACGAAGACCCCTTCGATGTCCCGTTTGCCAACCTGCTTCGATGGCGCCGCCTTGGCCAATGTCACCGCGCCGCTGTCCTGGTTCGCAGTCGAGTCCTCGCGCACGGTGAGGGCGATAATCGGGATCGACAGCACGTTGTTCCTTATATCGGTAATGATCTTCGCTGTGGCCGAAAAGTCAGGCCTTGTCGTTGGCGGAGCGTTGAGGAGCGTTATCGTGACTTCGTAGTCGATGGCCTGGTCAGCCGGGGTTGCCCCGCCACCGACGGCCCTGATCGAGCTGTTGGAGATCTCCGATACGCGCCCAACGAATGTCGTGTCGGGGAATGCGTCGATCTGGACGACAGTCGAATCGCCGATCGAGATACGTGATACGTCGGTCTCGTCGACCTTGACCTTTGTCTCGAGCAGGCTCATGTCGCTGACTGTGAGCAGGGTAGCAGCATCCTTGTTCAGTGTTCCCATGATCGCCGTTTCGCCTTCCCGCACGACGAGTCTAGTCACGCGTCCGCTCATCGGGGCATAGATGGTAGTCTTCGCCAGCAGGCTCTGCGCGTCGCGTAGTGACGCTTGCGACTGCGCAATTCCATTTTGCGCAGATTCCAGTTGAGCCTGATTCACGTCGACCTGCGTCTTCAGCTGCTCTACCTGCTCGTCAGAGACGAGTGTCGGGTTGGCGCGCTTCAGCTCGAGCATGCGATCGTAATTGCGGCGAGCCTGAAGCAGGCTCGGGCGCGCGCTCGCAGCCTGGGACCTTGCACTGGCAACCGCGGCAGCTGCTCGCTCCGCAGCGGCGCGATACTGTGAAGGATCGATCTCGAGAAGGAACTGCCCCTTCGTCACGAGGTCACCTTCCTTGACAGCCAGCCGCACGATGCGGCCGGTGATATCTGACGCGAGATCCACCTTGTTATGTGGCTGAACCTGGCCGCTGGCCGTGACTGACGCCACGAGATCGCGGCGCTCGACCATCTCCATCCTGACCTCGGTCGCCTTGTTGCGTCCCTTGGCTGCGCTGAGCGCACCTACAAGAACGATCACCAGCAGGATACCGCCGCCAACTCCCCACTTCGTGCGCTTGGACATTTCCTTTTTCCCGTTATCTGAGTGGACGGCCAACTGCGCTTTCCAGCGCAGCGAACGCCTTGTGGTAATCGTAGATCGCGTTGATGCGCTCACTCTCGGCACGCTCATATGCAGCGCGTGACTCTGTGAGATCGACGAAGTTCACGGCGCCGTTGCGATAACGGTCCTCCGCGAATCTGAGCTCCAGGCGCGCCTTCGCCGAATTCTGCGCCTGAAGTGCGGCAGTGCGTGCCGCCGTGGTGAGAATGAGATACGCCGCTGTTACGTCAGCGGTGATCGCAAGCTCCCGGGCGCGAACATTGAATCGCGCGTCGGCGTTCGCAGCCTGGGCCTCCTGAACCCGCTGCTCCCGGGCAAACCCGTCGAAGATCGGCATCGACACGGTCGCGGAGATGGAGCGCGGCGAGTTCTGAAAGTTGAACGGAAACTGGCGATTGTCAGAACGGATCTTTGCTGCATCGGCATCCGTGAACACGAGCGACTGGCAGCCGGCGAGATTGTTCGGAAGGTTGAGTGCCGCCCTAACTTCTTCCTGCCGGATGCACGACGCCTGTCCCTGGAGAATTCCCGCTCCGGCCTGCTGTACGAGAGTGCTTGGGTTCGCGAAGGAATAGGTGTAGCCCGAGATGCCAGTGCTCAGACTCAGCGTCGGCGAATACTCACTGCGAGCCCGCTTTACGTTGAGCTCGGCCACACGTTCTCTCGAACGCAGGGCAAGCACACCCGGATTCGCCTGCCGCGCCGATGCCAGCAGCACGGGGAGGGCTGGCGCTTCATGCAGTGTCGTGAATTGGGTAGTCAGCGTTACATCAGCCGGCTGGTCAACTCCCATCTGCTGAAAGAGACGCAGCTTCTCGATCTCGATCTGGTTACGTCCCTGCAGGACCTGAACCTGCTGCTGTCCGACCGCAACTTCTGCCCGCGATACATCGAGCGCGGTTCCTGAACCGACAAGCGCGCGTGCCTGTGCGAGAACCAGCTGGCCCTGGGCGGCGACGAGCAGCGTGTCCTGCAGGTCTGCGCGCGCGATTGACTGCAGCACGGTGAGATACTGTTGCGCGACAGTCGCACGCAGCAGCTCGGAGCTTCCAGTGATGTCCGCTTCGACGGCGTTGCGATTTGCGCGCTGAAGCTTTGGCGTGATGAAGGTCGCGCGATTGACGCGGTAGCCGATTCCGATCTGATAGCTCGACTGGTTGATGTCTGACGATGCGCCCAGTTCGGTGCCACCAAAGATCTGGCGGCCGCCCTGCTGACGCTGCGCAAAGAAACTCGCGTCAGCACTCGGCAGCAGCTGACCCTGCGCGGCACGCACTGCCGCATCTGCACCGCGTCGATTGTTGATCGTGGCCAGGTGCACAGGGTTGTTTCGGCGCGCGAGATTGATCGCCTCGTCGAGCGACAGGGTCGCTGACTGAGCAGGAGTAACGGTGGTCGCGGACTGGGCGGCTGCAATACCCGGAACCGCGAGCGCCAATATCAGGCACAAACGCTTTGTCATTTTATTGTGATGGTGGATTCAAGGGACATACGTGACTGGCGAGGAACGGGTTTCATCATCGGAGTCAATCGGTTACTGCAGGCGCGAGGAAGATGCGGTCGCTGATGCGCGAGCGAATTCTTTCGTACAGGATGCGACCCTTTTCAGCAGTGGCGAGCGACGGCCTCCCGATGGATCCTGCACTCGAGCTGGGAACCTTAAGTGATCCGCGACGGTAACGCCGTAGCTCTTCGCGTGACATCATATAGTCTCGCGCGAGCTCGAGGTGTACCATCTCCGGAGCGAGGTGCAGCATTATGGAAGTGTCAACTTCATCGCCATGCATCGCCTCGGTCTGGCCTTCCAGCAGCTCCGATAGATTTACCGCGTAGATGTCGACCACCCGCACTCTCGCGCCAGCCGTGATCACCGTAGCAAGGGCTTCCTGGTGCGGGTCGTGCGCGTGTGCAGTCAGCAGAATGAATTCCTTGAATCCCGTCCCTTCCCACGAGTCCAGCAAATCGTTGAGCATCCGGTGCAATGTCTTCTTGCGGACCGACGCGTTACCTGTAAAGCCACGCTCGGAATCGACGTTGACACCGTACTCAACTGACGGAGCGCGAAGCACACCAAACTCCGCGGATAGATCGTCGGCGAGCCTTTCGGCGATGTACGTCGCCGTCCCAAGCGGAAGGTGGGGACCATGCTGCTCACAGGTTCCAACGGGGATGATCAGCCGCGCGTCGTCCGCGATGACCGCCTCGATCTGCATTGGAATCAGCTCCTTTATCCGCAAAGGCGCGTTCTGCGGGAGCGGAACAATCGGTGGATGCGGAGCGGGCCTGGTGAAGTCTTCCAGTGAAGGCGTGGTTGACGGTAATTGTGGGGTCATTCCCGGAGTGCGGCGATTAGAATCCTGAGTCGCTCTGGCGTAGCGGTGCTGGTCGCGGGAGTTGTGGCTTCGCTCCTCGCATTCTGGCTGCGCGATCCCCTCATACCTTATGATGGCGGTACAGCGGGCGCCAGCGAATTCTCTGCTGATTCCGCTACCGATAACCCCTCCCTCAGGCGTGACGAAGCAGTTAGTGCGATGGCTGAGGCTGTGCGGTCGGCCCAGGTTCGCCTGGCCTCGATCGCGGCCGAGGCACTGGAAGCCCCGGCGGACCCCGCCGCGGCTTTCTTCCATCTTACAAAGTTACCTGATTCCCACGATGAAGGCGTCGTCCTTATGGAAGGCGGTCAGCCCGTGGCGTGGGCAGGCCAGGTCCCCACGGCTCCCGCGCTGACGGGCACCGGGACGACGGTAAGCTTTGCCGACTTTTATGTCAGCCTGCAGGTAGTGGTCGAAAGGGGTGCCCGCCGGGCAATTGCCATGTCGCTCATTCACGCGGAGGCACCCGCCGACGAAATAGTAGTAGCCCTCGAGTCCAGAATCCCCGAGCGCCGGCTTGTTGAATCGTTCCGGTTCGCAGCGGCGGCCGACTCGCTCTCCGGAACACTGATTACGGGGCACGGAGGCCATCCGCTGCTGCGGGTGGATGCTGCGCCACTCTCCGCGGAGCGCGTGCGCTTCGCAACAGCGGCCCGCGCACGCGGCTGGGGCGTCGCACTGCTCGCACTGCTGGTATTCCTGCTGATCGCCGTCGGATGGGCAGACCGGCGGAAGCTCTTGCGAAGGCTTTTCACTCTGGTCGTCGCGGGCCTTGCGATCGCGCTCATACCGTGGAGTACCTTCTCCAATTTTTCGAGCGCTTTCGATCCGGCTTACTTCTACACGACGAAGCTGGGTCCGTTCGGGGCGAATGCCGGTGCGCTCCTGTTGTTCGCATCGCTTGCACTCCTGGCGGTGATTGCGATGATCAGGGCGCGCCGCGCGACGCCTCCTCGTGGGGTTGCGGCCTTGGTCGCCGCAGCGCTCGCGGTAGGCGGACTGGTTCTCACGCGTTCTCTTGCTTCGGGGATAGCGCTCCCGTTCATTGGATCGACAGCGACCCTGTGGCTGCAATGGCAAACGCCGCTGTTCCTCCTCCTGTTCTCCTCCTGGCTCGCGGCGACATGGCTCTTGATGATCGCACTGGCCCGGCGTCCAATCGTGCAGCTGAGAACTGCCGGCCTGGTCGCGCTCGCCTCAGGAACCGTCGCGGCGTTTTTCGTCTGGAACGTCACAACGGAACAGAGGCTCCAATTAGCGATGCGCGATGTCGCGGGGCTCGAGCGGGCCGACGGCGAAGCGAGCCTTCTGCTGGTTCGCTTCGGTCAGCAGCTCTCAGAATACGAGTTGCCCGGGACACGAGCTGAGTTGCTTCGGAGGTATGCGGCGTCTGATCTTGCGGCAGCGCAGGTGCAGGTGTCGATGTCATTGTGGGATGAGGAAGGCTCGCGTTACGGGACGCTGGATCTCGCGCCGTTGCGCTACGACGACGGTCAGCTGGAACTCAGCGTTCGTGCAGCTGATACGGCGACTGGTCCGGTCCTGACGCAGGCGCTTGGCCCCGGCGGCCGCCTGATCCACCTCGTGGTTGCCCATCGCGGTGGTGGATTCACGGCTATTGTCGCGTCACCCCGCACTCGCCTGGTATCGCAGGACCCGTATGCCGCCCTCCTCGGCTTCGCACAAGCGAGTCAGACGGAGCCGCCATATGTGTTGACGCTGGCAGACGCGAGCACCCGCGCTATGGCCCGCACCGAAGTAATGACCTGGCGGCGGTTCGCTAACGAGTGGCACGGCGATCAGATCATTCAGACCTCCAGCGGGCCGGCACGTGCGCACGTCGAGGTGGATATCAGGTCGTGGGGGACGCGTATCGTGCGCACCTCGCTCGTCATCGTCTTCAATCTTGCACTCGCCGGGATCCTGTGGGGACTGGGAACCATGGCGGAAGGCGGCTTCTTCAGGTGGCTGAGGAGTCGCGCATCGCGCTGGATACGCAGCTACCGGGGCAGGCTGACGCTGGCGCTGTTCGCGTTCTTCGTGGTACCCGCAGTTTCGTTTGCCGGGTGGTCGTACCAACGGCTTCGTGGCGACGACAGAAATATCCGCGAGCTTCTGGTGCGCGAGACGCTGCAAGCAGCCGCTGGCGAAGACCCAATCGCAGCCGCGGATTCACGCAGAAAAAGCGCGACGCCGCTCTTCGTATACGAACGTGCGATGCTCTCGGCGAGCACCGATTCTCTCTACGCGGCAATTTCCCCTGCGGGAAGAATGCTTCCCGCCGATGTCCACATGAGCATCGCGAACGATGGTGAGCTCACTGCAAGCTGGCAGCAGAAGATCTCCAATTCGAATGTGTTCTGGGGTTATCGCGCTGCGTCGAGCGAGCTGCGCGACAGTTACGTGCTCGCGGCCCCCGCAAGGAGCGACGAGATACTGCTCGATCGCCGTCGTCGTGATCTCACCATGCTGGTGCTGTTTGCGACGGCAGCAGGGGGGCTCGCTGCGCTCTGGCTGAGCGGCATTGCCGCGCGCGTGCTCGCCCGCGATCTCGAGCTCAGCCGGATCGAAGTCGCGCGCGCTGAGCGCGTCCTCGCGTGGGGTGAGATGGCGCGCCAGGTTGCGCACGAGATCAAGAACCCTCTCACTCCCATACGGCTGGGAGTGCAGCACCTGCGCCGCGCGAGAGCGGACGCCCGGATCGATTTCGATCGTGTGCTCGATGAAAACGTCACAAGAATTCTCTCGGAGATCGATCGCCTCGACGAAATCGCGCGTGCATTCAGCCGCTACGGGAGCGCGCCTGCAGAACTGCCTCCCGCCGAGCCTGTTGACATCGCGGCGATATTACGCGACGTAATCGGACTCGAGAAAATGGGAATTGGTGGCGTGAGGTGGATGCTCGAAGGTGCAGACCAGCCGCTTCTGGCTGAGGCGCGCACTGATGAGCTGCGCGATGTTCTCCTCAACGTGTTCGAGAATGCACGCCTGGCGCGCGCGCGCAATGTTGGCGTCAGTCTCGACAGGAGCGAGCGGCATGCCCTTATTCGAGTAGTTGACGATGGATCCGGAATTTCGTCGGCTGCATTGCCCAGAGTGTTCGAGCCGCACTTCTCGACCCGGACCACCGGGAGCGGCCTTGGCCTTGCCATCAGCAGGCGGTTGCTCGAGGCGTGGGGCGGCACAATCGACATCGAGAGCGAGGTGAACACGGGCACCACTATCCTCATCACGCTCAACGCATTGAATCAGTGAGCGTCCCTCGTCGAACGCCCGCTGAGCCGCGGAAGACGATGTCCTTGCCCCCGCACGTTGCAGCCTGGCATCTGCCGCCCGGATGGTCGTGGGGCGCCGAAGGACTCATTGGAGATGAGCGGCATTACCAGCAGGTGACCGATGGGCTAGGCCGTTCGCTGGCGCTGGTTACCGTGCCCGATCCCGCGCATCACGCCTGGCTCCTCTCTGAAGCCAGGCACCTGGCGCATCGCGGTCATCCCAATATTCCGACGACATATCACTACTGGGTCGAGCAGCGCGAGACGGGGCGAGGTCCTGGTTATCTGAGGCGGTGGATTACCGGAGAAACCGTAAGGTCCCATCTCGAGCGTCTTGGCAGCGCGGAGATTCCGTACGTGCTTCAGGTACTGCGAGGCGCGGGGTCGACGCTTTCATATCTGCATGACTCCGGTGCGACGCACGGCGCGCTCACCGTCGACACTGTCTGGGTGGCGCCGACGGGCAGGCTCTGGATGCTCGAATGGCAGTGGGCGGTTCCGCGGGATGACATCCCGCCTGGCGTTCGGCCGCTGCGGTTTGGTGGTGCTGCGGAGGCGCTTCACCCGCCGGCGGTGCGTCCGCCGGAGTGGGGCGAGAGTGACTGGCTGCCGACTCCAGCGAGCGATCAGTGGCAGCTCGCGGCAATATGTTTTGCTGCGCTTACAGGGGAGGATCCCCCGAGGTATGACGCGCCCCCGGTAAGCTTGCTGAGGCCTGAGTGCCCGGCGAGTGTAGCGACGGCAATCGATCGCGCATTGCTGCCCGATCCGTCACACCGATTCCTCACGGTCGCCGGTTTTCTGCGAACTGCAGATCGTGGCTATGAGAGCAGGGGGATCATTGTTCCGCTCAGGGAGCCTGATGCAGCGACTGGTGACGCCTCGGAAGAGTCGAAGGTGCGTCGGGCCCTGGCCGATGATTACGAAGTTCTGTCGGCACTCGGATCGGGAAACTTTGGGAAAGTGTGGCGCGTTCGCGACCTTGCCCTCGAGC
Organism: Gemmatimonadales bacterium; assembly: GCA_038203205.1. Taxonomy (GTDB): domain Bacteria; phylum Gemmatimonadota; class Gemmatimonadetes; order Gemmatimonadales; family Gemmatimonadaceae; genus UBA4720. The sequence goes on along the minus strand of JBBREF010000008.1, from coordinate 6,324 downwards.
GCGAGGTTGCACTGAAGGTGTTGCATCCGCGTGTTGCGGCCGATGCCAGGGCGGTGGGCGGGTTCTGGCGGGAGGCGAAGCTCGCCGCGAAGCTGGCGCATCCCGCGATCGTCCCGATTTACGACTGGGATTCCCGTGGTGATCTCTCATGGTATACGATGGAGCTGGCAGATGAAGGTTCCGTCGCCAGCCTGGTCGCGCGAGGTGGCCCTCGCACTATCGAGGAGATCGCGCCGCAGGTGGAGTCCATTCTCGATGGGCTCGCGGCGGCCCACTCGATCGGTATCGTGCACAGGGATCTGAAGCCAGAAAACATTCTGATCGACCGGTACGGGCGGTGGCGCATCACTGACTTCGGTATCGCCAACGCAACTGGTGAGGATGCGACGACGAATACAGGAACGCCGGCCTTTGCCGCTCCCGAGCAGCTGCTTGGAGAACTCCATGGTCCGTCGGCTGATTGTTTTGCAGTGGCAGCGATCGTCGTGTTTACGCTCAGTGGGGTACCGCCCTTTGGTGAAGGCGACGCACAGCAGATCGTCGCAAGGCAGCTTACGGGCGGGCCCGATCTCTCGGGATTTTCGCCGTCAATAGCTGAGTGGATTGCGCGTAGTCTCGAGGTCAGGGAGGAGGCGCGTTTTCCCGATGCAACAGTCATGAAGAACGCGTGGCGGACGGCGGTGCGAGCCGCGCGACGGCGGGACAGGGCGGTGTGGTGGCGCCTTAACTCATTGCGACAGGGATAGATCCGGGCTTTGGAATCCCAATCGGTGGCTCCGAATTTGCAAGCGGCTTGACTCGCTACACAGTGAGGACGGATGGCTTCGAGAGGCTTGCAATGTCAGATGTTTGCGGTGCAGTATCGATGGGTAACTATCGCAATGATGTGCCTGGGACGCTGGCGCTAAAGTCAAAGCTCGATAAATTTGGCGCAGGGCTATGCCATGTTTTGCGGTACTGAAGGTTTACCGGCACACATCCTGCCTCACGGCAATCGCGATATCGATGTCCCGGTTGTAGTAGCTGTATCCACCATTCTAAAGAGGTAATTCACATGTCAAGAAGACGTTGGACCGTCTGCGCAATGACGGCCTTGCTCTTCGGCGGAACGGCGGCGGCACAGCAGCCGGGTACGCTGTTATTGGGCGGCTTTGGGCAGTACACGAAGTTCGACGACGCGTTGAAGCTGGACGACACGTTCGGAGTCGGCGGACGGCTCGGCGCTTACTTCGCCCCAAACTGGAACCTGGAATACGATCATTCCTTCAACAAGCCCGAGCAGGTTGGGGCTGGTCAGACTGGAAAGATCTGGTACGGACCGATGTCGGCCCGTATCCGTTACAGCTTCCCCTTTGCGGGACTTGGTGCGTTCCATCTCGGCGCTGGCGGCGTTTTGACGTCGTACGCCGGATATGAGCCTGACGAGCCAACCGGTACGGAGCTGAACATCATCCGCACCAACCGCCGTGGCTACAACTACGGTGTTGAAGGCAACGTTGGATTCACCGTCGGACTCGCGGGCATCTCGCTCCGCGTAGATGGTATCGCTGACTACATGCCGAACGGCGGCCGCATTGGCGGAACGTCGAACGACATCTACGAGTCGCACACGAACCTTCGCGCTCAGGCCGGACTCGAGTTCCGCCCGAACATCGCCTCCCTTTTTGGCGGCGGTAGCATGAGCAACGCGAGCCTCGCTCCATGGGCGCCGTACGCGTTCTGGGATGATCTCGGCACGGACTGGGCACTCCCCGGCATGATCGAACTCGGTGGTTTCGCTCAGTACACCAAGTTCGACGATAACGCCCCCGGCCATCCCGATGACGATGTTGGATTCGGCGGCCGTGTTGGTGTTTTCCTTTCCGATCCGCACTGGCAGCTTGAAGCCGACGGACAGGTCACGCAGGGACTTCAGTGGGACCAGTCTAACTTCGCTGGCGACCTGACGTTCCAGTCGTGGGCACTTCGCATGAACTACAACATTCCGATCATGTCGAAGGCGCAGTTCATCCTCGGCGCCGGTGCTGTTCGCAGCAACTACAGCGCTGATGCCCCGAATACTGGCCGTTCGTTCACCTACAACTATGGTGCAAGCGGACTTGCTGGTCTTCGCTTCGGCATCGTCAATCGTGTTGCACTTCGTGTTGATGGCATCGCCGAATACATGAAGGACACCGAAAACCTGAACCTGGCAGCGCGTGCTGGCTTGTCACTGCTCGTTGGTGGCGCCCGTCGTGAAGCCATGTGCACCTATGCTGGCCTGGAGAACATCCCGATGTCCAGCCCGTCGTGCGTCGCGCCGATGGCGCCGCCGCCGCCGCCGGTTGCACCGGCAATGTGCCCGTACCCGGGTCTCGGTGGTATCACGGCAGCTGATGCCGCCTGCGTTGCTCCGACAACAGCTTTTGTTGACACCGCAGCGATAACGGCACCGATCTACTTCGACTTCGACAAGTCCGACATCCGCACCGACGCGGCCGCAACACTCGATCGCAAGATCCCGTGGCTCCAGGCCAACCCCGGCATGCGTATCAGGATCGAAGGCAACGCCGACGAGCGTGGCTCGGATGAGTACAACCTGGCCCTCGGCCAGCGTCGTGCCGCCGCCGCGAAGCGTTATCTCGTGGAGCGTGGCATCGGTGAAGGTCGCTTCGACCTCGTCAGCTACGGCGAAGAGCGCCCGGTTTGCACCGAGCACGATGAGTCCTGCTGGCAGCGTAACCGTCGCGATGACTTCGTAATCGTGACGATCGGCAGCGACATGATCGTTGTCCCGGCCGGTGGCGAAGAGGAGTAAGCAGCACAAAGCAGCAGATTGAAGGGAACGGGGCACCGAAAGGTGCCCCGTTTCTTGTTATCGATGTTACGAGAGCGTTGCTTGCGCATTCCGCCCTCCGCGGCAACAGTGAGAAGCCCTTCAGGAGGGTCTCACCAGTGCGCACAATGATGATGATCGCGGTCGCAGCGGCAGCACTGGGCTCTCCGGCCACGGCTGCGGCACATCCCTCAGTGTCCGTCGTTATGGACAGGCAGGGGAACGTGTTCTATTCCGATCTCAAACGGGTGATGATGATCACCCCTGATGGAAAGAAGGCCATCGCTGTTCCCAACGTACATACCCACGAGATGTTCATGGACGCCCAGGGGAACCTCTACGGCGATCATCAGTGGTATGAAGGGGTGCGCACGAAGAAGTGGAGTCATCGCGTCTGGAAGCGTGCACCCGATGGGTCTATAACCGACGTAGTCCCCGCCGCGGACGGACTGCTCGACAACTACGGCTTCGCTCGTGATTCATTGGGCATTATGTACTGGGCCGCGCGTGGTTCCGTAAGCGAGATCAGGAGGCGCGTTGGGACCGGGTCTGTCACCGTGCATTCGCGGGGTCCGTTCAGCGGCATACGCTGGATGGTCGCGGCGTCGGACGGAACACTCTACCTCATCGATGCGCTCGACCTCAAAAAAGTGCTTCCCGACGGAAGAGTGGTTACGCTCGCACCGGCGATCGCGTCGAAGAGTCTTTCACGCTTCATGGTAAAGGATGAAGACCGGATCATGGGACTGTGGCTCGACTCAGGCGGTAACGTTTACGCTGCGGGTTACGGGTCGGGCGACGTGAAGCGGGTTACTCCTGACGGCAACGTGAGCGTCGTATCGAGCTCGGCCCTCCCCTGGTCGCCAACGGGGGGAATGGTCGCCCCTGACGGTGACCTCTGGATCCTCGAAGTCTCCATCATCAACGAGATCAGGCTCAAGCGTATCGCACGAAACGGATCAGTAAGGTTCTACTGATCCGCGCTGAATTATTTCTTCGCGAAGAGCGGCAGGTATTTGCCGTAACCCTCGGCCTGAAGTCTGGCCACCGGAACGAACCGCATCGATGCGGAATTCATGCAGTACCGCAAACCGGTCGGCCGCGGCCCATCGTCGAACAGATGGCCCAGGTGCGAGTCAGCCATCCGTGATCGCACTTCGGTACGAGGGTACCCAAGCTTGTAATCGGTAGCCGTGCGGATGTTCTTCGGCTCGAGGGGCTTGTAAAAGCTCGGCCAGCCTGTCCCCGAGTCGTACTTCTCGCGTGAGCTGAAGAGTGGCTCGCCGGAGATGACGTCCACGTAGATGCCGTCCTCGTGATTGTCCCAGTACTCGTTGCGATAGGGTGGTTCCGTATCGTCGCGCCGCGTAACCGAGTACTGGATTGCCGTGAGCTTCTTGCGGAGGTCGGCATCGCTTGGTCGCTGAAATACACCCTGGGCGGTTGCGACTGCAGCCGGCGTCTGAGCATCGCGGGAGATGGGCGTGAGCCCTCCTACGAGGAGGAAGGCCGCAGCCAGGTGGTTCCTGAGGGGAAGGCGAGCGATCATAATTTGGAATCCGGGACGAAGTAAGGCGCGTGATTCCGCGCTTCTATTATACGCCGCGAACCATGAATTGGGTTCCTCTGGCGGGAGTTCGATCATGACTCTATTGAATTGGTGCCGCTTGCGATGTCGAGCGGTTCGATTGTCCTTCGATGCTCGCTGCAATCCGTTCAGCTGCACTCATCGGCATAGATGCGTATGACGTCGTCGTCGAGGTAGACGCCGCACCGGGCTTGCCGCAGTGGACTTTAGTCGGTTTACCGATTGGCGCAGTGAAGGAGAGTCGCGAGCGTGTCGGTGCCGCTCTGGTCAATTCGGGATTCATGTTGCCTCCGCGACGAATCACGATCAACCTTGCGCCCGCCGACGTGCGTAAGGAGGGGACAGCGTTCGATCTCCCGATCGCCCTCGGGATACTGGTTGCGACTGGCCAGCTTGATTCAAGCGCGGTCGATCGCCGCGTGTTTGTTGGTGAGCTCGGGCTCGATGGCAGGATCAGGTCGATACGCGGCGCGCTTTCGATTGCACGTCGGGCAGCAAGGGCGGGGATTCGTGAAGTCGTGATTCCTCGAGCGAATTTCGCCGAAGCATCGCGTGTCAGCAGCGTGCGGCTTGGTGCACCGGAGGACTTGAGGTCACTTGTCGCCGATTTACGTGATGGCGCCATGCCGTGGGTACAGGAAACCGCACAAATCCCTCCGCGGCGTCACGATGACCTCGACATCGCCGATGTGGTCGGTCAGGACACTGCTAAACGTGCGCTGGAGATCGCCGCGGCTGGCGGGCACAATCTCCTGCTTCTTGGTCCACCGGGTGCCGGGAAGACTATGCTTGCGCGTCGGCTCCCGGGAATTCTGCCGGAGCTGACTGAAGAAGAGTCGCTCGAGGTAATAGCAATTCATTCAGTGGCAGGAACGCTTACAAATGAATCGACGATCGCTTGCTCGCGTCCGTTTCGCGCCCCGCATCATTCGATTTCGAGTGCCGGGCTAATTGGAGGCGGGTCGAATCCCCGGCCGGGCGAAGTGAGTCTCGCGCATAACGGAGTCCTCTTTCTCGACGAGATGCTCGAGTTTCCGCGCTTCGTGCTCGACAGCCTCAGGCAACCGCTCGAGGACGGACGCGTTGTAATCTCACGCGTGTCGAGCTCGGTGAAGTTCCCCGCGCGATTTACCCTCGTAGGTGCCACGAATCCCTGTCCCTGTGGGCGATTAGGGGATTCCGCCGCGATGTGCACTTGCTCGGTCACTGACGTCGAACGCTACGCGAGCAGACTCTCCGGTCCCCTTGCTGACCGTATCGACATGCACGTCGTCGTAGGATCGGTTTCGCTCGCCGATCTCGGGTCGGTTGCGACCGGCGAATCGACGGCGTCCATCCGCCGTCGCGTGGCAACTGCGCGCGAGCTTCAGACCATACGGTTTGCGCGAGTTCGCGGAGTCACCTGCAACGCGCATGCGTCAGGAAGATGGATCGACACCACCGCCGATATAACTCAGGATGCGCGCGCAATGCTGCAGACTGCGGCAGGGGCTCTATCGCTTTCTGCACGTGGATATCATCGCGTCCTGAAAGTTGCGCGCACAATAGCCGATCTCGATGAATCCATATCGGTCGGCAGTCATCACGTCGCCGAAGCGGTCCGTTTCAGGCCGGCGATCCGGGCTGGCTGAGAAACGCTTTGCGTGCTCGCGCGTCAAGGATTTAGCGCCTATGACAGCCACTGCCAGCCACCTGACTTCCTTGAGCCTGGATCACCTCGGCCGCCCGATTCCGCCAACGGCGAATCGCGTGCCTGTCGCTGACGTTGCCCTATCCGAAGTCCTCGCAGCGATGTCGAGCGCACTCGACCTCACAGAAGGCCAGGAACCGGGCCACACGGTACGCACCTGCATCATCGGCATGCGAATGGCCGAGGAGCTTGATCTCTCGGCGTTCGACAAGGTGGCGCTGTATGGAGCAC
>JBBREF010000007.1:0-51168 GCA_038203205.1 Gemmatimonadales bacterium | reverse complement strand
GTTGCCGCCACCGGACGATACGCCTTCCGGTCGGTGATGACATAACGAATCCCGGGAACCGTCTGCCCGCCAAACTTTCGCCCGTCCGGCTCGATCGCTAGCGTCACGGCTTCGAACCTGATTCCCGGAAGGTTGCGCCGGTTCATCACGCGAACGACTTCATCAGACTTCAGCCATGGCGCACCTATCTGCTCGAACGGCCTGTCCGTGCCGCGGCCCTCGGCCACTGATGTCCCTTCGAAATAGACAGATCCCGGATAGCTGTTGAGTGCAGCGAGAGTCCGCAGATTCGGCGACGGGTTTGTCCACGGAAGTCCGGTCTCGTCGAACCACTGTGAGCGTTTCCAGTTCTCAGCCTTGATGATCATGAGATCCGCACCGATGCCGTGCTTCTCATTGAAGAGCTTTGCGAGCTCGCCGACCGTCATGCCGTGCCGAGCAGGAATCGGATAGATCCCGACGAACGACTTGAACGCTGGCTCGACGAGCGCGCCTTCGACGATATCTCCGCCGATCGGATTCGGCCTGTCGAGCACGACGAATGGAATTCCTTTCTTCTTCGCAGCTTCCATCGACAGCGACATCGTCGACACGTATGTCCACGTTCGCCCGCCGACTTCGAGAAGATCGTACACGAGCACATCGACATCTTTCAGCATTGCATCGGACGGCCCGCGATCCTCCGTGCCGTAGAGGGAGTAGACAGGCACGCCGGTTTTTTCGTCGACTTCATCCGTGATTCGCGCGCCTGCCGCTGCGGTGCCGCGAATCCCGTGCTCGGGAGCGAACAGGGCGACCAGCTTCAGATCCTTGTGCTGCGCGATGAGGTCTATGTCTGTCACCTTCGCGCGATTCACGGCGCTCGCGTTCGTGATGAGGCCTACGCGTTTTCCCTTGAGGCGCGCCGGCACATCAGCGAGAAACACTTCGATTCCCGGAACTACCGTTGATTGTCCGCTGACGATGGCGCCTGGTGAGTTGCCTGTCGAGACGGCTGATGAAGTGCACGCTGTTGCGGCGACGAGGGCGATCGTGAAGGCGATGGGGGCAGATTTCATCTTCCTCTAATGTGAGAAGTGTGGCCGGTCGATCAGAACTTCGCATGTAAATTACATGGACTTGAACGCAGAGAAGGGCAGCGTACGCACACGGGCCGACTCGGTGACCGTGCGCGGCCCCCGGCTCATCACCACAAGTAGCCGCCGCGCGGCCGCGCGGTCGAGCGGGTCCGGGTGATTGGCGGTCGCTATGTTTCGATCAATTGGATGATCCGGAGCCCCTGGATAAGATGATCGAGAACCGCGCGACGAGGAATTCAGTCCCGGGATGCCAGAGGGTCTTGCCGTCCCCGCTTTTAATCACTCTGCCTGCAGGAAAGGATTGAAAGATTTATGGTTGAAGCTCTAAGTATCGAATACTACGGGAACTCACTGCTGCGATGGCTCATCGCAGCAGTGAGTTTCATCGTGGTTGCCGGCGGTCTGGCAGTTGCCAGATTCGTCGTGCTTCGAACGGTCAAGCCATCGTCGAAGGTGCGCGCGTTTTTCCGCGTCGCTGTCAGTCACACGCGATATGTGTTCCTCGCGGTGGTTGGTGCGAGCGTCGCCTCGACTGCCATCGATCTCCCCGTGGATGTACCCAACTCGGTTTTGATCGGGGCCAAGATGGTCGTCATCCTCCAGGTGGGATGGTGGATTCACGGGATGGTGACTTTCTGGAGTGACCGCTCCATACGAAAGCGGTCACGGTCGAACCTCGGCAGTGTTACGACAATGAGAGCGTTGGGGGCGGTGATCAAGGCCGGCGTCTGGTTCATGGTCGGCATTGCGTTGCTCGGCGCCTTAGGTGTCAACGTCACCGCCATGGTCGCCGGTCTTGGAGTTGGCGGAATCGCGATAGCCCTGGCTGTGCAGAGCATCATTGGTGATGTATTCGCATCGGTATCCATTATTCTCGACAAGCCGTTCGTGGTCGGAGACATGATCAAGGTTGGCGAGCAGGTGGGACGCGTTGAGGCAATCGGCGTCAAGACCACACGCCTCCGGAGCCTTTCGGGAGAGCAGCTCATAATGGGCAACGGCGACATGCTTTCGTCGCGCATCCAGAATTTCAGGCGCATGACCGAGCGTCGCGTTCTCTTTACTATCGGTGTCGAGTATGGCACCCCTCCTGAAACCGTCGCCGCCATTCCCGGAATGATTCGCGTGGCCATCGAGGAGCAGGACCCGGTTCGCATCGATCGTGTCCATTTCAAGGAGTACGGAGATTCGTCGCTGAATTTTGAATGCGTGTACTACGTCCTGGCCCCTGAGTACAACGTGTACATGGATATCCAGCAGGGAATAAATCTCTCGCTGTACAAGAAGTTCACCGAGAGCGAAATCGGCTTTGCTTTCCCGACCAGGACGTTGCATCTGAAGATGCCGGCGGGGGATGCCGGGAGTGTCACGAAGGAGGAAACTCCCGCGCCTTCATGAGGCTCGAGGCCATACGTCATTATTGTGGTCGGTACGGCTTTCCATTGATGAAGATTGCGCCGCCAAGCTCATCGATCTCGTAGTTTCGCCAGCCCGCTGGCGTCAGCCGCCATATCTCCTTGTGCTGCTGTGTTGTCAGCACCGTGTCCTCGCCCGAATCGTCGGGGCGGCGCATCATCCGCTCCCAGCGCTGTGACGTGAACACGGAGGCAACGGAGTCGCTCGACTTCATCAGGCTGTCAACGGTGATCGTGAGGTCGAGAGTCCGCGAGATCACTGACCAGTCACGAAGGGCGTTCGCGCGCATCTGTTCGCGTGTTATCACCTCCCCGCTCTCGTCGTAGATCGCGTAATCCTCGGGGATGCCGTGCATGTAGCCCTCGATATCCTCATTCCTGGTGGCTTCGACGCCACGCGCAATCTCCGCTTCAATCAGCTTGCGGGTATCATCTGAAGCGGCGCGGCTATTTGCTTTATCGGAGGGTGCGCATGCCCCGATGAGAGCAGAGGTTATGAGCACGAGGGGAATGGAAAGATTCATTGGTATCCGTTGGGTATCGAGGTAGTCCGATCTGGGCATCCGAAAACTACTTCGTCACTTGGGCTTTACGGCGAGCTAGTCGCCAGGAAAGGCCTTACATTAGTGTCCCTATCTACAAGCCATGAACCTGCGCCTTTCCGCCGCTCGCCGACGGCCTGCTGGCGATCAATAGCATCGTGACCTGTGAGCCCTCTGTGCCAATATGAGTGAGACACCGATCTTCCCGGAGTTTAATGTACGAGGGTGATCGAGGTTGTCCTGTTGTCTCTTGTTCCCCAGCTCTTGCAATCATACGATACCGGGGTGTCACCAACCCGGACCCGCCGGCGTTTCACCGCCGCGTTCAAGCTCAAGATCCTTGATGCCGCCGAGCAATGCTCCAAGCCCGGTGATCTCGGTGCCCTGCTTCGGCGCGAAGGCCTCTACACATCGCACCTCGCTTCGTGGCGCGCCGCCGCCAAGCGCGGTGAACTCGCCGGTCTTTCGCAACGATGCGGCCCCAAGCCCACACCACCAGATCCGAATGTAAAGCGGATCGCCTTGCTCGAGCGTCAACTCGCCCGCCAACGCTCGCGCTGAGCGTCTTGAAATCATCGTCGAGGTTCAAAAAAAGTCTCGGTGCTCCTGGGTCTGGCACTGCCAGCGAGCGACGCGACCGACGCGGGCGACGACTCGCAGAACGAGAAGCGGTGATGACAATCATCGCCGACAAGAACTCGAGCTGCGGCACACGTGCACTCTGTGCCGCACTCGGTTTGCCAGCTGCCACCTACTACCGTGCGTCTCGTCTGGGAGCGGCACCAGCGGTGATTCGGGCACCACGACCCGCGCCGCCCAGAGCGTTGCCACCTGCTGAACAACAACAGGTGCTCGATGTGTTGCACTCACCACGATTCGTCGATCTCGCACCAGCGCAGGTCTACGCATCTTTGCTCGACGAAGGGACTTACTACTGCTCAGAGCGCACGATGTACCGTGTGCTGGCTGGAGAGCACGAAGTCAGGGAGAGACGAGCGCAGCGACGGCACCCGGTCTACTCTGCGCCCGAGCTGCTGGCGACCATGCCGAACCAGCTCTGGAGCTGGGATATCACCAAGCTCAAGGGACCGGTGAAGTGGTCGTGGTACCAGCTCTGCGTGATCCTCGACGTGTTCAGCCGCTACGTAGTTGGCTGGATGGTAGCGCCGAACGAATCAGCAGCTCTGGCAGAACGATTGATCGCCGCCTCCTGCGAGCGGCAGAATATTCCTCGCGGACAGTTGACGATTCACGCCGACCGGGGTTCGTCGATGACATCCAGGCCTGTCGCGCTGCTGCTGGCTGATCTCGGTGTTACGAAGACCCACTCCAGGCCGCACGTCTCGAACGACAACCCCTACTCCGAAGCGCAGTTCAAGACGCTTAAGTACCGGCCGGGTTTCATAGCATCTGAGTGATGTGAGAGGGAAGAACCGGCCGTCTCGGATGTCGGCCAAAAGAACAAGCGGTCGAAGCCATCATATGCTGCGGCGGGCCACTATCGAGGCGAATTGCAAACATACGCTGCGATAATCGATCAGGAATCCGGACGCGGTACCCAGAAGCTGTAACCTAGAAATTTGCGGCTCATATCGCACAAAGCAGCGTCCGCTCCAGCTCTCAGAATGCGGTGAATAATTCCGAGCACCCGCCTGTCTCTGATCCTGTTCTGCAGCTTCGCCATCATAACATCGTTGTTCACGCGGTCAAAGAATTTCTCCAAATCCACGTCCACCACCCACCGTCTCCCGGACTGGACGTACTGCTGCGCCTTGCGCACTTCATAGTGAGCCCTGCGTCCCGGCCTGAAACCGTGGCTGTGTTCTGAGAAAGTCGGATCGAAAACGGTTGCAGCACCTGAAGTATCAGTTGCTGGACGAAACGATCGAGCACGGCCGGGATCTCAAGCTGCCGCATCCCTCCCGCGCTCTTCGGGATAAGCACTCGCGCACGAGCGCCTGATTTACACAGCCTGACTCTTGATCGCGAGAGCTTTGCGGTCATTGGTTCGCTCGGGTCGTTGCGATCGACTCCCCAAAGGACTTACACCTCCAAGTGAATGGTCATGCTGGGCACACCACGACTAAACGACCCGGAGCCACTTGCTCCGGGGTCGTCCCCTCGGCGCTCGATCTATTTATGAATGATAATGTTGCCGCCGCCCAGCGTGCTGGAAGGAACTTCATCATCGGGTACGTCGCGCTGGTTATCGTAAACGATCTCACCCGTTGACCTGTTCCATATTTTGATGCGGAACCGGTCGGCAGTACCTCCTCCCGCGACTTCTCCATCGACAGCAGTCAGCAGAAAGTTATAGCTACCCGCACCGTCGATCTGGCCTGTCCCGCGATAGCTCGCTTTCCCGCCAGATATTACCAGCCATTCATATGCCGTGCTCATGAACTTGAACTGAGCGGTATTGAACGAAAACTCGGTGTTGCCTTCGGGTACTGTTTTGCCTCGGGAATATCTGGAAACGAATCCGAATGTGGCTTTCCCGGCGGCTGCAGGGTTTCCGCTGTATGATCCGGGTGTCGAATTGATCCAACCTCCGCCAGTCACGAATCCGGCTGCAGGATCGTAGACCACGACGAAGCCGGGAATATCGGCCGAGGATGATCGGGTTGCGGTTGACCAAGCGTCGGTCACGTGTGCCGTAATCGTGTAGACCCCAACAGCGCCATAAGTATGCGTAGCAGAAGCGGTCCCGCTGCCTCTCGTCTCAGTGATTGAAGCTTGCGTCGAAGACGCATCCGACCACCCAAAAGATCCAGTGTGTGATTCAAGTTTGTTTGTATCAGTGAAGGACGCGGTTGCCGAGATTGCAGTTCCCAGCGGTATTGGAGCAGGGGGGAGAGAGATCGACGTTATGGCTGGTGCCTCGTTCATCTCGGCTACGAGGAATGGAGAGAATGAGTTCGTCATCCCGCAGATCTTGTTGAGGGCAAAATTTGGATAGCCCGCCGAAGTAATGTCCGTCCACGTTTCGTTCGTGTAGTGAAGCAGTCGAAGCGCGTATTCGTTTCCGGTGCTCATGCCGGTGTACGTGATGCAGACCTCGACCGATCCGCCGTACTGAGCGGCCGTTGATATCTCGTAGAACGTGCCTGGGATCTCGAGGAGGAATCCACTTGGCGCAGGTGGTGCAGTGCTTGTGCCCATTGGCAACGGAGTGGCGATGGTTTGACCCGCCGTAAGAACGCTTGAGAACGTGAGCCTGATTGCACCTGAGTCCTGGCCGAGAAGCTCGACTGGGACGTTCGTTCCAGCGGGAGTGTTCGACTGCGTCTGCAGTTGGAACTCTATAGGTACGCTCGCTTGGCCCAGGTCATTATGTCCCCAACAGGCAACTGTAAAATCGGCTCTCATTGCGCACGTATGACGAGCGCCTGACGAAATTTGAATGACGGAATTAAGACCGGCAGGAACATTGGTCTGCCCGAACGAATTGTCTCCCCAGCATGTGACCGTTCCATCGTTCCTGAGGGCGCAGCTGTTATCGACTCCAGCGCTGACCGACTTTACTTCGGAAAGGTTTGAAGGTGGGCTTGCCTGTCCTTTATGATTGCCGCCCCAACAAACAACCGAGCCATTATTCTTACGCGCACACGTATGATAGCTACCCAGGCTGATCTGCGAGACACCGTTGAGATCCGCCGGAACATTGAGCTCGTTCGCATCATTATATCCCCAGCAGATGACCGTGCCCGAGTCTTTCAGGGCGCATGAATGCTGGTAGCCCGTGACAACCTGCTTCACATTGGTTAGGCTGTCGGGAACCATTGCGGTGGCGGGGAATGGGCCGCCGCCCCAGCATTGAACGTCAGTCGTTGCCAGGACGACACAGGTTGCGTAGAAGCCCGCGCTGACCTGGATGGCCGAGCCAAGGGATGAGGGTATTGGGAGCTGCCCATTATTACTCGCGCCCCAGCAGATAAGAGAGCCATCAGTCTTTAGCGCGCAAATATGCTGGTTCCCGACAGTTACCTGGGCAATTTCCGGCTCCCCGTCAGAGCCCATTGTTCCCCAGCACTTTAGCGTCGTATCTGCTCTCACCACGCAAGTTGTCTGGCCCCCTGCAATAACCGCTGGAGCGGGAGACAGACTTATACCTGGAGTGTAGGCTTCGAGCGCAGCCGTTACGTAACCGGTAGCGGCAACACCACCGACGGCGTAAACAGTTCCATTGATTGCTACCGCTGCCAGATAATTCCGGGCGGTCGGCATTGACAGAAGAGTACGCCATGTGTCCGTAGCAGGGTCGTAAGACTCAAATCGACCAAGAGCACCTTCGTTGGGTCCATCGACATATCCGCCCATTACGTAAAGAGTCGGACCAATTCCCGCGGCTGCCGCTCCGAAGCGCCGGGCGGGCATTGGCGCGACCGTCGACCATGTGTCGGATACAGGATCATATACTTCGACTGTGGCTAGTACAGCGCCGTTGTAGCCGCCGATTACGTATAGTTTTCCTGCCACTACCGCAGTTGCTGCATCGTTTCGTGCAGTCGGCATTGACGATCGAGTGGTCCAGCTGTTCGTAGCGGGCCTGTAGGCGTAGAGTGTTGCGCGCGAGGTTTGAGGTGAGATGCCCACGCCTCCGACCACGTAAAGGACGCCGTTGATAGAGGCTGCGGCCGTGTGGATTAATGGCTCCGGAAGCGGGGCTCGGGACGACCACATATTAGTTGCGGGGTCATATGCCTCCAGAACGGTAGTCATCGCCCCACTGCCGGTTGTTTGGCCCCCCGCGGCATAAAGGATTCCGTTGACTGCGGCGACTCCCATTCCCCACCGACCGGTGGGAATGGGTGCTCGCGTCGCCCATGTTCCCGCGGCCGGATCGTAGACCTGAAGGTCAGTCAGGTCCGCTCGGAATTGATCCTTTCCTCCCACGACGTACAGCAATCCATTTATCGCTACCGCTCCCGCAGAGCGAGCCGTCGGCATCTGAGGCAGCGATGCCCACGTGTCTGACTGTCCCATGGCCGAGGCTACAACGGAGGTCGGATTAGCCATTGCTCCTTTAGGAGCAACGGGGTTTTCATCGTTGCACGCACTCACCAGGATCAGACATGGCAGTATTGGCAGCAGACCTAAGCGCATGTTGTTCTCCATGATTGATTGGATTTAAGAACCCAACCTTACACAGGAGACATCACGGGCTTCTCAAGTTTTCATCAAACTCGGTACAGAGAAAAAACTTTCTCCGCAGGACTCCGGAATCGCACCCGATCCGCTGTTTTTTTCCTCATTTCTCTGGATTTGACGCGTTTTTGAGAGGGGCTTGATTCCGGCCGTCTACGTTGGCCTGAACTGCAAGCTCGTCAGGCACATCTGCCTGACGATAATGCCCCAATCCAGAGGAATACATGAAACAGAACCAGATCTCACGAACCTGCTTCGCAGCGGCGGCGGCCATGATTCTTACCGGGTGCCAGCCCGATAGCACATCTCCGCTAGGACCAGAACCATCTTCACTACAGGTTTCGGCGTCAGCGCAGTCTGGCCGGACGACCAAGAGGTCGCTCGACGAATTCATTGCAGCCCAGGGGACATTCTGCGCGGCCAATCCCGATGCATGCTTCCCGATCTGGGCGCCCTTGCCTGAGCAGCTCGTATGGATCGAGGGGGATTGGGAGAAAATGGCGGCGGTCGATTATACCGGACAGGTCGCTGCATATCTCAGCAGTGCCTCCGGCGGCGCCATTTCTCTGGGAACCACGGTTGATGGCTCGGTCACGGAGCGTCTGCTCAACGACGGAAGCGTGGAGATTCAGGTGATACTCCGCACCACAAATGCCCTCACCTTTGTTGGTTCGGGTGAGTACCTATCGGGGGACCCTGTATACTTTGGCGCGACGCCGGAACAGGTGCTCGCTGGCGCAACTCCGGCACTGGGGACGTCCTTCCTGAAACTGACATATATCACGACAGCGCCGGGGCTTCCTCTAGCGGACATCTCAGAGATCGCTTTCTCGACCGTGCCGGGACAGGCACCGCTTAAAGTCCAGTTTAGTCTGCAGGCTGATGGAGAGCTGCATGCCGCATCCGGATTCTTGGAAGGCACAGCCGGACGTCTGCTTGTCCAGCAGGTGGGGATCTTCAATACGAAGTCTCCGAGCATGGCGCAAAATCCGTTCGTGGTCGAGCGTGTCGAGCTAACCGCCGCGGGAAAGTGAGCGCAATGCAGTCACATCGTGCGCCACTTGGTCAGACAGCCGCGGAGACCAGGGTTGGCCACCCTGTCGCAGAAGTCAGCTGCCTGAGTAAGCGAGAGATTTCAACTTGGCACGCGCGTGTGACACGAACGGCTGAAGATCAGGATCTGAGCTCTTCCACAGGTCGATAAACCTCCGATATCGCGCTGCCGCTTCCTTCCGATCACCTGCCCGCTCGTAAATCTGGGCAAGCCGAAACTCTGCGGGCGCTGCATAAAACAGTTCGTTCACGAAAAGATCGGCGCGGCTATCGTACCACCGCGCCGCCTCAGAATCCCGCCCGGCTTCATGCAGCAGCTCGGCCCGCAACCATCCATAGTACGACTCCGCGCCAAACACGCCCCCGAGCTCGATTGGAACACCACCCTTCCAGTTCTCCAGAATCGAAAGCGCCGACGCCTTGTCACCATCTTTTCTCGCGGCGCTCGCGCGAACGATCACGGAAAAAAGCTGCGATAGACCGCCAGCGGCAGGTACCCGCTCGAGACTATCCAGCCGCCGGGCATATTCGCGCGCCCTGCCAGTTTCACCCACGGCAATGCTGAGAAGTCCTCCGGAATACGCCTTGAACTGGACACCCATCACTCCCCACGGGTTCGACCCCAGTTCTGACTCAGTGATGACAGGTGGTTGCCATGCATCGAACCTGTCTCTCAGCCGGCGAGTGGCAGCAGAATCAACATGAGCGAACCCCAGGAGCTGAAAGTGAATCAGTCCTACCTCGGGCGACCAGGGATACGCTCGCGGCGTCTTCGCTCCTTCCGCGTAGGCTTCACGATGTCGCCCTTCCGCAACGAGCAGAAGCATCATCGATACATGACCGCCGGCTCGCGCAGGAGCAGCCAATTGGGGCTCGACAAGGATCCCGGCGAGACGTCTCGCGCCGCTCAGATTTCTTGCATATACCGCGATTCGCCACAGAGCTGACTGGATGATCTCGGGCTTCGCCGACGCAAGCCGACGCACCATCGAGTCCTGATCGTGAGGAGTATCCAGGGTAAAAGCGCGGAGGGCTTCGGTCTCGAGGCGCTGGTCCGGCGTCACGATGGGAAGCGCTCTCGAAATTGCAGAGTCAAGTGATGCACGCGAGCCGTTCCTGGAAAGAACACGAATCATGTGAAGCAGGACGTCCGCATCGTTGGGCACCAGCCTGAGAACATGATCCCATGCCTGGCGAGATTCTAGAAATGATCGGCCGCGCATCGGATTGTCGTGAAAAAGAACTTCGCCGAGGTGGTACCATGCCTCGACGTCGTCGGGGAATTCGCGGACTATCTGCCGATAGATTGACTCTGCAAGATCGGGATCTCTCGCACGCCTCGCGACGAGCGCCTTGACGAGCTGCTTATCGTGATCAGAAAGCCGGTCACTGAATCGCAATGCATTCGTGGCGCCGGATGACTGGAGGTCGGTTCTGCCTTCCCACTCTGCCGCAATACTCATTCTATAGTATGCGAGCGCGAACGTGGTATCGAGAGCGACAGCTCTCTCGAAAGCCTGCACTGCTCGAGGATAATTACCCGAGCGGAACTCACGCTCTCCCACGAAATAAAACTTCAGCGCCGGAAGAGATTGAGTGGTCGTAGCAGCCGTCAACATGAGGCGATCGCGCGGCCCCTGATATCTTCCCGCAAGCAGTTTCAGAACGAGCTGATCGACAAGCTCGAAAAGCTGGGATCTTTCGCCTTCCACCGTGCCGCCAGCTACAGGGGGTGCGCTAGAGCCAGTCGTGAAAAGATTCGCGGAGATACGAATTCTGCTGCCGATCTCGGTGACATTGCCAAGAACGAAATACGCGGCCTGAAAATGCCGCGCGATGTCGTGCCCGCTTTTCGCGTCGACTGCTCTGGGAAGGGCTGTTTCGATGTAGCTGAGCATTGCATGCGGATCGACCGCCCGAAGGTCATCCGCGCCATCGAGGTCTCTGCTCAATAAGTCGACCAAACCCTCGCTGAGGTAAGTGATTGCCGAGTCGCTATGCACGTCGAAGGGAAGCACTGCGACTGTAACGCCCGCAGGTCCCGAGGGCTGCTCGGCGCGATTGACACCGATTGCAATAAAGAGAGCGACCGCCGTCGCGATTGCACCCCCGCCGAACAGGAGATAACTGCGCTTTCCTTTCTCTGAAACACTGCCATGCATACCCTCGTTCACAACTGGAGATGGTGTGAGAAATGACTCTTCGACTCCGTGCGCCGGCGTAAAGGAAGGTGTGTAGACTCTACCAGCATTTGACTGGAGCTCGTTCGCAAAGCCTGTCACCACCGGATCTGGCTCAACTCCGATCTCGCTCCGAACGAGCTCCCCATGGGCGCGGGCGTGCTGAAGTGCACCTGGACGATTGCCAGCCAGGTCGAGTGCACGCATCAATGAGACTGCCACCCTCGAATTGAACGGGTCGAGCAATGCGAGTCGTTTCCACCACTCGGCGGCAACAGCGAAGTTTTTTTCGTCCTGGAACCGCTTCGCCAGCTTTTCTATCGCTGCCGAGAGCTGCCCCTCGCGTCTGGCACGTTCGGTATCCGTCCACCGCTCGAATTCTGCGGATGAGGGAGGATTGAATCCGTCGAGGAACGGTCCCTTGTAGAGCTCTGCAGCTTTCGGAATATCCCCAGACTCGACCGCGGCGTCGAACTCTGTTACGTCGCTGCTCATTACCTCGGGATCCAACAGAAGGTTGCCGGCGCGACTGATTACCGGATTCGCACCAAGCCCCTGGCGGATGGAGTAGAGAAGCTGAGAGAGGGAGTGTCTGGCGTTATCGGTCTCAGGCCAGAGGAGCACTGCTGCCCTGTCTCTTGGCATTCCCGCTGGGCCCGCATTGGCGACGATCGCCAGAAGCGCGAGCTGGCGCTTTTGCGTGGCGGAGCTGGGTACGGGTGCTGCCTTCCCCTCCAGCGTAAGCGTTCCAAAGGTTTCGAGTCGAAACATTTCTATAGCTCGTCGCCCTTTTGATAGGCATTTGATGGGGCTTTGATGCTTTTACGTTAGCCTGTCTTCCTAAAGTGCACATACGGTGGCGCAATTCGCAAACAATTGACGCAGATGAGGCCAATGCCCAGAAATTCGAATCGATTCCCCCCGCAAAGGGTCGTTCTACTCCTTCTTGTGATTGGAACCGCCGGATGCGGAGAAAGTTCGGATCCGAGGCCCGGTCCTTCCTCGCCCGCTATTCCGAACATTGCGGGCAACTATATGCTTTCCGAGTCGGTCCCGGCCGTGACTTGTACTCCCAGCCAGCTGCCTTCAGGTGGGACGGTGATCCTCGAGGCATTCGCTCTCTCCTACGCGGTTCGGATCGAACAAACCGCTGGAGTGGTCAGGCTCACTGAGGTCGGGTCTTCTGACGACCCTGGGATCGGAACAATCAACGCTGCGGGCGAGATCACCATTATCGATCGCTTCACGTTTCAGGAGGCGCCGCGTGCTGGAAACCGGCTCTTCTTCGTGGACCTGACGGCTACACGGTCACTGACCCTCGATAAGCCGACTGGCAGGCTAGCCGGCACAGTGGGGGTTGTTAACGTGTTTCGCGAAGCCTCGCCGTCTGCGCCGATTTACACGACGTGCTCGCGACATGGCGGGGCAAGCTCTTTCACTCGAACGAACTGACGTCACTGGTCAACTATATCAACTGCTGATGCAGTCGGGGTTGATGTCGCGGTGGATGATGCTGCGAAACTAGTGCCTAGTTCCCCGCCGCGTTCCCGAATCTCGGGTTGACGACATTGTTGTATATGGAGCCGAAAGTGTATGACAGCCCGGCACCGACGAAATACTGGTATGACGTCGCGAGTTGTCGGCGCCTGAGCAGAACCTCTTCATCCGTTGCTCCACCCTTCGCCAGATACAGCTGGTTTCGCAGCCGCGACACGTGACCGAACAGGTTGAGGCTCAGTCCACGTATCAGGCGAAGATCGAACTCCGGGTTGAGATTGATACTGTGTTTGGCGGGATCGTCGAGCAGCGCGGAACCGACCAGAGAGATGCTGATCGAGCCCCACTGCTGGCGCGTGTCGAGCGAGGCAAGCAGGGAGTGATCACCGCGAGTCTCGCTGATCCGGTTGAAGATCGTAGTGTCCTCGTAACGGTAATGCGTTGCCCCGATCGAGTACTGCAGACGGAGCTGACGCCTGGTCGATTGCTCATATGGGAAAACGTTGTACTCCACTGCGGGCGCGAAACGGAACGCGAGCTTCGTGTTTTGAAAAGTTGACGCCGATATCGACGCACGCTGTCCTGCAGACCAATGCGGCCCCAGGCTCTTTACGACGAGTTGTCTAACTCCGTAGCCGCGGCTATAGCTGTTGAACTTCGTCCCATCCTGAAACGTGAACCTGTTCTCGCCGTAGTTTCCGTCCAGCGAGATGTTAGCCTTCCAGTCAGGCGAGATCCGGTTGGCCGAGACCGAGCCGTACAGTTCCGTCGAGCGCGAGCTTTCTTCGCCATTGAGGTAGACGTTGGCGCGCGTGCGAAAGACCCACAGGTCCCACCGGTCGCGCGCACGCGCGGCGGCGGCAGTGCCTTCGGTCGCAGCGTAGCCTACCGTGAGCTTCTCGCTCCCAGGGCGGCGCACGGCGTATCGCAGAAGTCCGCGCTTCACCGCTTCAGTCACAGTTCGCCTGCGTACGTCCTGCGACTCCGACTCGAGGGAGACAACAGTGATGGTATCCCCAAGACTGGCAAATTCCTTGAGACCAATGAACGTAAGCGTAAATTCGCGCCCGCTTGCAGCCGTTGATCGCGTTGTGACCAGGACGTGCACGTCGGCATCAGCGCGGTCACGCACGTGATCGACCCACGGTATTTCTGTTCGCGTGAACTCCATGTCACACTCGTACTGACAGTCGAGAAACAGTCGCACTGGATTCTGGACAGCCGCTGATTGTGCGGCCGATACGGTCGCCGACAGAGTCAGGAGAAGAGCGAGACGCGTCGTCGCGTACAATGCCTTTCGAACCATAGTCACGGATACACGCGCCTGACTTCGGCAACTGATCCGGCAATGAGTGCCTCGAGGACACTTACATCGAGGTCCGCCAGACGCTTGAAGTACAGACAGGTCTTTCCCATACTGTGTCGCCCTAGCCTCGCGATGCTGGTGATGAGTGCACCATCCTGTCGAACCGCGCACAAACATTTCATTGTTTAATATCAGATTGTAACGCCTGCCGCCATAGCCCGATGGCGGACCTGTCAAAAATGCCCGACATGATCAATCTCCCGGAATGAGCTCACAGTGAAGCTGGCGAAATACATCGCAAACCTCGGCTATGGCAGCAGGCGTGAAGTCACGCGCATGCTCGACGATGGCCGGGTGACGGGAGCGGATGGAAGTGAACTGAAAGAAGGGGATGTTGTCGCCCACGAGCATATATTCGTTGACGGCGAACAACTCGATCCGGCGCCGGGAAGTATCCTCATTCTGCACAAGCCAATCGGTTATGTCTGCTCTACTCGTGGCAGCGAGCGCCTCATCTACGAGTTGCTCCCCGAGCGCTTCCGCGTTCGATCTCCGGTAATGGCGCCCATCGGCCGACTGGACCTCGAGACATCAGGCCTGCTGCTCCTGACTGACGATGGTCAGGTGAATCATCGCATCACTTCGCCGCGGACACATCTGCCGAAGGTGTATGAAGCCGAGCTCGCAAATGACCTCACGGGGACCGAAGTGAGCAGATTCGCGAGCGGGACGATGGTGCTCGAGTCGGAAACAGAGCCACTCGAGCCGGCCGAGCTCGAAGTGATCGGCCATCGGCATGTCCGAGTGACGCTCACGGAAGGCAGGTATCACCAGGTGCGCCGGATGTTCGCCGCAGTAGGCAATCACGTCGTCTCGCTTCGCCGCACGGCAATCGGAAACCTTCAGCTTGGCGACCTCGCCGCCGGAGAATGGCGCGTCATTTCTCCCGATCAGCGACGACTGCTGGGACTGGCTAGCGCTTAGTCGCGGAAAGAACCTTGAATCGGCGTCCGTCGTGAACCGGTGACACGTGGCCGAATCGTTCCCTGATCGGCAGTTCATACGGAAGCGTTCGGTTAGCAACGAGGAAAAGCCGTCCCCCCGGCTTGAGGACGTCCCACGAATCCTTGATGAACTGAATCGGGACGCTGAGCTCGGTTTGCTTGCCAACGTGAAAAGGGGGATTGGTGACGACTACGTCGAACTCTTCTTCGAAAACCGCACCTGCGATATCACTCGGCAACACGCGGAAATTTTCGATTCCGGCAGCCTCTGCTGATTTTTGGGCTGAGCGCACAGCTTCGACATCGGAATCGAGCATGACCAAAGGTGCGCCGCCGCTCAACATCGATGCGACGATTCCGAGAGGCCCGCTTCCGCAGCCAAGATCGAGAATCGATTCCCCTGATCGAATTTCGATCTGATCGGCAAGAACCTCGGTGGCCTCGTCGAGATGATCCCAGGAAAAAACGCCGGGCCTGGAAAACAGTTTCAGATCATGGCTGCGAAGGGTCACGCTCAATTCGCGAAAAGAATCGAATGACGTGAACGGGCTCTCAAATACAGAGTCGTCGAACGGTGTGTTCGAAGTCTTCCTCGCGGAGAATATTCGGCTCCCGCCTGCGTAGGCGACGAGAACGACATTCCCAAACACACGCTCGAGCAACCTGCCCGCCGATTTGATGCCTTCGTTTGTGGCGCCTGCGACGTAACAGGTTCCACCCCCCTTCAGCGCGCGGAACGCATCGAATAGTAGCTGAACAAATGCGACCTTCTCGTGCGGGACGCGAATAGCGACCGTGTCTGTGGACGAATCGCCGACTACGCCGAACGCGCCGTGCTGGGCGACGACCTCGGTATTCAAAGTGTTGTTGGCGGCGAGAGTTCTCGTTGTTGCTTCGACCGACAAGATGTTGCGATCGGAGCAAACGGTCCGGCTGAAGCGTCTGCTTCGCGCGAGGGCCGCGGGTACGAATCCGTTGCCACAGCCCATCACGACTGCCATTCCACCCTGCTCTACACCGACATGCGTTGCCAGCAGAACAGCGGACGAGTCCACCTGGCCATAGGCAAAGACCCCCGGCTTTGTGGCGACGACAATGTCACCACTGGGCGAAGCGATCGTTAAGGTCTCCCAACTTCGATATGAGCTTCCGGACACAGTTCGATCTCTCGGTATGAGCGCATTTCAATGGAAACCAGCTACCGCCGTTTTCAATCGCCTCAAATTATGGCGCTTTTACCGCAAAACCGTAGCGGCCCATGACTTGCTTCGGGTCTGTCCAGTTCTTCTACGGATAAACTTGTGCTCTCAACTGATACTCTCGCCGGGTCGGACCTTTTCGCACGCGTCTGTCAGGCGTTGGGCTCGGATAGCGACACGATGGAGTCAGTCGTGACCCGCGCCGAGCAGCTTTTGCCTGGCCGCCGATTCATTGTGTGGGAGGGCGACGCACTGACGTTCCATTTCTCCTATGTGAGCGATTCCGCGGAGGAGATTCTGGGGTATCCGGTGAGCAGGTGGACGACCGAGCCGACGTTCTGGGCAGATACTGTGGTCCATACTGACGATCGCAACGATGCCATCGCATTCTGCGCTCTAGCCACGGGCAGATGCCGCGATCATGACTTCGTGTATCGCGCCATCGCTGCCGATGGCCAAACCGTGTGGTTGCACGACGTAGTAAAAGTTTTCGTCGGCTCCAGGGATGTCGCGAGAACACTTCGCGGGTTGATGCTCGTCGTCAATCCCGACACCGCTCCCACTAAATAGGCATCGGGACGTAAGTCCCGAGTCAATCACCAGCCTCGGTGCGTCGCCGCCACCCAGAGTAGGCACGCGATCCAGAAAAGCTGCAGCGGCAGTCGAAGATGGAGCGGCATGGCCCGTCGCCCGGCGATGGCAAGCCCGGCGCGCGCGGCGTGGATGTTCGCAGGGAAGAGCGCTACAAGCAGAGCCGTCAGAGCGAGCGCAGCGAGGCCGATCAACTCCGGAAGCAGGAGTCCGATCGCGCCCGCAAGCTCGAGCAGCCCGGTAAGTGACACAAGGAGACCAGCGGCGGGAAGCACCGGTGGCACCATCCTTACAAGATCGGCGCGCGTGGACGGGAGGAAGTGCGACAGTGCTGTGAATCCGAACATGACGGCGAGTGCAAATCGAAGAGCACCGACGGACGTGCCGGCAGCTGGGAACAGCCCGGTGACGCCGGCGAACCAGAAGCCGATCCATGCAACAAGCTGGATGATCAGGGGAGTCATGGTGTATGGCGGCTGCCTCCGGGGCAGACGGCTACTGTTCGCGCCTCCCGTCGCTCACTTCGAATATTGAGAGCCATATCAGTCTCTTGTATCCAACTTGTGCGCCGTCCGAGCGACTGCCGGGCGATTCGCCATCGACAAGGTTGGAGAATCCGAGCCACACGTCGAGACCTGGCACATAGAGCTGTCCATCGCCCACCGGGAATGCTGGATACTCAATCCCGCGGCCAATGCGTGCGAAAACGCGGTCTTCGCGCACCGACAGCGTCACGCTCCCAACGCGGCTCGCCGCGTAACGTCCCGCCACGGCAGCGATGTCCGAAGCGTGTAGCTCGGCGTATGGCGGCCGTGCAACTGATGCCGGCTTGCGCCCTTCCATGATGTCGATGAGTGCGCGCGTCAGCATCGGCCTGAGCCACTGAGGAATGCTGTTGTTGCTAAGGTAGATGATCGAATAGTCGCGGTCTTCGTCCCGGTACACTGACCCCCAGAAACCCTGGTGGGAGCCGGGGTAGTGGTAACGCCGGGACCGCGGGTGGTAATACCAACTGAGAAGGTTGAGCGCCGATGCCCCTCCGGCGTCGCCCTGTGCTTCCGTTAGCGTCAAGGCAGCAGCACCGCGGGCGAGCGCTCGTTTGCTCAGCACGGGCCGTGTGTAAAACGAGCGGCTCCAGCGATGGAGGTCGCGTGCGGAGAAGTAGAGGTTCGAGCCGCCGTAGAATCCCTCGTTGTCGAACACATCGTGCAGCGCGAGGGTGTCGCCCGACCGGCGGTAGCTCAGTGTGCGCACGCCCGACCAATCCGCGAGCATCGCGGGGCGAAGGAACGTATTACCCATCCCAAGTGGCACGAACACGCGCTGCCGCAGGAATCCCTCCCATGACTGACCTGAGACGCGCTCGACGACCAACGCTGCGACATCGAAAGCGAGGTTGCTGTAACGAAATAGAGTGCCGCGCGGAAAGGCTGGGTCGACACGGCGCGCGCGTAGCACTTCGAGGAAACCTTCGGTAGTCTTCACGCGATCGGAAGGCACCAGTCCCTCGAAGAAGTTGTAATCCGCTTCGGGAAGGCCGCCCGAATGAGTGAGAAGGTCGCGCACGCGCGTCGCGGCGTGAGGATACTCCGGAACGTATCGCTGTACAGGATCGTCGAGACGGAGCCGGCCTTCGTCCTCGAGCATGAGAACCGCAGCCGCGGTTAGAGTCTTGGCGATCGAGCCGCCGTCCGCTGGTGTGTCGGGCGTGAACTGGACTCCAGCCGCAACATTCGCCATGCCGAAGCCCCGGGCATAAATCTCCCTGCCGCCGCGACCCAGCACGACGGCACCATTGAAGTCACCGCGTGCGTGGAGCGCCTCGAGGAGGCTGTCGGCCGCGCGACGCACGCGATCGGCAGATGGTTGCGCGCCGAGTGTGGTGGCAGGAAGCAGACACGCGATCATCAGGATCCTGGCGATCGTGCGAGCTGGTTGGGTGACCATTGTCCTCCTACCCACGTCGCCTCGCGACATCACGCTCCTGTGCCTTCGCGCCTGGAGTGGGCATGTCAGGTTGATGGCCGCGATGTTCGAGCCTGAGCAAACGTTGACGCCCGATACAGCATGAATGCGATCACCAAGCCGATCGCAATCGCAAGGATCACATCTGAGCCACGGCTAACCGGGAGGGGACCGTCCGGCCCCACGCATGCTCGGGTAGCAGCTACCCATTTTCCGCCGGCATCGAGACATCTGTCCTCACGAACGGCGGTAACAACAGTCAGGGCCGCCAGTGACGCGATGACGCCAATAAGGATTTGAATCAGCGAGCGGCGATTCATAGAGGGGTGTCGGTCCGCGGATCCAGCCCGAGTGAAACAAACCGTCCCCCGTCGACTACTCCATCGCGCACTGTATAGAGCGTGAAACCTGAGGGGAATTGCATTCCCGATGAGCTCCTCGGGCCGACAATCGCTGGAGCCTGGTGGAACATCGTCCTGACCTTGTCAGCCTCGTACACTATGTGTTCACTCGCGTGGATGTGTCCGCCGAGCGCGAGTACATGCCGCTGTTTGCGAAGGAGCGCGAGGACCTCGCCGGCATTGGACACAACGTGGCGAAATGTCGTCTTGCCATTGACAGTGATGAGCGTCGGGGCAAGGGACTCTTCCACGTAGCCCCCCAATATCTCGGATGATGAGAAGAAGGGAATGTGGTTGAATGTCACAACCGGCGTTCCCGGCCGGACCATAGCGAGATCGCGCTCGAGCCATGCAAGCTGGGCACTGTCGACTTGTCCGTAATACCACTTGTCGTCGATGCCCACCGAATTGAGCCCGACGAAATGAACTCCTCCGTAGTTGAATGAGTAGTAGTCGGGGCCGCGATAGTGGCGATACATCTTGCGTCCATATAATGGATGCGTCACGGCGACGTTTGACCTGTCTCGCTCGATCCCGAAGATTTCATGATTGCCGGGGATGGTCCACACCGGGCTTCTGAAAAGCGCCATCTCACGAGCGAACAATTCGTAATAACCGGCAGCCTCCGGCTCCCCCACGCGCAGCGCATCCCGTACCAGATCGCCTGTGATGAGAACGAACGCCGGGGTGAGAGAATCGGCAAGCGCGCGAAGGCGCTGCGTTCTGGAGAGAACTGCCTGTGCGATGTGAGTGTCCGACGCGTGGATGAAGGCGAACGTCTTCGGCACCGTGACTGGTGAGACCGCAAAATCGACAGTTCTGGTCGTGTCGCTCACGCTGCGCCAGAAACCACGCTTCACCTGGTAGCCGTCCGGTACCGAGATGAAGATGACTCCAGTTGCTCCGCGCGGCAGCCGATAACTGCCGAACGCATCAGTTGTGACCACTGCGTCCTGATTCGACACCACGACCCGGGCGACACCACGTTCTCCGCGATCGGCGATGCCATTGTGATTCGAGTCAACGAACACGTTTCCGGAGATATCGCCAGTCTGTGCGACGGAGGTCGCTGGTGCGATCATGAACGTAAGGAATACCCAGCCGAGCACATGAGTCACGCGTCTATCCTCCGGGAGGCCAGGCATCGATACAATAGAACTTGATCTACTTCAACACCGTGCTTATTGCCACTTGGAAAGTTCGACTCAAAAACCCGCGAGCACCTTCCGGAGGCTGCCTTCTCCGGCGGATCATTCTCGTGTGGCGAGTTGACGAGCAACGTATGAGCTCCAGGTGGTGCCTCCGCGATGACCCGCATTCGAAAGAACGATCACCGTCAGTCCCGAGCGAAGAGTGCGGACAATTCCGGTATGGTCGTTGTCCCCACTGCCAGAGTACATCACTTCGACTATCTGGCCGTTCATGGTATAGACGCGCACGCCATAACCATAGCCTACGTCCCGGAGGTTCGCCGGGCCGACGAGGCGCCTCTGCACATAGTCTTCCCATGGCTCGCCCGACGCGACCTCTATGATCGCCGCGAGCAGCTCATAATTATCGCCGCCATACTTGTAGCCCCTTCCAGGTTGATACACGAGATCCTGAGCAAGGATTGATTTGACCGCACGCGACCGGTCCACGATTCCGCCGCCGGTATACTCGCCTCCCAGGCCGGATGTATGTGTCAGCAACTGATGGATCGTTATCGCCGCTTGTCCGGAGGTGCATCGGGAAAAAACCGAATGATTGAATCAGTGAGATGCAGGCGGCGTTCTTCCTGCAATCGCAACACGGAAGCAGGCGTGAAGCTTTTTGTCATTGAAGCGATCCAGAATGCGGACCGTGCGCTCAAACGCTCGGACGGGGGTCCATACGCGCGATCCAGAAGTACCGAATGACCGTGCGCGACGAGAACTACTCCACTAAAGCCACTGTCGACCTGAACCCGAACTATTTGATCGATGGAGGCAATATCCGGCAAAGGACGCTGGCTCATCGCTGCAGATGGCACCAGGACCGCTGAGATAGCGAGACTCACAAGTCGCAACTTGCCGCCTGAGCGCTTTGTCATTGTGGAACGCATCGACTTGAAAAATCGCGTCGCACGCAGATAGGAGGTCGGAGACTCGGTTGCTTCATGACATTATCTCATTTACTCAATTGGGAGCCGCACATCGTCTAGCCAAGCTGTAAGCGAGTCAGATAAAAGGCGAGCGGAGCGAATGGAGGGGGTGGGCAAGCGCGTCGGCTCCTTGAGCGACGTTGCTGGTTACGGCAGTCGTCTGCGAACGCTCTGACGCGAGTTTTGCGATCCGTTCCGCATCGCGACCCACGCCGTGAATCATCTCGGATGAGAGCGAATACAGGAAGTGAAGCCCTACGAAGTAGAGACCCTGCGCACTGGAAACTACCCCGCCCTCATGCCGCGGCTCACCATGCGCGTCAAGGATCGGCATATCGATCCATGACAGGCCAGGATGGAACCCGGTGCACCAGATCACGTTCGCGACATCGAGCAGGCGCCCGTCCTCGAGCTTGGGAAGTCCGCTGTCGACGCCGCTGGTGCGCGGGGTGCGCTCGACGCCGGCAGCGGCCAGGTCGCGCGCCTTTACGCGAATGAGCGGTCCTCCGCCGACGATGATCTTCGGCCGTGCACGGCGCCCGATTGGCGTCCCGATTGTCAGTACGCGATGGAACAGGAAGCGCAGCACAAACCGGACAAGGTGACGCCCGATCGTGCCGTTGATGCGAAACGGTATCTCACCGGTGCTGCGACCCGACATATAGACGTGATGCGAACGCGCCAGCTCCATCGCGAGCTCCGACCCCGTATTGCCCGCGCCCACCAGAAGCACGCTTCCCGGCTGCAGCTGCGACGGATTCCGGTAGTCGATCGAGTGCATCTGTCGGATCGACGGGTGCAACTCGCCAGCGAACTCCGGAACGCGTGGAACTTGCCACGAGCCGGTCGCCACGATGACCTGCGAGGCTTCCAGGATGCGGCCATTCGACTCCACCACGAAGCGCCCATCCTTCCGCGACAGGCGCTTGACCCTCACACCGCTCAACACCGGGAGCTCGAAGCGCGACGCATACGCCTCGAGGTAGTCTGCCATCGCGTCCTTAGGGAGTAGTTCATTGCCAGCGGAGGGTTGACGCATGCCGTCAAGTGCCGAGAATCGCGCAGGTGTAAAGAGGCGCAGCGAATCCCAGCGATTGCGCCACGCATCGCCAATCCGCTCACTCGCGTCGAGGATGAGGAATCGAAGGTTGTGGCGACGCAGATGGTAGCCGACAACGAGCCCAGTCTGACCACCACCAATCACGATGACGTCGAGTGGGGCGCTCGGTGTTCCGACGGTCGCACCTCCACTCATGTTGGTAACTGCTGTGCGTTGCGCAGTCATGATCGCTCCTTGTGTCGGTGTCTGACTTCACCTTCAAGGTGCGTGGCACTGCTCAACCTCGCATCGGGAAAATTGACCAGCCATAACGACGAGCAACTGGGTGATATCACCCATCGCCGGGTTTCTTCTGGCCGATGAGGCCGTCCTCATACGCATAAGCCGCTGCAGCGGTGCGCGTTCTCACGTTGATCTTCGTGAAGATGTTGCTGACATGCCGTTCGATTGTCTTGTCGCTCAACGCGAGCTCGGCGGCAATAGCGCGATTGGTCATGCCGGTGGCGACGAGGCGAAGCACTTGCAGCTCGCGGGGCGACAGCGCGTCCGTTTGATCGCGTGGCGTTTGCGCGGCGTCAAGTGCCGCAAGGTCGAGTGCCGCAAGGTCGGATGCTGCGCCCAGCCGCGCAAACGTTTCTCGCGCCGCGCTAAGTGCGCGAGCAGCCCCCTCGGCGTCGCCAAGCGCATCGCATGCACGCGCCAGTGCGACCTGCACCCGCGCTTCCTCGTACGGAGCCCCGATGTGTTGCCATGAAAAGTGCGCGTGACGTAGCGGACCAAGCGCCGCCTGTGCGTCGTTCGCGGCAAGGTGAGTCAGTCCGCGTGCAAACGCGACGATTCCCTCGAGGCTCGCGCTGTGGCAGTTACGCGCAGCCTCTTCGAGCTCGTCGCAGTACGCAATCGCCGCGACGGAGTCATCCACCGCAAGCGCGATCTCAACAGCGGCGGGGAGCAGCTGCGCGCGTACCAGAGGGTCCAACTGTTCTGCAAGCGCTCGCTGGATGCCGCTCCATGCGACGTCGGCGCGGCCCTGTGCCATTCGCAGCAGGGCGAGGCCGGGCTGCGGCTCACGGCCGAGGCGCGCCGCGTGAGCCAATGCCGCATCGGCGTTGTCGAACTCACCGCGCAGCCGGTGCAGCTCGCCTTGCAGGTAGCGTCCAGCAGCGGCGGCCTCACGATCGATGTCCTCTTGTTCGACGACCGCTCGCTCCACCTGCACGAGTGCCTCGGCCCACCTCCCAGCGAGTTGGAGAACTTCCGAACGGTGCACCTGACATGCGCCGCGAAATGTGACGAGATCCGGCTGTTCGTCGCACCATGTTGCGAGCGCGGCAGTCCACTCGCGCGCGCGCTCCCAGGCGAATACACGCTTGCAACTGGAAATCACCGAGCAGAGGAGCAGGCCCGTGATTAGCGGCGAAAGTTCACCGCAGGTTGCCGCGAGCATGCCCTCGTCGAACAAAGCGAGGCCGCGATCGACTTGACCTGAGCGAATGAGCGCGCGACCCTCGAGGTCGCGCGCGAGTGCCACGAGATCCGCGTCATCGAAGGACTCGCCGATCGTCGCCGCGGCGGCCGCTGTTAACGCCGCAGCTTCGAAGTCGCGTTCGCGAAGGTGCCGTACGGAAAGCGGCAGCAGGAGGTATCCCTCCTCGACACACGGAGTGTCGACGCGCTCCACCAGCCGCTGAGCGCGTCCGAACCATCCTGTCGCCCGTGCGATCTCACCGAGTGACATTGAACGGAAACCGATCCAGAAAGCATAGAACGCGGCTCGCGTGGGCGCGTCCGACGCCTTGTGAAGATGATAGAGTTGATCGAGAGCCTCGAAGAACTCCTCATCACGACCGATGAGCGCAGCGCACCACGTCAACGCTTCGAGATCGTCGACGTCGAGCGGCGCCTGTTCAGCGCCGGCGCGGAATGCATCAAACGCGTCTCGCCATTCATGCGCGGCGTAGTGAGCGCGCGCACGGTCGAGGACGGCCGGTCGTTCGTTGCCGCGGGGCATTACTCAAGGTCGGGCAGGCAACACGGGGAAGCAATGGCGCGGGACGATTGGACGTCTTGCGATCGACTCGGTTTGCTTGGTCGTTACGCATACTCTCCGTAACGTTTGCATCTTTGACGACTACGGCATGCTCGCATGCAGGCAGCTGAGGGGAAAAGGATTTTGGTTGCTGTTCGCAACTGTTGTCGACGACAAGGATACTGGATACATTGCACCGCGCGGTGGACCAACTGGTGGACGACGGAGCTGTCTTGCGCATGGCTGATCCGGATGACCGGCGCGCAGTCGCCCTCACCCTGACTCCCAAGGGAAAAAAGCTGCATCGAGAGTTCGAACGTGCCCTTGATGCGCAGATCGCGGCGGTGTTCTCGCGCCTCGGCGCTGCCGATCGTGCGCGCGTCTCGGTCGCACTGCAGAAGCTGTTGTCGGCTTACTCAGACTTCGAACTCGACGATTTGAACGCTCTCACGGTCGGCAGCACGACGAAACGCCCAAGGCGCGGCACCGGCGCAGGTAAGCACGGACCTCCATGAAGATTCGCTCAGCGAGACCGTCGGACCTTGCCGGAGTTTGCGCGCTACTCGACGCGGCAAAGCTCCCGTTAGCCGGGGTGCCTGAGCACTTCCACCAGTTCCTCGTCGCAGATGCAGAAACGTCGATCGTCGGCTGCGCAGGTTTGGAGTGTTACGGCAACGCAGCGCTGTTGCGCTCGGTAGCGGTGACGCCTCAGTTGCGCGGTACCGGCCTTGGTCGGAACCTGACGGAGGCCACCATCAAGCTTGCTCGAGAGCTTGGGGTACGCCGTTTGGTCCTGTTGACCGAAACGGCCAGCGATTTCTTTGCTCGATTCGGGTTCGCAGCGGCGGCGAGGAAGTCGCTGCCTCCCGAGCTTGGGAAGTCTGAAGAGTTGCGAGGAGCCTGTCCGGAGACAGCAGTGGCAATGTTGCTCGAACTCGATCGCTTGTCGTCACCATTGCACGTGATCGTGCGTGACATCCAACCGGGTGATCACGAAGTCGTTGCGCGTCTCTACAATCACTATATCGCTGATACCGCCATCACGTTCGAAGAAGAGCCGGTGTCCGGCACTGAGATAGGTCAGCGTGCAGCTGCCATCGTGGAGTGCGGCTTGCCATGGCTCGTGGCTGAACATGATGGCGACATCGCTGGCTACGCGTATGCCACGCCCTGGAGGGCCCGGCCCGGATACAGGTTCTCTGTCGAATCCACAGTGTATCTCAAGCAAGAATATTTCGGCCGGGGCATTGGCTCCGCCCTTTATCGTGCACTCTTCGAGCGGCTGCGCCGTAAAGGAATCCGCGCCGTCATAGGCGGCATCGCACTGCCCAATGCCGCCAGTATCGCTTTGCACGAACGCTTCGGTATGGAGAAGGTTGCGCACTTCAGGGAAGTCGGCTTCAAGCTGGGTCGCTGGGTAGACGTTGGTTATTGGCAGACAAATCTCTGACACCCGGGGATTTTCCATGTTCACCTCTGAAACCAACAAGGCGCTGGTCACGAGTCTGCTCGCCGAGATGGATGCCGGCCGGCTCGATGTTGTGGATCGCTATTATGATCCCGACTACGTCGATCACGATCCGTCACGGCTCGCAGCGGTGCGAATAGCCTCGACGCGTTGCGGCGGGCTTTCCGGGAGATATACACGGCCTTTCCCGACACTGTTCACATAGTTTATGACGTGATCGCGGAAGATGGCCGGGTCGCGGCCCGCATCTCCGCGCGCGGCACCTTTACCGGTCCTCTATTTGGGCATCCGCCGACGGGAAAAACGGTGGAGATGACGTCGATCACGATCTACCGATTCAAGGAAGGACGCATCGTCGAAAGATGGTCGACGGGGCCCGGACTACTGGAAGTTCTCGGACTCGGCGGTCGTTGACGATTGTGAGCGATCGAATTTTTCCGGTCAGGTTTTTCGCCGGCTGCCTGCCACAAGCAAACAGTTACACGTCACGGCCGAAGGTGATCCAGAAGCCATTCAAGTCGCGCACGACGAACTCGCGCATCCCGTAATCGGTATCGCGAAGTGGTTCCACGATGGGGATGAGTTCATGGAGCTGCGCGTAGTACTGCTCGAGATCGTCGGTATAGACATAGAGATCTACCTCGCGTCGCGGCGCCGTACTCGCGCTTCCGCCCTGATTGAACATCACGCGACTGTCACCGAAAGCGAGGATACCGAAACTCAGGCCATCGGCGCCGTTGCCGAACGTTTCCAGAACGCGGAAGCCGATGCGTTCGTACCAGTCAACGGTAGCGCGAACATCCGGCACGTGAATCATCGGTGAAACGTTATTTGGCATTGCTTCTCCAGAGTGCGTGTACTCTGCGGAGCCAGGCACCTCAGTGCGCGAGTGCGGCTTCAACGGAGTACGAACAGAATTTCAGCTACGCCCTCACCACCCAGGTCGTCGCTCTCCTCACGCTCGAGGATGAATCCGCACTTTTCCAGGACGCGGATCGATCCGACATTGTGTCTGACGACGTGCGCGTGGAGCGGTCGCTCTGTCACGATGTGAAGGAAAGCAGCAAGAGCCTGAGTCGCCACACCCTTGCCCCAATTCTCTTTCCCGATCCAGTAGCCGACGAGTCGAACACCTTCATGCGGCCAGCTTCCGATGTTGCCCGCGACCTTGTCGTTCAGGATAATCGTCTGCGTAACAGCAGCCGGGTTGCCGAGGATGTTCGTCGCCCAATGGGAATCGAATGTTTCGCGGTCGCGGGAGGGAAAGGCCGCCATGCGCGTAGCGTCAGCGTCGAGCTGTTGCTCATAAAAGATCGGGAGATCGTCGGGTTCGACGTTCCGGAGTCGTACCTTATTGCTCATATGTCCAGACTCGGTTCCTTCTTAAGCCGCCTGGAACACGATTCGTGTTCCCGCTCCTGTGCCTGTGCCACCGCCAGCAACCGATGCGCCGGCCCTGCTCGAACGTATCCAGCTTGATTGACGACGCATACGTCCGGCCATCGTTTGACAGCGTAATTGGCAGCCTCGTCGTAGTTCGACGATTCCGTCATGGTACCGCCGGCGTTGTATGAATACAGGAATTCGAGATCCTTCATCCCGGCCAACGTACCACTTTGAAAGGTGATCTTTGAGCGCCACGCACCCACCAGTTCTTCACGCTCAGTGGCGCCCGCCTGTGTCGACGGCGCTTTCGTGCATCCGCTGACGATAAGGGCGGCCGCCTGACACCCGCTTCAACAGCCTGGCCGTTAGCGGCAAGCCTCCTGGTACCACATCTTTTCGCTGCGCGATTGTACTTCATATCCCGTGATACTCATACGAACAATTTTGAGGACTCCGTCATGCAGCGTCAAATGCAAACACGAACTCGTCGAAGCTTTTTAGGTCTCGGCGTATTGGCATCGTTGACCGCATTCGCGCGTCCGTTCGCCGTCTCGTTGGCACAAAGCGAGTCGATCACGAAGTTACGCCGCGTTGTAACAGGGAAAGACGACGCCGGTAAGGCAGTCATCGTAGATAACGGTATGTCGCCACGCATTGTCACTACCGAAACACTTCCGGGGTTGGCGCTGGTAGAGGTGTGGGCGACCGAAACGATCCCAACTCTGCCGGTCGCTCCTGTCGACCTCACAACAACGATGAAATCCTTCGTACCGGGCCCCGGCGGTACGCGCTTTCGTATCGTTCAGTTTCCGGGTGCCAGCACTCGTCCTTTCGATCAAGAGGCATTTCGCCGCGAGTACCTGATCAAGGCTCCGGGGCTCGCCGAAGCGATGGAACTGCAGGACTCGGGGATGCATACGACAGATTCCGTCGACTATGGCGTCGTCATTTCCGGCGAGATCACCTTGGAGCTCGACGACGGTGCGAAGGTGAGCCTGAAGCAGGGGGACTGTGTCGTGCAGAATGGTACGCGGCACGCGTGGCGCAACGGCAATACGACACCCTGCGTCATGGCATTCGTATTGATCGGTGCGGCGAAATAAGGCAGGTCCTTTCGACGATTGAATCAGGCGTCGGGATCGGCGATTAGTCGGGTGCAAACTGCGTCCAAACTCGCGGGTCCTCCTGGCCGATACGCCAGACCGAGATGCCCCGAAGGCCGTAACGTTTCTGCAATCCGAGTTTTGGCGCAAGTGCGGTGGCATCCTCGATCCAGGCGTATTCGAAAACGCCGTTCTGCTCCCACCGCGCCTGGGACGCGCCCTGAACCGCATCCCATTGCAGTGTGGCGCCCGCTTTCTGCACGAGATCAGTGACCGCCGGCCAACCCAGGCCGCGTCCCCAGCTGTATCCCTTGCGTTCGGTGCTCCATTCAGTTCGCCAGTGCATCGAATAGAATGCGATGCCGAGCGACAACTGGTTCGGCGCCACGCCCTGAGCGAGGGCCGTCCGAATCACACGCTCCATGTACGGCAGGCCGCCAACCGGACCAGGCGGGGTGCGCGGTGTATGCTGCAGATACGTCATGACAGTAATGAAGTCGCCCGCATCGGCGAGCGCCTTCAGGTCATACGCACCTACGAGATATTCCCACAGCCAAGTGTGATACTCTGATGCGTTCTGCAGGTCGCCTGGATCCGGATACACGGCGATCGAGATTTTCATGCCGTTCGCATGCAGCGCGTCCGCGGCTTCGCGATAGAAGCGCGATAACGAATCACGGTCATTCACGTGTATTTGCTCGAAATCGAACTGCCACCCCCAGAAGCCATGCTGCTTTCCGAGCGAAACCATCGACGCGATCATCCTTGCACGAGCGGCAGAGTTGTTCACCAGCTTATGGAAAAGCTCCAGGTTCCAACCCGGGTTTACTATCAGCGGCATAACCGGAACCTTGTGCGTTTTTGCAATCGCGAGAATCGATGCGGGCACCTGTCCGGTCAGGTTTCCTTCCGCATCAACGCGATAGCTTTGCGGGCCGGCGATGGAGATACTTCGCGCATTCTTCTCGAAGCTGGCGATGGCGTCGGGCGAACTTGTAACGTAGAAAAGCCGTTCGCCGCCGGGCTGCTGGGATATCGCCAGAGCGGGCGCCGTAAGCAGCGTGGTAATTAGTAGAGCGAAAGCGCGCTGTATCATCAACTCACGCTGAAAGGTGTGTATGGAAATAGTAAGCATTCCAAACCAGTCCTGCCGCGGGATTGTCCAAGGGGAGACTCGAGCCACTACAGAGATTCCCAATGCTGTCTTTCCCCGTTGCAGTTCTTCCCGCATTACTAGCCGCAACCCTCCAGGGTGCTCCTGCCAACGTGCGCGACAGCGCTTCAGCCGGAGTTTCGACTGCTACCGCAGTCCGAGCCGAAGAGACCATCTCGATCGATGGGCGCGATTCAGAGGGCGTCTGGACACGAGCACCGAGGTCTACCGCATTCAGGCAGTTCCAGCCGCGGGTGGACGTCGACCCAACACTGCGCACCGAGTTCCGCGTCGCATACGACGAAAGGAACCTCTACATCTTCGTACGCATGTTCGATCCGCACCCCGACAGCATCATGCGCGCGCTATCGCGTCGCGACGTGCGTGGTCCGTCCGACCAGGTCAAGATCATGATCGACTCGTACAACGACGAGCGAAGCGGCTACGTGTTCGCAGTGAATCCGGACGGTGTAAAGCGCGACTACTCGATGAGCAACGACGGCAACGAGGACATCAGCTGGAACGGCGTATGGGACGTCGGCACTCTGGTCGACTCGCTCGGATGGACCGCCGAATTCGAGATTCCCTTGTCACAGCTCCGATATGCGCGCTCGGCACAAAACCGGTTTGGGCTCGGCATCTGGCGCGACATCGAGCGCCGCACGGAACGCACGAGCTGGCCACTCTACAATCCTGAGAAAAGTGGACTCTCATCGCAGCTCGGCAAACTTGACGGACTTGTGGGATTGACCACCGCCCGGCGCCTTGAGGCGATTCCATATGCGGTGACGCGAAATGTTCAGCGCGCCGGCGACGTGTCAGGCTACTCGAGAAGGCAGGAGCTGAGCGTTGGCGGTGATCTCAAGATCGGACTCACACCGAACACGACTCTCGACGCGACGATCAACCCAGACTTCGGCCAGGTCGAAGCAGATCCGTCGGTCGTAAATCTGACCGCGTTCGAAACGTTTTTCGCCGAGCGCCGGCCGTTCTTTGTTGAGGGGACGGGGTTGTATCGCTTTCAGCTGAACTGCTACATCGTGGTCGACTGCGGCACCAATGAAGGGCTCTTCTATACTCGTCGAATCGGCCGCTCCCCTGCACTTCGCGGCTTGTACGGAGACGCGGGGACACCGGCGGCAACTTCAATTGCAGCCGCGACCAAGCTCACAGGTCGCACGTCATCAGGCTTATCGTTCGGACTACTCGATGCGGTCACGCGCAAGATCGAAGGCACCGATGGCCGAACTGCCGAACCGCTCACGAACTTCGGTGTCGTGCGGGCGCAGCAGGACATGCGCGGTGGAAACGCGGGAATCAGCTTCATCGGTACCGCGGTCAACCGCGCGGTCGATGACTGGTCAGAGCCATACATGCACCGCGCCGCCTACAACGGCGGGGCCACATTCCGCAATCGCTTCGGCAATCGGCAGTACGAGGTCGCAGGACTGTTCGCGCTGTCGCATGTAACCGGCACGCCGGAAGCAATTGCACGCACGCAGACCAACTCCGTCCATTACTACCAGCAACCCGACGACGATCTCACCGTCGACTCCACGCGGACGTCGTTATCAGGACATTCGGCGCAGCTCAAGTTTGGAAAGTACGGTGGCGGGGTCACCAGATTCGAGACAAGTCTCGTTCGCCACTCCGCCGGATTCGAATCGAACGACCTCGGCTTCCTGCGACGTGGTGATATCACCGACTGGAGCACGTGGGCCGCGCTGTCGTCGCGCAATGCCAACAAGACCTGGCGCTGGGCGCAGGTCAACGGCAATCACTGGGAGACGTGGAATACATCGGGCACCCGTCTTCAGAACGCCTTGAACTTCAACGGTCACATGGGCCTGCTCAACAACTGGGACATCCACATGGGTGGCACCGCGGACAGGCTCACCGCGAGCTACTGCGATCGCTGCACACGCGGTGGTCCGGTTCTGCGTCACTCCCGCGGCTTTTTCCCGTGGGCAGGCGTCAACACAGACAGCCGCAAAACTGTCTCCGGCGGAATGTGGGTTAACCTGTCGCGGTGGGATGAGGGGAAGTCTCACGGAAGAAGCTTGAGCCCGTATGTCAATTTCCGGTTCTCGCCGCAGCTCCAGCTAAACGTCGGAACCAATTTCGGAAAGGACAAGAACAACACGCAGTGGTTCGGGAATTTCACCGAAAACGGCGTAACACATTACACTTTCGCGCAGCTCGAGCAGAACACCACCTCGATGAACATGCGGCTGAACTTCACTGCAACGCCGGACCTTACGTTCGAGCTGTATGCGCAACCGTTCGTTACCCGCGGGACGTACACCGATGTGCGTGAGATCAGCTCTACACCGCGTGCGGACAGCTACGACGACCGTTTCGTTGCATACACTCCACCCGCGAATGCGCAGCTGCGCTTCAAGGTGACGGAACTCATCTCCAACACAGTCGTGCGGTGGGAGTTTCGTCCTGGTTCCACGTTGTTCGCAGTGTGGCAGCACGGACGGCAAGGCCCGGACGCGAACAATGCTTTCAGCCAGTCATGGAGGCGCGACTATCGCGATCTCTTCGACCTCCACCCGGACAACACTTTTCTCGTAAAGGTGGCGTACTGGCTGAGCAGATGAGATTGAGTACCACCCAAACGCCTTAGCTCCGCGGCTACTTCTTGTTCACTATCCTGCAGTTCACTGGCACGCAGACGTGGATCTTGAAGCCGTTTATGTAGACGTCCCCGCATACCAGTTCGCACACTTCTATTGGACCGATCTCGAGGTCGATGATCGGACCCGCAGGATGTTCCTGGGAAGCCACTGGCGGGCTGTGACCGTCTCCACCACAGCTGCACGGTGTGGCCTTGAAAAGCTTCTCCATGCGGAGCGAAAAATACGCATCGGCGCTGATATCAACAGCGTACTTTTCACCGTCCTTTTCCACACTCTCGATCGCGTTTTCGTTGATGATGACCGTCGCGTCGTCGCTTAACGCCAGCGCTATTGTTCCATCCGGCGCATGAACAGGACGACCCCTCAGCCGAGTCAGCTTACCCCGCTTGATCGTCTCTGCCGGTGAAGGCGTTGGTGCCGCCAGACAAGCTTTTTTAAGCTCGGATAACAGTTCGGTCGCCACGCAGAATCTCCGATAAAGTGGATTCCATGACTATGGGAACAGGGAGAGGAACCTCTCCGATGGGGGGTGACTTCTTCCGGCAACTTTACCCTAAAATAGCGGCGGCGACTAGAGGCATCACGTCCGGCACGCCAGGGAATGGCGGCGGTGATTGATGTACGAGGCATCTTACGCCAGGCGAAGATTTCCATCAGGGAGACGACGCGATAGCCATAACAGATATGCGCCAACGACGACATCGACCGAGAAGCAGAACGCCGGATACCAGTCAGGAACACCGACGTTATTGATGAACTGGTCGTGCGCCAGATCAAAGAGGCCGTGAAGAATCCAGAACGAACCGACCACGACCGCAGATTTCCGGGCGCTCACGAACGCGAAGACCAGCCCCGCCACGAGAAACGGAACACCGTAAATCATTTCGTTGAGACCTGCGGCCTCATCGCCCACTCGTAGAGCAAACGATGCGTATAAACTGGGTAACGTGAGCAGGCCTATTGAATACATCCAAGGTTCGCCACGAATGCCGCGCGCCAGAAGAACCACAAGAATACCGAGCGTGATACCAATCGACGCTGCAATCGAGGCGCTCATCTGCTGTGAGGCTGCCGCGCGTAGTGCGTTCTCAGCAAATCTCCACCGAAATCATTCTCGAGGTCGCGCCAGACGGTGTGGATGTGATTCGCACTGCCCTGCGAGTTGTCGAACTCCACCAGTACTGGCGGCCCCTGAATTCGATAGTAGTGCGGCTGGCTGCCCGACGTTGCGACGGGATGTTTGGGCACCTGGGCGCTGCAGCCGAGCAGCGCAACGGTGAAAATCGTACGCGCGACAAGACCCCGCGCAACGTCGGCGTTCAAAACGCCTCGATGGTATGGAGCCATTTTTCCACGAGCCTTGGGCGTTCGGTGGTGATGGGAGCAGACGCACTCATATAGTAGTGGCCTAGTAGTGGCCGGAATATATGGCCAGAAAAAAACAAGGCGTCGTGTCTTTCGCGAGACAAGCAGGGGCGCGCTCCGGTTCCGGATGCCCTGCCACATCACAAATATTCCGCGGAGGAAACAAAAGCTTGCACAACGTAACAAAACTGTTATGATGGCCCCCTTGGTTTATGAACGTTCCTGTACTTTCAACGTCTCCAGTAAAGGGCACCCCGATCGCGAGGTCGGTCCGCAAAGCAACGGGTCTCTCCGAGACAGCCGAGCCGCCGGAGAATCCGGAGGCTCTTCATGTCGGTCTTCGTCCGTCGCACCCGTGCATCCCTCGCCATCGGATTCAGTCTTTGCGCTGCAGCGGTCCTCGCAAGTTGTGGTGAGCAGGCGCTGGCTCCTGACGGCGGGAGTTACCCCGGAGGCGCCCCGCTGGCGACGTTGACCGCCGAATTCAACCAGTATCAATTCCTGGGATTCGTCCTCGATGACCAAGGTGCCAACGACACGCCTTCCCAGTCCGACCTGAATGCTTTCACGCGCGCGGATAATGTGTCCGGCAAGATCGGCGTCAAGTGGGTTTGGGATGATGTCAATTCCTGGACGGGATCCGGCCAGACAGGCGACGCGTGCGCGCTCTTCGACACAGACAACGACGGTAAGGCAAATGCCGCGGTGTGCGTTCGCATCACGAATCCGAACGGTGACGCAAGCACTGTCATCCAGTTGAATCCGGGTTCGCCGCTGGTTTATTCCTGCGGCGATACAAAGGCGGACCGTTGCACGCAATCGAGCCTGGCCTCGGCAGCCAGCACAGTCTGCGAGATCGAAAAAACCGACAGTGAGATGTTCTTCGCAGCGGGTGAGGATGGTGCCGACGTTATCGCGGCGTGCTCGATTCCGCGATCAGCGATCACGTCCAACGCGAATGCGAACGTCAACCTGCTGAACGTCTGCTCGTTCCCATCCGGGTCGCCGAACAGCAATCCCTTCGACTGCGTAGTCACTCCTGGGGGCGGGTTCCTCATCATCAGAAAGGCAAACACGCCTCAGTCGAGCGGGCAGACATTTTCGTTCACGATAAGTCCTGCGCCTGTTACGGCGAGCCTCGCGAACCAGAGTATTATCGACAACTCGGAGGCGGACGAAGAGACCAACCTGATTTCCGTCGACCCAAAGAATTCCTACAGCGTGACTGAGTCGAGCATACCGGGTGGCTGGCAGCTCAGCACCGCAACGTGCGCGCGCCAAACGACACCGAATCCGACTTCCACAGGCACGAAGTCAGGCAACGCTGTAA
Source organism: Gemmatimonadales bacterium (assembly GCA_038203205.1). Taxonomy (GTDB): domain Bacteria; phylum Gemmatimonadota; class Gemmatimonadetes; order Gemmatimonadales; family Gemmatimonadaceae; genus UBA4720. Next base: position 16,127 of record JBBREF010000007.1, on the reverse strand, counting down.
CGGGAATCACGGTGACATCCGGTGAAACCACCATCTGCACATTCACGAACATCCGTAACCAGGGTACTATCAGTCTCGAGAAGATATGGTCCGGAACGCCGGGGCAGACCACGCTGAACATCGGTACCGCTGCGGCGGGGACGGAGGTAGCGACGCAACTGACGGGAGCGGCTGGCGCATCCCCTCTCACTACTGGAGTGAAGAGTGTAAACGCGGGCACTTATTACGTGTCCGAGTCGGGCGGTCTCACGAGCTACAGCTCGCAGCTCGCATGCACCAGGAATGGCAGCCCGATCACCCCCGGAGCTGATAACGCGGTGACGGTCGATTCCGATGAGGCGGTTGTCTGCACATTCACAAACACTCGAAATCAGGGCTCGATCGAGTTGACGAAGGTGTGGGTGGGCGATCCTGGCCAGACCACGCTGAACATCGGCACATCTGCCAACGGCACGCAGACCGCGACGATACAGACGGGTGCAGGCGGCGCCGCGCCGCTCACCACAGGCGCCAGGACAGTGAATACCGGTACGTACTTCGTCTCCGAAACTGGAGGCCTGACGAACTACGGATCACAACTGGCCTGCACGCGCAATGGCGATCCGATCACACCCACAAGTAACTCGGTATCCGTCGGAAAGGATGACGTCGTCGTTTGCACGTTCACGAACACGCGAAACCAGGGATCGATCGAGTTGAAGAAAGTATGGGTCGGCCAGAGTGGACAGACGACGTTAAATATTGGCACGTCGACCGGTGGAACTCAGGTCGTTAGTCAGCTGACTGGAGCAGCAGGTGCCTCCCCCCTTACCACAGGCGCTCAGGGAGTCAACACCGGCACGTATTTCGTTTCTGAGACTGGCGGGCTCGCAGCATACAGCGTGCAGCTCGCGTGCACGAGCAGCGGTAATCCATTGACCCCGGGCGCCAACAACTCAGTAGCTGTGGCAAGTGGCGCGACAGTCGTCTGCACGTTCACAAACACCGTTGTTCCTCCCACGATTACGGTTGTAAAGACAGCCGGCTCCCCGACTGTTCCGGAGGTCGGTGGTAGCGTCACCTACAGCGTGGTCGTGAGAAACACTTCGACCATACCGGTCACGCTCACCAGCCTCAACGACGACAAGTTCGGCGACCTATCCGGCAAGGGCACCTGCAACGTTACAGGTAATCTCTATGGCAGTCTTGCCGCCAACACCACGTACACCTGCACATTCATCGGAGCGCTGGGCGCCAGCGAACCTGCCGTCACACACATCAACGAAGTGACCGCGAGTGTCACGAGCGAGGGCGGCCCGACGACGGCGAAGGACACGGCGAAGGTGACGTATACCAACGTCAATCCAAACATTTCGGTGACGAAGAGTGCAGACGTTGCGGCCTTCACAGCCACTGGCGGCGCATCTGTAGCCGGATTCAATCCGGACCAGAACTTCCCGCGCGGTGCTGGCGACCCAGGTGGTACAGCCTCGCCAGTTTTTGCCGCGAACACGTGCGACGACAATGGCGCGAACGACACGCCTGAGCAGTCGGACCTCAACTGCATGAGCCGCGCTGACAACGTGACAGGTCGCCTCAATGTGCGGTGGACATGGGATGACATCGACCAGTGGACTGGAGCAGGTCAGACAGGTGACGCGTGTGCGCTGCTCGATACTGACGGCGACGGAAATGCGAACGCCGCTCTCTGCGTGCGCATCACGAACCCGAACGGTGATCCTGCTCAGATCGCCCAGTTTCCGGGATCACCAATCCTCTACAAGTGCGGAGATGGCTCGGCGGAACGGTGCACCTCGAAGGTCTCGATTGACCAGCTTCACCCAACCAGCGTGTGCAGCATCAGCAAGGTGCCTGACCAGTTGGCGGGTGGTCAGGATGGACAGGATGTCCAGGCACAGTGCGATCTGCGGCTGCAGGATCTAGGTAATGTCAGCGTTGCAAACATCGATCTCCTCAATGTTTGCTCCTTCCCGTCGGGCTCGCCTAACAGCAACCCGTTCGACTGCGTGGTCTCACCAGCCGCCGGCTTCCTTGTGATCAAGGAAATGACAACCCCTGCCAACTCGGATTCGTACTTCGCGTTCACGCTCCGGAACCAGGCCGATAACCTCAACGCCGCGGCGACGAACGGCGATGACCAATTCGCAGTACAGGGTGGCGCAACGTCGGCGGCCATTCCCATGCTTGCAGGCTCCTACAAGCTGAAGCAGGAGATGCCGACGAGCTGGAGCCTCACATCGATCTCATGCACGAGGGACGGCGTCACCGTCAACGGAACGACGAGCCCGCAAGCAATCACTATTGTCCAGGGCTCGACGACCGAGTGCACATTCAACAACGTGCTTACCGCGTCACGGAACGTCGAGTTCACCGTCGTCGTGACGAACTTGAGCGCGGAGGCAGTTACGCTCATCTCGCTGGGAGACAGCGAAAACCCGACAATTGCAGGTCCGACTTATCCATCGCTCAGCGGGGTTGGTACCTGCGGCACGGCTGGCAATCCTTTCGGCATGATCGCCGGCAATGGTACTTACACGTGCACGTTCTCGCGCGAGGTCAGCGGCTCCCCTGGTTTCCAGCACAAGAATCAGGTCAAGGCGGTCGGCAGGGACAACGAGAACAATGAAGACGCCAAGACATCCAGCATCGTCACCGTGACGATCAACTGATATCCCGCCTCAGACAATAGACCGAAAACCGGGTCGTGCATTGCACGACCCGGTTTTGTCGGTCGGCCAGTGAAGTCCATCACTCGCAGTCGACGCTAATTCCATTGGTCGAACACCGGAGCAACCTCCTCCCGGATTACAACAACGCCGTCAAAGTGGGCCGACCAGTCGGCTTCCGTAAAAATGCGCAACAAGCGCGGCGGTACCCGGCCGATTCCGCGAAGGCCCGCCACGTTATCGCCTCATCGCGATCGAGTGACGCCCTGATTGCTGCAAACAGCGTCTGCAACGTGCGCCACCACGAGTCCAGGTCAGCTTGCTGAGCCCGCGCAGGGGTGGCAATGATCGAGAGAGCGAATACAACGATGATGAGTAGCACCTGCCGGATCTCGAATATTTCAATCATTGCTTTCGACGTCTTCTGCACTGTGATGATCACTATATCTGGGCTGACAGTTCCACGCATTACTTCGCCGGGAGAGTGCCGATGAAATCGAGACCCGCCTCTACCCAGTAAGCAAGATCCTCGTCTCGCTCGATGCCTGGCGCATCGACGTATACATAACCGCGCATCGGCCGGCCGGTAAAGTCCATCTCTCGAACATGCGGCTTGAGCAGTGCGTCGGCATACGCCACTGGACCGACGCGCACCATGAGCCTTTGCTTCGCGATACGTTGTGCGAGGCCTTCATCGATCGCCATGGCAGTCTCGTGGGCTACGGCTAGCCACGCACATAGCGCACGTGTGTTGCGGCTGGACCATCGAGAACTCTGTCAATGCGAAACTGCGGCCCGGGCTCGCGCAGGTTTTCGAAGAGACGCCGCCCGCCGCCGAACAACACTGGTGCCAGGGCGATTTCCAGCTCGTCGACCAGATCAAGGTTCAAGTACTGCTGGATCACATTCGCACCACCCGAGATACGTATATCACGGCTGCCCGCGGATTCCCGAGCCAACTCGAGGGCACGCTCCGGCCCGTCATTGATGAAGTAGAAGGTCGTCCCACCGGGTCGCTCCCAGGGTTCGCGTTTCTCATGGGTTAGTACGTACACCGGTGTGTGAAACGGAGCCTCCTCTGGCCACGCAGTTTCCCCCTGGTCGAACATTCGCTTGCCCATGATGTTGGCACCGATGCGCTCAGTGGTGCTGCGAACCAGGTCGTTCACCGGGCCTGTCTCGCCCCCTGGTCCGAACTTGAGGTTTTGGCGGAAGTACTCCTGGTTGATGATCCAGGCCATCAGCGCACCCCACTTGGCGCCCCAGTTCTTGTACTCAGGCTTGTCCATGGTCATTCCTTCCGGTGCCATGTAGCCATCGAGGCTAAGTCCAACGTTGACGAATACTTTGCTCATGATCCTGCCTTTGGATGTTCGGAGGTCGGTCTAACGTGTCAAGGTAAGCTGCAATGTGGCTCTGACGCTTGCGGCGTCGCAGGCCTATCCCCAGAAAATCGCCACTCCTTAGCAGCCTGAACAAAGCGGAACTTGGCTATTTCCATATCCCGCCATTCGTGAGGAGCGCGATAGGCCGGCCGGCTCTCGGCGACAATGACATCATTAGCGCCGCAACATGACGTCTTCAGCTAACCTGCAACGAAATACCAAACGCTTCAACTCGTAACGCCGACGTGCGCCTGGAAACGGATGCAGGCCGGGCGCGGCAACGTGATCTGTTCAGACGTACTCGTCAGGCGCCCATCCTCCTGATCGCGCGCGAACACGACGACCGAGCCGGAACGTTGATTGGCAACGAGCAACCATCGGCCTGTGGGATCAAGACTGAAATTGCGTGGCCAGTCTCCACCCGTGGAGATGACTTGCTCGAGCGCGAGTGCCCCCGTGGACTCTTCAACCGAAAATACCGCGAGACTGTTGTGGCCGCGGTTCGATACATACACGGTGCGACCTGATGGCGCGATGTGAATGTCACCCGGATAATTCCTGCCCGTCCACCCCGCCGGTAGACTCGAGCAGGTGGTCAGGACAGAAAGTGCGCCGAGCTTCGCGTCGAAGCGGAGTGTGGTGATTGTGGAGTCGAGCTCATTCGCAACGAACACCAGCGGCAGGGTTGGGTGGAATACGAGATGGCGCGGCCCCGCACCGTATTGCATTACCGCATCGGCAGCATGTACACGCCGCAGCGATTTACTCGCAAGGTCGAGACGATAGACAAATACGCGGTCGAGTCCAAGGTCGGCTGCGAGCACAAAGCGATTGGATGGATCGGTAACAATGCAGTGTGCATGAGCCACATCGCGACCTGCAGGAGTCGGTCCGCTACGCGAGTGTTGCTCGGCGTCAGTGGCGGGAAGGAGCGCCCCGTGTTTTCCTACTGGAAGCAATGCGACATTGCCACCGGAGTAGTTCGCTACGAGAACAACCTTGCCGCTGCGGTCGCTGCTTATGAAACAAGGTGCGGCACCTTCCGATGCTTGCTCGCTGAACCGGGTGAGCGTCCCAGTTCTCTTCGCGATCTTGAAGGCACTCACTGCACCGCTTTTTCTGCCGTTGTAGTCCGCGATCTCGTTCACGCCATAGAGCACGCGGCCGTTGGGATGGATGGCGAGGAACGAAGGATTCGCGCCTGATTCCACTGAGCCGACATGCGTCAGTTTCCCGGAGGCCCTGTCCATGCGCACGAGTTGGATTCCGTCGGTTCTGTTTTCATCGGTATACGTCCCGACATACAGAAAGTCATGCGGGGCAACCGGGCTACCCCGCAGTCAAACCTCCATCTACTGAATGCAAGCTTCCGGTTATGAAGCTTGCTGCGTCACTGGCGAGGAAGTAGACCAACTCTGCAACTTCTTCAGCAGTGCCAACTCGCCCTATCGGATGCGCTTTAGCCTCTTCCTGCCAGGCTCGCTCAGGATCACCGTCGAACTGATTGTCTGCCCATCGTTGCATGGCTCTGTCCGCAAGCGGTGTTCTAATAGTTGCCGGGCAAACAGCGTTAACGCGAATTCGGTGTGGCGCCAAATCCAGAGCCAGGCTTTTTGATATCTGCCCCAGCGCGCCTTTCGTCATTCCATACGCGAAGCTGTTCCGTTTTCCGATGATCGCCTGATCGGAAGCCATGACAACGACTGAACCCCCACCAGCTCTTATCAATGAAGGCACTGCATGCCGGAGGGTATAGACAACCCCTTTCACATTGATGTCGATGATATCGTTCAGGTCTTCATCTGATGCGTCGAGTATCGTATTGGATTGGTGAATGCCCGCGTTTGCAAACACCGCGGTGAGCTCTCCAAAACGTTCTGTCGTAAATCTCACCGCCTCCTTCTGGAACGGATCGTCCCTGACATCCCCGGCTAAGAACAACACAGAATCAGGGCCAAGCTCCGCGGCGAGTGTCCTGCCCGCATCGGCATTGTTGTCGATGAATCCAACATGGAACTTCTCAGCTACAAATTTGCGAACTACAGCGGCTCCTATGCCTGTCGAGCCGCCAGTTACAAAAGCAGTTGTCATATTTGCCAGTTCAGTCTTGACCGTCATGTTCGGCGCTATGGCGCCCGATATAAAGAGGCGCGAGGCCGAGGGCAACCCGCTGGCCGACAGGAATTCCTACATCGGTGGGCAAGCCGTGGGTGGAATCTCACAACCAATGTTTCATCGGTGTAATGCATTGATCTCCCATCGTATGCCAGCGTGTCGAGACGACATCCCGCCAGATCAGTCCCAGAGCACCGTCTTGTCCACTGCCGCCAGCGACGTGCGGCCCGTGAGCGCCATCGCCATCTCAAATTCCGTCCGGAGTATCTGCACGATTCGACTTACACCCGCCGAGCCGTCCACGGCCAGCCCGTAGAGGTACGGACGGCCAATGGCGACCGCCGTCGCGCCAAGCGCCAGGGCTTTCAGGACATCAGTACCGCGACGTATTCCGCCGTCGAGCAGAATCGGCATGCGGCCGCCGACGGCCTCAGCCACCCGCGGAAGCGCTGTCACCGTTGCCGGCACCGAGTCCAGATTGCGCGCGCCGTGGTTCGACACGATCAGCCCATCCACGCCAGCCTCTGCCGCGCGCGTTGCGTCGTCGGCGTCCATCACACCCTTCAGCAGCACCGGCACCTTCGCGATACCGCGCAACCACTCCACGTCTTTCCATGTAAGACGCGGCTCGAGCACTCCGCTGTAGATCGCGCCTTCCGGCGGCCGGTGCGAACTGCTCGCCGTTGCTGCCGACAGGCTTTCGAGGTTCGCACGCGTCATACCTTTGGGCAACTGAAACGCGACGCGCGTCTCGCGATTGCGTGCCCCCAGCACCGGCGTATCGACCGTGAGACACAGTACCTGGCATCCTGCCGCCTCAGCGCGCTGCACCAGCGCGCGCGTGAAACCACGATCGGGTTGCACGTACAGTTGAAACCAGAGTGGTGCACCTGGCACAGCGCGCGCGATGTCCTCAATGCGTTGAGTTGCAAATGAACTCACGATCATCGTGGCATCAGCGGCCTCGGCGCCTCGGGCCGTTGCGATCTCGCCGTCAGGATGGACGAGCTTGTGATAAGCTGTCGGCGCGAGGAGAATGGGGTGCGGCAGGGTCCGCCCGAAAAGCTGCACGGAGGTGTCTATCCTGGACACGTCTACCAGCACTCTCGACCGCAGCTTGATCTCGCCGTACGCGCTCTGATTCCACGCCAGTGTCTGCTCATCACCAGCTCCACCGCTGACGTATCCGTAGGCCATCGTCGACATCCTGCCACGAGCGACCCTCTCGAAATCTGAGACACTGGCGAGAGTGTCTTCGGCGAGCGCGGCGCCGTTGGCTGCGTGGTTTCTTTCGCTAACTCCGTCGGACAAGGTGCTCAACGCCGCCGCTGCTGCTCCGCGCGGTGCGAGTGCGATGGCGGCACCGGCGCTCGCGACGGAGCCGAGCATGAGGCGGCGCGAGATGCGCGAGGCGTCATCGTTCATGGTGCACTCCGGAGTCGATTGTTTGCCGCAGGTGCGCAGCGCTAATGGCAGCGGCGGCCGCGTGGCCGAGGCGAAGAAGGTAACCCGCCGCGTTCGCCGGCGCCGTTGAGAAGTGGGTTCACGCGCTACCTGGAAGAACCCTCGATCGGGCAAATTCACCGCACCGCTTTACGCTTACTCGCTTCGAGAGAGTTTCGAACCGGCTCTAATGAGTCCTCCGTTACCGGCGGCCTGCGCCTGATGAAGCCGGCCTCACTGATACTGGATGTAGCTCAGCTTCGGGCGGAGCTGCAGCAGTTCCCGCGGCGTGAGCAGCTCGTGTCCCGCCTTTGTGTCGTTGTGGTAGAACAGCTTGAAGCCCGTGTAGTCCACCGGGTGCTTCACGATGTAATGGTTGTACGAGTCGAACTTCAACCACGGCGGTCCCCATCCGTCCATGTGCATCACCACCTGCACGTTCTTCGTCGGGCGAATCTGTTCGGCGTCCGGCACCATGTCCTCGCGAAAGCGATGCACGACGAGGACTTTGGGCGGAAGCTTCTTGTCCGTCACAAGCTTGTCGAGAGTATTGATCACGTAGTTCAAGTCCTTCGCGTACATCTGCCCGACCTTCGAACTCGGTCGCAATCCTTCACGCTTGTAATGCATGTAGAACTCGGGGTCGACACCGAGGTGTACGTCGGGGCGTTCGAGATACTTGAGGAGCGGCGGGAGCTCTTTCTCGAGAGTGCTGTGACTCGCCTGGATGTCCAGGAAGAGCACGCCCTTGCGGCTCTGCGCCCATTTATAAGTGCGCTCGATCATCTCCGGCGTCTCGCGGCGGCGCCACATGTTGTCGGAACCCGGTGACCCTTGGGCGACCACGGCAACTAGATGGATCGCGGGCACGATCGGCGTTGACGGGTCAGCAGCCTTCCACTGTGCAACGGTCCGATCGAGCATCTGGAGCATCTGCTGCTCCGGATACTCGCCGATCACGCCCATTTTCTTTGAATGCGGGTTGCCGTAGTAGGCAATGATCCGGTTCTGCGGCAAGAGCGCGCCCGCATTGGCAGACGGACTCTTTGGCCAGCTGGCAAGCATCCGCTCACCAGCCCGGATGGCGTTATTGAACGTCGCCTGATCCTGCTTCGACCGACCCGGCACCAGCGTTCCGACGGTCTTGCTGTCCGTGCCGCTGGGCACGCCGGTGGACGGGCCCTGCATGGCGGCGGCTGCGGCGTTGGCGCTACTCGCGGACGCGGAGTCGGCCGACGCGCGCGAGGTGGCCGGGTCGGGGGTAGTCGCGGCCGCTCCGACACTAGACGTACTGGCTTCAGCGGCGTCGGTCTTTGGGGCGGTGTCGGTACGGGCAGCCTCGGCTGAGCAACCCAGGACGACGACGACGAAGGTGGAAAAGGCGAGGAATTGGAGACGGTCCGGCATTGGCTTTAAAAAAAAATGGATGAACTGATGGAGAGGTTCGCGCACGCCCGCCGTTCGTCCTCTCCGGGGGCGGTAATCTAGCGAGTTGCATCCTGCTGCGCGGGTAATTGCGGGAGGGGTTGTGAACTCCGGAAGCCGCATTCGGTATATGTCCTTGTTTGCGCTTCTAGCAGCGACCCATCTCTACAAGCTTGTCCAAGCACGGAGTCAACGACCGAGTGAGGAGCTTCCACTCGTTACCCTCCCGGATCCATGCGCTCATGTACTTCAGTGGACCCCACCGACCCACTGGCTTCATCTCTCCGTCAATGTCCATCCGGCCCATCACCACTGCGACGGGACCGTGAAAGATTACTTCAGTATTGGTGAGCTTGACGCTAGTCGCATTCCATGCCGAGATGCCGGAAATTGCCTGCTCTTTGTTCTCAATGAGTCCGCCAGGTGCAAGAACCCGGAATTGCTCAGCTGCAACACTCTGGAAGAAAGCAGGGTCTCGATCAACGATCTGGGACTGAGCCAGCTTGTCATTGAGTCTTAGAAGTTCAGCCCGATCAGCTGCCCTGTCCGGTACAAGCGTGCTTTGAGCGGCTGGTGCACTCGTGCCGCAGGCTGAAACGAGTCCGACTGCGGAAGTCAACAGAACGAGAGACTTGATGACGCTAAGGAACCTGATCATGGTTTCAACCTTCCGCTAAAATGTCGAAGAGAGATGCTCCAGAGGCGGCATAACGCCAAAGCTCAGCTCAAGCGAGTCAATAAGAGCGCGTGACTAAGTCACGCGCAACCCACCAGCCAGCCCTTGCATGCTGAGAACGATTGCATTAAATACTGAACCATATGGTTCAGTATTCGACAACCCGACTTGACACTTCGTTCGCCGCGCTCTCGGACGCTACGCGGCGTGGCGTTCTGGATCAGCTCGGAAAAGCCGACGCTTCGATCACGGACCTTGCCGAGAGGTTCCACATGACGCTCACCGGCATGAAGAAACACGTCGGCGTTCTGGAGCAGGCGGGGCTCGTCACTACTAAGAAGATAGGGCGCGTGCGGACGTGCCGGCTCGGCCCGCGTCGATTGCAGCAAGAGATGGCGTGGCTCGAGCGGTACCGCCAGCGATGGGACGAACGCTTCGACGAGTTGGACAAGGTTGTCGGGGAACGCACACGAAAGGAGAAGAGCGATGAACGCAGGAATCGAAAGTAAGCCCGGCCTCGTGAAGAACCGCACCAGGGTGGAACGGAAGTCGGACCGCGAGGTGGTTGTCACGCGGACCATCAACGGCCCGGCGCGCATCGTGTTCGAGGCATTTACCAGGGCCGAGTTGCTCGAGCGCTGGTGGGTGCCCAAGTCGATGGGAATGAAGCTGCTCTCCTGCGAGGTTGATGCTCGAGTCGGAGGCAAGTACCGATTGGTATTCGATCACAGCCCCGAGCCTGTCGCGTTCTTCGGCACGTATGTAGAAGTGAAGCCGTATTCGCGCCTTGCGTGGACCAATGACGAAGGCGGTGAAGACGGGTCTGTCACCACGGTGACGTTCGAGGAAGAGGGCGGCAAGACGCTGGTGGTCCTGCACGAGCTCTATCCTTCGAAGGAAGCGCTCGACGCTGCCGGCACCGGAGCAGCCGATGCATTGTTCGAGACGTTCGATCAGCTGGATGAGCTTCTCGTCGTTGCGCCCAACCCTGCATCCGCGCCAGTGATACCGACCGGAAGGTGAGGAGGACTACCGCTGGGCCGTGGCGCGCCGCCGTTCGGCGACGATGATTGGAGTGCTCAGGGCATCACGCGGTGATGACAACGCGCCCGGCCGACTCGGTGAAGTGCACCTCGCCGCCGCAACTGTGGGGAGAAGTACTCGTCTGGCCCTTCAGAGAGCAGGCCGAGCATACAAGCCTTGATTGTGTTCTTGTGCGCGATGGGGACTGTTGTGTCAGCTCGCACGAGCTGCGCGAACTCGATCTCGAAGGCGCGTGAGACCCGTGCGAACGAAATTGGTGTAGCCATCTGAGGGCAGCGTCTCAAGCACTTGCAGTCCGCGCCAGCCAACTTCGTCGGCCGAGTCTATTCGACCATCGGTCAAGTACGAATCCGCGAGATTAGCCTCGCGCGCCGGTAGTGCATAGCGACCGCGCCGTTGCGGAGCGGCGTCGCCGAGACCAGCTCGAGCCGTCGCGTGCTGGGCAGCCCGCCCTGGTACAAAGTTGGTCCGTGGCCAGCGATCCTGGGGTGGAGGAGGAATTTGTACTCGTCGATCAGATCCAGTCGGTCCAATTCTGTCGCGAGCTTGCCGCTACCGAGGAGTACGCCAGCAGGGGTCGCGTCTTTGAGCTTCTGCACGCCCGCGCGCAGGTCGCCGGCGATATGGTGGCTGTTTGTCCACGTGAAGTCCGTTCGTGTCGACGACACCACGTACTTCGGCTTTGCCTCCAGCTTGACCGCCCACGCGCGCATCGCCGGTGGCGCTTCCTCATCGCCGCGAGCGACCGCCGGCCAATAGCTCTCCATCATCTCGTAGGTGACGCGGCCCCACAGCATCGCCCCGCCCTCGTCCATGAGACGGGTAAAGAAAGCGTGAGTCTCGTCGTCGGCGATTCCCTCCCGGTGGTCGACACAACCGTCGAGGGTGATGTTGATGCTGAAGGTCAAAAGTCCCATGGCGACGAGTTTACTCCAAGATGGGTGGACACTGGACGGTCACTTATCGACCAGTACCTCGCAACGGCTACGCCAAAGCTCTGCTGCACGCGAATGGAGCGCCGTAGTAAAAAACTGGCAGCTTAGGCGGTCTGAACTCTTGTAAAATGTGTGCCCCTTGGGACAGACCTTACGCGTCCCCTTTGACCCTGTAATGTAAAACTTCCTTGCGACAGGGTCAGCGAGTCTTCGCCTTTAGCTCGGCAGAGACGAGCTTATTCCGCCGAAGTCATCAGACGTCGCGGGCCAGATAGACGGTGGCCATTCCGCCGGCGCCGTCGCTCCGGCTGGAAGGCCAAGGTTGGCGTTGATGATCCGTTTCCAGCGGTTCTGACGCGTCAGGAGGAGCCCCAAGTAGCATCTTCTGCCAACCCCTGAGGCACTATGACCGGACTCACTTCGAAGAAGATTTGCCGCCGCTTCGCGATGCCCTCTTTGATCGCGCTCGCGATCGCGGGAATGGCTGCATGCAGTGATCAAGGGCTGCCCGTCGAGCCTTCGTCTACGGCAGCTCTCCGCGCTGATATCTCCATGAGCGATGCAGAATGCACACAGTGTATACTGGGCCCCCTGGTTCTGGAGCGCTCAAAGGGTGCCCCGGATCTGCACAGTCGATCCGTTGCCGGTGATCCGGATCGAGACTACATCCTTCAGTTGAGCAATCTTTCCGGCAAAGGCGCTGCTGTCGACGTAATGCTCAATGGAGTCTTGATCGCTGAATTCCGCAGCGGAGCAAATCCGACTGCTGAATATTCGCTGCCGCTTGTCGAGGCTAATACGGTCACATTCCGGCTGGCCGGAAAGCCTGGGTCCAGAGTCGAAGCGAGAATCCTCGGGCCTCTTGTCACCGTGTTCGAGGGCCCGATAGTTGGCGTGTCGATGGCCGAGGTGGAGGCGGCATGCAAGGCGACTCCTCTTCCAACCGTCAATGACTCCTACTATATGATACGGCAGATCGAGCGCCTGATCGTTTCCCGTGTCTTCGCCGAGCCGTGGCCCGGTCGCACGAACGCCGATGTTCACGCCCGCCAGACCGCGACGCTCGGTAAGCTGCGCTTCTCGTGCACACAGCGTAATCGCGACGGATCCACCGGTTCGACTTTCGTCGTCGAGCTCGGCGAAGGGCTAGAGGAAGTGACACTCGATGTGAAAGTCTGCGAAACGAACGGACAGGGTGGGAGTCAGGCGACGTCCATCAACACCGGGCAGGTGGCGTGTCCCTACGCATTCGGCAACATCTTCGCGCAGCATGCGGACTACTTTAGCGCCGGGCCGTATACTCCGGTCGAGGAGGTAATCAACGGACCCCCAATGTGCACGATCTTCCGTCCTTCTGTACTTGGTGAGGGGGGGCGCAAACACCCGGTCATCCTCTGGGCAAATGGTATCAGGCTGAACCCGACCTTCTATCGTGGGTTGCTCATGCACTTTGCTTCCCATGGCTTCGTCGTGGCTGCCGCTGATACTTCGCGCGTTGGCACTGCCGGTAACGGTCAGAACGTGCTCGCTTGCCTGCAGTACGTCGAAAGCCAGAATGCACCTGGCGGCGCTTACGCGAACAAGCTGAACATTTATCGTGTCGGCGTCGCGGGACACTCGGCCGGTGGTGCAGGCGTGATCATGGCCGGCCGTGATCCGCGCATCACGGCGACAGCTCCGGTGCAACCATTTGTTGGTCTCGTGCACGGTTACGATCCTGCGTCACCGGGCCAGCAGAACGGACCGATGTTTCTCTCGAGCGGAGAGCTGGATGCCGAGATTCCAGTCAGTCATCCGCAGAGTGTTTATACGAACGCCAACGTACCGATCTTCTGGGGAGACCGGATCGGTTCCGGTCACAACGATCCACTTTTCGATGCGCCGCAATATAGAAGGCCGTTGACGGCGTGGTTCCGCTTCAACCTGATGTTGGATGCAACCGCAGGCACCTTGTTTTATGGCGCAAGCTGCCAACTTTGCGTAAGCCCGGCGTGGGTGGTGCAGCGGAAGAACGGAATACAGTAATGATTGGGTGAGACAGTGTGGGAAGCTGGCGGTCCGACGCACCCTCTGGCGTCGGATCGCGAGCGTGGTCGTCAATACAACGACCAGCCTTCAAGCATTGTTTCGAAGCCACATTCCGAGACCAACGTGGTATACGCCAACGTCCTGCATGCGAATTCGGAGACTGTCGCGCTGAGCGGAGCTTAACGCCGAGTCCAGCAATGCGAAGGCAGGAGCAATTGCGTCCGGCGGCTCCACTGCCGGAGAATCGACGGGCTCGGTGGCACATGCCAGGAGCATGACAGTGGGGAGCAGTGAGATCAGAATTGCTTGTATTGCCATAAGTGCCCACGGTCGCTGTAATGTTAGCGCCACCGATCGGTCAGGATTCTCGGCGCGACCTGATGCGGAAACACCACTTCGCTGCGGCGCTTACTCGCGTGCCACGGCGTCGTGGCGATTTTGGCTTCGACTAAGGGTAGGGTCGAGTCATCCCACCGCCCGGCCTCGAGATAATACGGAACTGCTTTCGCCGCGTCCACCAGAATACCAAGCACTGATCGGTCACGAGTCGGCGCGATGACCACTGACGCCATCGCCTCCATTTCTGCAGCGATCAGTTCAGGGGCAACACCGAGGCGACGAAGTGCCGTTGAGACCAGTGCTGGAAGTCGCTCGGGCAACGAACTCACATCGCGTGCGGGAAGAAGTAACGGCAGCAGAGCCTTCGAACTTACGAGCAACAGCAGTGGCCGCCGATCAACGACGATGCGGTTGACGTACCAGTCACCAAGTGCCGTATCGGATTCACCGTCGAAGGCTTCGGTGAACCTTAGCGCGGTTCTTAGCTTCTGAGTTGGCCTAAGTATGACCATTGATTATCCGCTTGGTGCCTTCGGCGAGTATGCGCTCGGTGTGGCAGCATTTATTGGAGGATCTCACCATCAATCTGCAAACGGTCGTCAATCAAGAGCTAGGTAAAACCATTTTGTAGCTGGTTGCTACTATTTGGAGGGCGCTCAATATCGTTTTGCGAATTCTTGCTCCAGGTCATCGAGTGGGACGTGAAGATTGTACAGCGCCACGAGCGGTACGCCCTGCCGTAGGAGGATGGCGACTCCGGAGGCGGGGCATCGACGTGTGGTCCATCAGCCCTCCGTTGGCATGCCTTCGTCATGCTCAGCTGACTCTTCGCTTTCCTCATCAAAGAAAGTACCGCTCGCCATTTGACGAAGATCGGTTGCAGTGAAGGGCGTATCGGAAATTTCGCCGCCCGACGAGTCACCGATGGTGAGCCAGAGGACACGAGCGAACAGGTTCAAGAGACGTTCCTCATCATCTGGGCTAGCGTCCGGTGCACTGCTGATGTACCCCCACCCGGATTCTGCGGCGATGGCACTCGCCGCAGAATCGATATCGATCGTGCCGTTGAGATACTGCGTGCAAATGTCGCGAACTTTGGAGTTCATGGCCGCCTGGTTGGAGAGTGCGGTTTGATTGGATCGATCCAATAGACGGCTTCGTCTGCCGGGTAACCTCGAAATGAGACCTTGCATCGATTGCGATGAAACGTTCCCGCACGATCACGATATTCGACATCATACGTCAATGTGTCGGCGTCGAAGTCGAGCCAGTCGAGTTTGATGATAATGTCGGTCGAGTGATGCTTCCGGAGATCGCCTTCGACCGAGGCTGCACACATCTGGTGGCGATCCCAGGCGACGAAACCTGCGACGCTGAATAGCACAAGCAACCCGAGGATAGCTGGTATCATCTCAGTCTCCCAGGGGAAGGAACGGGCTCCGGCGGCACGACTTCCGGATTACGATTGAGCCGGGCGGCAGCCCGCAGATCCCACCGAATTTGCAGCGGCGCGTCGCAGAATCCCCGGTATCACGGGGCCGTGAGATCGACATCCGCCGTCGACCAGACTCGTTTGAACTGCGCATCGACAGAGTCCGCTTGGGACTTCCTGCCCTGACGACGAACCGCCTGCGCGAGGCCCCGAAGCGACCAGCCGTTGGCCGGAAACTTTGCAAGGTCCTCGCGGAACACCCGCTCTGCCTCCGCCGTTTTTCCTGCTGCCAGCAGCACCGCACCGAAATCCTGACGCACCGGAACAGTCCACTCCGGAGGCTCACCGTACAGCAGGCCATCCTCGAGCCGCACTGCTTCTCTCAGCGCCGCGACGGCGGCATCGTGACGACCCGCAGCTGATTCGACCCAGCCGGCAAGAACCTTTTCCGCGATCGCGAGTACGTCGCGCGATTGGTTGAACTCCAACTTTACGCCTTCGAGCTCCGGTCGAGCGCGGTTGCTCGTGAGCTGAGCGAGCTCTCTTCGCGCTTCGGCGACATTGCCCTTCGCGGCGAAAGCGCGACCACGCGCGTAGTGCGACATCGCGCGTGCATGAGGCTGAGTTTCAGGCGGCTGA
>JBBREF010000006.1:0-52102 GCA_038203205.1 Gemmatimonadales bacterium | reverse complement strand
ATCGGTCGACACAGCAAGCACAGGAATACCCGAAAACCGCATCACCTGCAGCGTCGTTTCCGCATCAGCAATCCTGTCCATCAGTCCGTGAGCGCGCCGGCCAAGGACAATCAGATCGGCACCACGCTGCTCGGCGATTCGCGCAATGAGCTTTGCGGGTCTCCCGATTGCGACTTCGTGTGTCCAGTCTTTTTCAGCGTTTCCGGCGTTCATCATAGTTTCGAGCGAAGCGTTCCTCAACTGCAAGCGGAGCGCGTCGACCTTCGAGCGGCTGTCGACCGCCCCCGGATTGATGTGGTAAGTGGGGAACGGCGGGATCACGCTGACGACATGAAGAAGGCGCCCGCGGGCGCGTGCGATTCCAGCGCCCGTATTGTAAGCCGCTATAGACTCGGGAGATCCGTCCACGCCCACAACTATCCCGCTTTGCACCAGCTCGAATTCCCAGCTCTGATGAAGCGTTCCCGGAGAGTGGATTTGAGAAGTCGTCATTGTGTGCCTCGGATGTTCCTGGTGTCTGACGCACGACCATCGATAGACGATCGTCAATACTCATCAATCTGCGAAGGTCAATCCGCTGCTGAAGTCAGCCATTGCCGGAACATCCGTGAGGCACGACGGCGAGCCATGTAGGTGATATCACCACAATTCTTCCTCATCTCACTGACTGCGGTCGGCATCCATTCATGCGATTCATCAAGAGCTTAATCCAAACGGAAAACTGCCATGGTCGCTCTTCACGAACCGACGTTCAGGGACATGTCGAAAGCAGAGGCCGAAGCGCTTCTGCGCCGGAATTTTGTCGGACGCATTGCGTACGCGTTCAAGGACTCCGTGGATATCCGCCCCATGCACTACGTGTGGAGAAAGGGGTGGCTCTTCGGTCGCACTTCGACCGGTGACAAGCTCGTCACGCTGCGCCACAATCAATGGGTCGCGCTCGAAGTTGATGAGATCTCGGGGCCGCTCGACTGGCAGAGCGTAATAGTGCGGGGCTCTTTCTATCGACTTTCCGCGGAAGGCTCGATCTACGACGTGAAACTGTACCGGCGTGCAATCCGCGCGATAAGAGAAGCTGCGCCCGCGGCATTCAGACAAAACGATCCCGTGCCGTTCAGGTCGGAGATCTTCGGCATATCCATCGACAAGCTCACAGGGCGCTCGAGCTCAACAACCGGTTCTGGCTGAGCGAGCCGGGACGTACACACCAAAGGAGTCGGCATTATGTATCGCAACATCATGGTTCCGGTCGACGGCTCGCCATTCGCCAGAGAGGCCGTTCTTCACGCGCTCCGGATTGCATCGCAGTCAGGCGCCACGCTACGCCTCGTTCGCATAGCGATCTCACCCGCATATCTAGGTTCGCCAAATGGGCTCAATCCGCCGGGTGGAACGGCCGAGCCGCATTCAGACGAGCTGTCGGACCTGTACTCACTCGCCGCAGAATGCCGGGCGCATTCGAAAGTGACGGTCACGGCCGACCTCGAGCGGGGACCTGTCGTCGATGCGCTGACTGGTTACGCTAAACGTCACGATGTTGATCTCATCGTGATGCGCAGCCACGCACGTCACGGTCTTGCACGCGCGTGGTTTGGCAGTGTCGCGGACGGACTCATTCGGGAGAGTGGTCTTCCCGTACTTGTCGTGCGGCCTCCGTCTGTCGCGACAGCACTTGAGACAGGATTTCACCACCAGCGCATCCTGGTACCCCTCGATGGCTCCGACCTGGCCAAACGTGCACTCGCCCCGGCGGTCGCGCTCGCGAAAATAGATGGCTCGAGCCTCATACTCCTTCGGATCGTCGCCGAATGGAAGCACCGTGAGCCTGGCGCCCTGGAGTCATCGGTTGGTCCTGCAGGCGCGAACGAGGTATCGGCAGCACAGCGATATCTCGACTCGCTTCTGACAGCACCCGATGAGAAGTCGCTACGGGTGATCCGTCGGGTCATAGTGGCCAGTGACATCCCCGCCACGATTCTCCAGATCGCCGCCGATCATGAGGTGGATCTGGTCGCGCTTGCAACACGCGGACTCGGGGGCCTGAGGCGGGCAGCGGCAGGAAGCGTTTCCGATTCAGTAATGCGTGGATCAACGGTCTCGACGATGGTCATCCATCCACCGATCGGCCCCGTGCAGGAACAGGATGCCGAGACTGCGGAGCTGGTCAGCGTCTACTGACGCATGGCGCCGATCGCTGAGGACGCATAGCATAGCCCCATGGCAATCGGCGACCCGCAACTCGCAGCGGCCCTCAAGCTCGCGATAGCCGCGCTCATCGGGCTCGGCGTCGGCCTCGAGCGTGAGTGGTCCGGGCACGCCTCGGGCCCGCACGCACGCTTCGCCGGCTTGCGCACGTTTTTTCTTCTCGGACTTCTCGGCGGAATCGCGGGACTTCTCGTTCATGATGGGCACGAGCTTGTCGCTGCTGTCATCATTGCCGGAGGGGCGTCGCTCTCCGTCGTGGCATACGCGACGTTCGTCAGGCATTCACCGGCGGACCGCGACGGGACTACCGAGGTAGCCGCAGTCATCGTACTGGCCCTTGGCGTCGTCGCAGGGTCTGTGTCACTGCTGATCGCAGCCGGTGCCGGTTCGTTCGTCGTGCTCGCATTGAACGAAAAGAAACGCCTGCATAAGGCGATAGAACGTGTCGGCGAAGGGGAGTTGAGGGCGGGATTCCAGTTTGCGGTGCTTGCACTCGTAGTCCTCCCGATTCTGCCGGAAGGCCCCTACCTCGGCTGGGCGGACGTTCGCCCGCGGACCCTGTGGATGGTCGTCCTGCTTTTCTGCGCGATGAACTTCGCCGCCTTCCTGGCAAGGCGAAGCGCAAGCGAAGGGCGAGGCTTTCTCCTTGCCGGACTATTGGGCGGTGTCATCTCATCGACAGCGGTCACGTTCGGGCTGGCCCGATACAGCCGCACGCACCAGGGTGTGTCGGCAGCGCTCGCATCAGGAGTTGTGGCGGCGTGCACGGTGCTGGTGCCACGCGTCCTCCTGATCAGCGCTGTTCTGAACATCTCAGTTGCAGTGAGCCTGGTTCCCTTGCTCGCACCCGCGGGACTCATCGGGCTTGCAGTGATGGCGCTCGCCTGGAAATTCGAGCGGCGCCTGAATCCTGCCGCCAACGCGGGCCCGCCGCCCCTGGCGTCGCGTGACGAAAGAAATCCGCTGCGCCTGTGGACCGCGATACAGCTCGCACTTCTCTTCCAGGTGGCTATCACTTCCATCACCTGGCTCCGCAGCATGGTGACGGTGGAAGGACTCTACGGCACCGCAGTCGTAATGGGACTCACGAACGCTGACGCGCTGACCGTCGCGATGAGCACCCCGTCCGTAGATATCATGCCGCAAATCGCTGCACGAGCGATCGCCGCCGGAATCCTTGCGAACACGATCGTGAAGCTGGGGATTTCAGTCGCGATGGGATCTGCCGGCTTTCGCCTGGCTGCGGGAGGTGTACTGCTCCTGATGACCATCGCGATTGCAGCGCCCCTACTGACTCAGTAGCCCCAGCTTTAAAGCGAATGCAACGTAATCAGACCTGTGCGCGAGGCCCAGTTTCTCGTTGATCCGGTGTTTGTATGTGTCGACGGTCTTCGGGCTGATGAACAGTTTCTCACCAATCTCCGGCGCGCTGAATCCGCCCGCTACATACCGAAGAACATCGCGCTCACGCTCTGTCAGCTTCTCATACCTGTCCCGCTCGTCGGCGTGTTCGGTTCGTCGCTTGATACCCTGAGCAAGCGTCCTTGCCGCGCTCGGCTGCATGTACATGTCGCCATGAGCCAGCGCGCGCACCGCGTCCACGAGCTCACGATCGGCTGCGCTCTTTACGAGATAACCGCTCGCACCGGCCTCGAGCACCTTCACCAGGTACGCATCCTCGGCATGCATGGTGAGGATGAGAATTTTTGCGCGCAGCTTCTTCTCGACCATCTCCTTCGTCGCCGAGATGCCATCCATCTCGCCCATCGAAAGATCCATGACCACGACGTCGGGATCGACGCGCTCGGCAAGGGCGACGGCTTCCCGCCCGTTAGTCGCCTCGCCAATCACCTTGATATCCTTGGCCGAACCTAGAACAGCCTTCACGCCGGCGCGGACGACAGCGTGATCGTCAGCAAGTATGACCTTGATGATGTCGCTCGTCATGCAACCCTCATTGTTTTCATCTCCGCGGTCACGCGAGTGCCTCCGTTTGGTACGCTGTCTATTTGCATCACTCCACCCGCAAGGGTAACTCTGTCCTTCACTGAACCCAGGGCCGAGCCTTTTGCCGGCGACCGAACCGAGAGTGGATCGAATCCACGTCCATCGTCGCTTATCTCGAGGCGGATGCCTTCGTCCCGCGTTACCACATTGACGGTAGCGGTTTCCGCGTGGGAATGCACCTCGATATTTCGCAGAGCCTCCTGCGCGACCCTGAACAACGTCCCGGAAACACTTGCCGGAATCGGAGGGCCGGACATCGACGCCGAGACCACGATTACAATCCCGCTACGATCCTCGACCTGGCTCGCAAGCATTTGCAGCGCCGCCTCGAGGCCAAGATCGCCTGCAACTCTCGGGTGCAGCGAGTATGAAACATTCTTCACTTCTTCGAGCGCGGATCCAACGAGGCTGCTCGCTGCCGCGAGCCGGTTCTTGAGCGCGCCGTTGGTTTCACTGCTTGCGGCTGCAAGCTGGAATCGTGCGGCGGCGAGCGTCTGAGCTATAGAATCATGCAGCTCATGTGACACGCGCGCGCGCTCGACATCCTGAGCGTAAACCACTTCCGCACCCAGATCCTGAATCCGTTTTCTCTCAGCAGCGAGTGAGTCGAGCAGCCCGTTCACCGTCTGGCCGAGCTGAAGGAGCTGCTTGTCTGCGAACGGAGACGGCTGGCTGCGGGCATTGAAGTCGCCGCCGGAGACACTCACCGCAAGCAGCTCAAGCTCACCAATCGGCTGAAGGGCGATACGGACGAGCATTACGTTGACAACCGAGGCAACAGCGAGCGAGACGAGCACAGTCAACAGGTCGAGACCCGGGCTTCCACTGGACAGTGAGTGCGCGACCAGCGCGGCCGCCACGATGATGACGTTGGCGCCGATGAGCTTCGCCACGAGAGGTACCTGGAGCGCTCCGTGAACGATGCGCTCCGTGAAACCTTCGCGTTTTCCCTCGACCGTGCGATCCGCGCTCACGAGCCGATCAGGCGACGATGAGTGCCGTAACCATGCCGAACATTCCATGCTCCGACTCGGCGTGCGGCAGAATGTGGCAGTGGAACGCCCAGACACCCGGGTTGTTGCAGTTGACGATCACGTCCCACCTCTCACCGGGCGCGATGTTGAGCGTGTCGCACTTCCATGGCGCAGGCTGCGCCCACCCGTCCTTATCGATCACGGTCATGTGCATACCGTGGAGGTGCATCGGGTGAATCATCATGCCTTCGTTCATGAACCTGACGCGCACTTTCTGTCCAAGCTTCGCCTTGATCGGCTCGGTCGCAGGGAATCCTTTTCCGTTCAGGGTGTAGCCGTGCATGCCGTCATTCAGGATCATCACGAAATCGACATCTGCCTGCTCGATCTTGCGGGGACGCTTAGGCTCCACGATGAACGCGCCCAACAGCCCGAGTCCCACCTGTTTCGCAGCGTTGTGGTGCGAGTGGTACATATGCGAGCCCTGATTACCGGCTGGCACGGTGAACTCATACGTGAACGACGTGCCTGCCTTGACTGGAGGCTGCGTGATGAACGGAACGCCGTCCATTGCGTTTGGCAGCTCGAGTCCGTGAAAGTGGATACAGGTGGATTCGGCGAGCTTGTTGTGGAGGATCACACGAACCTTATCGCCTTCCTTTACGCGAATTTGCGGGCCTGGCACCTGCCCGTTGTATGCCCAGGCTTCGACCTTCTTGCCCGGCTCCGTCTCCCACTGAATCTGCTCGGCGGTCAGCTCAAATACCTTCACGCCCTTGTCCATTTTCGGTGTGAACAGCTGGTTGCCGAGGCCTTCGGTCTTTGCCGGGAACGCTTTGATTCCTGCCTCGTGCATCGCGTCCATCTGATCAGCCTTTGCCATTGCAGAAACCGGGGTGGTGGTCATCGGGTTCGGTGCAGTGGTTCCGCCGCTTGCGTCCTTGGCCGCGAGTTTTGCTTTCTGGGCGTCGCTGGTGTTGCAGGCTGCAAGCGAACCGCCTGCTACCGCGACCGCAGCGGCGCTCTTGAGGAAAGAGCGCCTCGAGGCAATACCATACAGGAAGTCAGTTGCTTCGGCCGAGATTGTTTTATCGCTCATCAGTTCGATTCTCCAGGCAGTGTCGTTTCGGTCGGTGTGTGACCGATGAGGCAAGCTACCGGGCGCGATTATTCGGCTCTGTCGGGAGGAGCGTCGAACCTTTGTAGGGATTTCCCCTAGGATGCTACCAATAGCAAGCCACCCCGGTATGACCGCTAGCAAGGCCTTGGTTCTGGGGGGCGGACAGCCTCCGGTGATACATTGATCCCGATGACGAGCCGAACATCTCCAGCCCTTGCCGCGGCCATCAACGATGCAATACTTGCCGATATCGTCACGATCTCGGCTGACGCAATCATCTGCGTCGACGAATCCCAGCGCATCATTTTCTTCAACGAAGGCGCCGAAGTCATATTTGGCTACTCAACTGAAGAAATTATTGGTAAGCCGCTCGAGACCCTGATACCCGAACGCTTTCGCCCCAGGCATGGTGAGCAGGTCAGGCGTTTTGGTCAGGCGGAAACTCGCGCGCGCAAAATGGGCGAGCGTGGACAGATCTCCGGTCTGAGAAAAAGCGGCGAGGAGTTCCCTGCCGATGCTGCGATCTCTCACCTGGACGGCGTTGCCGGCAAGGTTTACGCGGTGGTTCTGCGGGATGTGACGGAGCGGCGACGGGCGCACGAAAACCAGCGATTTCTCGCTGAGTCGGGAGAGACGCTTGCGTCTTCCCTGGGTCCCGACGACACGCTGCGCAATGTTACGCGGATCGCAGTACCTCACCTCGCCGATGCGTGCATCGTCAACGTTTATCATGAAGGACAGTTTCATGGCATCGCGGTAGCGCACGTCGATTCAGAGCGCGCGGGGCGCCTCGAGCGAAGCTGCATCGAGGAACCCATCGATCCGGACAGCGCACATCCGGTCGCGGAGGTCATGCGCACGGGCCAGACAGTGCTTCTACCTTCCGTCAGCCGCGATAACGGGGTCCTCGAGGAGCCGGTTCCCGAACTGGCCGGCATTTTTGGCACAATGCCAGAAGCCGGGATCGTGCTTCCGCTGCGGGCGCGCGGACAACTGCTTGGGGTGCTCGAGCTCTACAGGGAGAAGTCAGGCTATAACGACAACGATATCTTCCTGGCTGAGGAAATTGCGCGCCGCGCCGCGATGGCGATCGACAACGCCCGCCTTCACGACCTCGTTCATGTCGGCAGTCGCGCGCGGGACGACATGATCGGGATCGTTTCACATGACCTGCGAAATCCAGTCAATGCCGTGAAGATGCTCGCCGGCGTAATGCTGGATCGCGAGCGTCACGAGCCGTTGTCTTCCGAGATGGTCGACTACGCAACGATCATTCGCCAGGCAGCCGAACAAATGGACGCACTGATTCGTGATCTGCTCGACGTGACGCGAGTCGAAGCCGGCAGGCTGCAGGTTGACGCGCAACGCGAGAACACCGAGGAAATGTTGAGCGATGCCCTGCGAACACTGGCACCGGTCGCTCACGAGAAGTCGATTCGACTTCGCCTGACGGCGCCGGATGAGATGCCGGCCGTGATGGCAGATCGGGAACGATTCGCGCAGGCGCTGTCGAATCTCGTCGGAAATGCTGTGAAATTTTCGCCCGCGGGCGCGGATATCGTCGTGGTGGTGGAAGTTCATGAAACCGAGCTCTTGTTCTCAGTAGGTGATAGCGGCCGCGGAATGACGGCGCAGCAGCTGACTCACGCATTCGACAGATTCTGGCAATCGAGCCGCACAGACCGTCAGGGTGCGGGCCTCGGCCTCGCTATCGCGAAGGGCATCATCGAGGCGCATGGCGGTCGCATATGGGCCGAGAGCCGCCCCGACGAAGGATCGACATTCTACTTCACGCTTCCTCGACCCGCATAGAAAGAAAGAAGCCGGGCCCTTTTCGGACCCGGCTCCCATCGAAGGGTGAGCTGGAGATCTCACTCTTCTGTCATGATCAGAAGGCTACAACTCCCTCGACCACGAAGCCCTTGAACTTGCCGCCGCTGCGGATGTCAGTGGTGGGGAAATCGTTGTACTTCTGGTTGACCCACTCCGCCTTCATGAGAACGTTCGGCGTAATGAACCAGCCACCGCCCATCTGGTAGCGCGTCGCGCCGACCTTGTCAGTGAACCCGATGAGCTCGCCCTTGGCCGTGTTGTAGCGGCCACCAACGAACAACCGCTCGTCCGCCGCGAAGCGATACACTGCGTCGAGTGCATACTGATTCCACTCGCGTTCGGTCTCTTCGGTGGCAGCCTTTCCTTCCGCCTGCTCGACGACACCGAACAGCTCGAGTCCGTTGAATTTCACGAACGGGTTGAACTGCATCGCGGTGACTTTGCTCTTGAATCCAGGCTGAATGGCGCCTGACCACGCCTGCGCTGACTCAGACGCCGTCGTATTCTCGAGCACGCTGTAGTACCGCGAGCCGGCGCGGTCGCCGCTGAAGATCGTGTTGCTGACTGACTTTTTCGTGGTGTAAAGCGATCCGGTCAGGCGAACTCGAAGGTCTTCGTTGACCTGCCTGTCGAATCCAGCCTTTGCCAGGTAGCTCGGGGAACGCTCATTTGGCTTCTGGACCTGTCCGCGAACTTCTCCACCGGTGATTCCACCCATCAGCATGAATCCATTCTTTCTCAGATAGGCTTCAGCGCCGATCTCGGTTGTGAACGCGTCAATGATATAGTTGCCGATGAACGGGTTGTAGACCGCGTTGCCGTTATCGGTACGGCGATAGTGCGCATCGCCGTAGTTCACTTCGAAGTGACCGATGCGAAGCGTCACGACCTTCATGATGTTCTCGAGCACCGGAATCGGGATCGGTGAATCATCGATCAGGAAGTAGCCGTCCTTGACCCACGTCTCATTGTGGTGCCGCGAAGAAAGGTATGACGTCAGCGCAACACGAACGCCCTTCGCGAGCTGGGCGTTCAGGTAGAGGTTCGCCGTGGCATTGTTGAAGCCGTGGCCGAGCCTGACGAGCTTGTTCGCGTCAACGTTATTTACGATCTTCGCGCTTGCAGTGTTCGAATGATCGAGCCCCTGGAACTGCTGCGTGAAAGCCGCACCCCAGTTGAGCTTGAAGCCCGTATAGGGAGTCTCATCGGCTTTCGACGGTTCGAAAACGTTCAGCCCGCGCATGTCGGTCGCGCGAAAGTGCTGAATGTCGATACTTGGCGACGTCGCGAAGAAGCGGCTAACGCCTCTTTTCTCGACCGTGATCTTTGCGGTGTCTGCCGGTGCAATGGTTGTCGGCGCCGGGTCCGTCGAGGCAACCATCGTCTCGGTTCCCTGTGCCCATGCGAAAGCGGGGATGGCAGCAACCATTGCAACTGCGATCAGATTGGTTACGCGGGATGTCATTTTAAAACTCCTTTTCGATCTGGCGAAAGGTGAAAACCGGAGACTCCCGATCGTCACGGGGTAAGTAGCAGGTCGAACAACACGGTGATCGGGTCACCGACCTTCATGCTGCCCAGCATCAGACTCGGCGGTTTCACGCCGTACTCAGACATCTTGAACTTTGTGCTGCCCTTGATGCGGATCGTTCCATCGTTGTCCGCATTTCCGGTCGCGGTGAGCTCGAGAGGCTTCTCGGTACCCGCGATCGAAAGGCGACCCTTGATCACGACTTCGGTGCCGGTTACGCGGTAGGAGCTCATTCTCCATGAGATCTGCGGATTGTTCTCCGCCTTGAGCGCCTTGCGCATGTGCGAGTTCATCGTGCCGTTTTTGCAATCGAGTGACGCAACGGGAACAGTCAGCGATGCGGACTGGACGAGCTCGTTGGGAGCAGAACCGGGCTCTGATGAAACCGAGACGTCTACTTTCGACGCGGCGCAGCTGAAGGATTTCATGGTCGAGGTTCCCTCAATCCAGAGCTTGCTTTCCTTCGAAAGGTTCAGATTCTTCGGCAAAGTCATCTGGGCGGAAGCGACGACGGCAATTCCGGCGAGGGCTCCAGCGGTGACGATGGTCTTCATGATTTTGTTCATCGGTACCTTCACTTGGTTCGGGTTACGCAAGGAAGGTAGGAATTGGCTCGTCGCCGCTCTGTCAGACTCAACCCGAAATATTCGGGAGGAAAGGCGCTGTTTTTGTGCGGGGAATCCCTACACCCCGAGTGCTGCGGCGGCTCAACCCAGGGGAACGGATCTAACGGCCCCAGCTAAAGAGAACGGCCGGGATGAACCTGGCGTCACTCACCGCGGCCTCTGCTCTGACTACGTACTATCTGTCGAATCCGTGCAGTTATCAGTCAAATCCGTTCCCCCCTGGGTGTCCGCTTTTTTGATCGCCACGACAACCGTTTAGATTAGGGATTCCCCCTCAAACAGCAGCAGCAAATGAAGACTCTCGCACTCATGGCGATCCTCGCCATCGTAACTGCCTGCGCCACTGGCGAAGCCGAACCGGCCGCGAGTGCCGTGACACCCGACGCCCCGGTAGCGATGGATCCGGTGCAAGTAGACGCGCCTGATTCGACGACACGCCCAGCGTCCGACACCTTGGCGCCTGCGGATACCACTCCGGCCCCCATCACCGTCCCGTCCGTAAGCGGGCGAAGCAAGCGCGACAGTCTCGCGCTCGTGTCGGCAATCCGTGCTGGAAGACGGGACACGCGCTGGCCGGTGAAGGGGCCCGCAGTTCTCCCGGGCGCACTGCTTCCGGCAAAGCGAATCGTCGCCTACTACGGCAATCCACTCTCGAAGCGCATGGGCATACTCGGCGAAATCCCGCCTGACCAGATGCTGGCCCGGCTCGACAAGGAAGTTGCCGCGTGGGCTAAGGCAGATCCGGCCACTCCGGTTCAGCCCGCATTGCATCTTATAGTAGTGGTTGCCCAGGGCGCTCCCGGGCGCGACGGCAAATACCGCTTGCGCATGCCGGATACGCTCGTGGAAAAGGTGTACTCGTGGGCTCAGCAGAGAAACGCTCTCCTGTTTCTCGACATTCAGGTCGGCCTGAGCAACGTGATGACTGAAGTTCCGCGGCTCGAACAATTCCTCAAGCGCCCGAACGTACACCTTGGGCTCGATCCGGAATTCTCGATGAAAGGCGGCGAACGGCCCGGCTCGAAGATCGGCACTATGAGCCACACCGACCTCAACTGGACTGTGAACTATCTGTCGAATCTCACCAAGGCAAACAATCTTCCACCGAAGGTGCTCGTGGTGCACCGCTTTACGCGGAAGATGATTACGGGATACGAGAGCATAAAGCTCGATCCGCGCGTGCAGATCGTCATCGACATGGATGGCTGGGGAGCGCCGTGGTTGAAGTACGACTCGTATCGTGACTACATCACGAAGGAGCCAATTCAGTTCACCGGCTTCAAGATCTTCTACGGCAACGACTCGAAGAAGGGTGACCCGATCCTCACCCCGGGCGAGGTGCTCAGGCTGACACCGCCCCCGAACTACATACAGTACCAGTAATCTCTGCTCATGCCGATCGCGTCGATTAATCCGGCAACGGGCGAAACGCTCGAGACGTTTCCGGCGCTCACCCGTGCGGAATTGGACGAGCGCATCGGGAAGGCCTCAGAAGCGTTCGCCAGGCATAAACTCTCTTCGTTCGAGAGCCGCGCGATAACCATGCGCAAGGCGGCGGAGATTCTCGTCGCGGAGAAGGATCGCTTCGGCGAGATGATGACCCTCGAGATGGGGAAGCCAATCGGCGCGGCGATCGCGGAAGTCGAAAAATGCGCCCTGGCCTGCCGGTACTATGCCGAGAAAGCACCGCACCTGCTTGCGAGCCGCGCGATCGATACGCTCGATGGTGAAGGAGCGGTGTACTTCCAGCCGATTGGTGTCGTACTCGCAGTCATGCCGTGGAATTTTCCCTTCTGGCAGGTGTTCCGCTTTGCCGCGCCGGCACTCATGGCTGGAAACACCGGGCTCCTCAAGCACTCGTCGAACGTACCACGGTCAGCGATGGCAATCGAGGAGATCTTCCTGCGTGCCGGATTCGCCGAAGGTGTATTCCAGACACTCCTGATCGGATCCTCTGAAGTAGAGTCGATCATCGAAGATCCCCGTATCGCCGCTGTCACTCTCACTGGAAGCGAGGGCGCTGGACGGTCAGTCGGCGCGGCTGCTGGCAAGAATCTCAAAAAGACAGTTCTCGAGCTCGGAGGAAGCGACCCTTTCATTGTGATGCCGAGCGCGAATATCGCGAAGGCTGCGTCGACTGCGGTAACCGCGCGGATGATCAACAACGGCCAGTCGTGCATTGCAGCAAAGCGATTCATCATACACACCGAAGCGTACGATGAATTCCTCGAGCACTTCCTCTCCGCGGTAAAGGCGATCAGAATCGGCGATCCGATGGATCCGTCGACAACGCTTGGGCCTCTCGCAACCGCCGACATTCGGGATGAGCTTGCCGCACAGGTAACCAAGACTGTCGATCAGGGTGCGCGCGCGCTTTGCGGGGGACAAATTCCTGACACGCCCGGATACTTCTACGAGCCCACCGTCCTCGTCGACATTCCTGACTCGAGCCCTGCAGATGTAGAAGAGATGTTCGGCCCCGTTGCGTCAATATGGCGTGTGCGCGACATCGACGAAGCGATCACGATCGCCAACCGCACCCGGTTCGGACTTGGCGCCAGCGCCTGGACGACCGAGCCGGCAGAGCAGGAACGCTTCATCCACGACGTCGACTCGGGCATGGTGTTCATCAACGCGATGGTCGCGTCGGAAGTTTCACTCCCGTTTGGAGGCGTGAAAGCCTCGGGCTACGGACGCGAGCTTGGCGATGTCGGGATCCGCGAGTTCGTGAACATCAAGTCAGTGAAACGCGCGATCGGCTCCGGCAGGGTTTCGAACACCGAATAAGT
Source organism: Gemmatimonadales bacterium (assembly GCA_038203205.1). Classification (GTDB taxonomy): domain Bacteria; phylum Gemmatimonadota; class Gemmatimonadetes; order Gemmatimonadales; family Gemmatimonadaceae; genus UBA4720. The sequence continues at coordinate 39,017 of JBBREF010000006.1, read as the reverse complement.
AGCGATTTGCTACTTATTTACGGTCCGCCGATAGCTCCTCTCCTCACCTTGAACGAGACCGGATGAATCTGACTGATAACGACCTGTACCGGTTTGTCGTTGGTCTCACTCGCGGCGAGCTGATACTGGCCTGACAGTGTCAGGCGGACAATGTATGTCTGGGATATCACCCCGCCGTCCGCTTTGCCGAACTCTCCACTGCCATCGCTGCTGGTTCGCAGGCTGCGCCATATCGTGGACCTGTCCTGCAGCATCAGATCGACGACGAGATTCGCGACACCGGCATTATTCTCATCGGTCACTGAAACTGTCACTCGGCCGAGCGTATCAGGCGTAGTCGAGAAATCAGTGCAGCCGGCGAAAACTGCTACAAGCCCTGCGAGGGCGATGCCGCGCGCGGCGCCCAAACCAAAGAATCGCATAATAGTCCCTCTCATTTGAACCCAGGTTGTCCGAGTCACCAGCCGTTGACCCGGTCCCATTCGGCAACAACCTCCAGGCCGCCATCCACGACGTAATACCTGTCATATGCAGCCGCGGTCAAACACGCATGGTTTGGGCCGATTCGGAGGCGGGTACCGATACGAATACCCCCGAGTGCGGCTGCACCACTATTGACCGCGACACCGTGCTCCTGAAAAACCCTTTCAATGAAACAGTCACCAAGCGTGCGCCCGCCATCGATATCCCAAACTTCGCCAAATCCTCTGTCGTGCACGGTAGCCTGAGTGCTCCGGTCCTTTGAAAGCGCGAGCGCTCCTGAATCCACGAGGAATCGTCCTTCTTCCGGCTTCACGCCGATGACCGACGTCAGCACGGTGACAGCAATGTCATCGCGCGAGCACGAGTCGATCTCAGCCTGAAAGAGGTCGTGAAACATATAGACGCCCGGCCGCGCCTCGGTAACACCATCGAGCCGCTCAGCGTGAGTCATCGTCGGCGTAGATCCAACCGAGACGACGGCGCATTCCATTCCTGCATCGCGCAACCTTTCTGAACTGGTAGCGACCGCGATTCGTTCAGCTTCCGCTACTTCCTTGATGCATTGGACGTTGCGGCAACTGTATGAATGACCAGCGTGCGTCATCACCCCTGCCAGCTTGTGCCCGAGAATCCTGCCGATCTCGATGATCAGCGGACTCGAAGGGTCGAGCCCGGCGCGGCGATCGCCGGAGTCGATCTCGATCAGGGCCCGTAATGCCGCATGGTGGGACGCGATTGCAGCCGCTCCATCGGGATGATCGGTCACCACCGTCAAGGCAACGCCATTCGCAATGAGTGCTGATGCGCGATCGAGTTTACCCGGCGGAAGTGCAGCTGCTACGAGAATGTCTCTGAATCCGCGTGACGCGAAGTATTCAGCTTCCGCGAGCGTTGAAACGGTGATGCCCCCGGCCTCGCCTTCAGTTGCGAGCCGAGCGACGTCGGAGGACTTCGCGGTCTTGAGGTGAGGGCGAAGCGCTACGCCATGCCCGCGCATAGTGCTGCTCATCCGCTTCAGGTTTCGGTTGAGCTTCACCCTGTCGAGAATGAGAGAGGGTGTCTGAAGATCGTGAAGAGTTTTCACCTCACCGGCCGGCCAACCGTCCATGGTACTCCGGCAGCATCGAGCGCTCGATTGAGCTCGGGAACCCTGACGGTCAGGAGCACGTTGAGCTTCGCGATCTCCTTCTCGAGATCGCTCATTGCCAGGTCCAGAGTTTCGCGCTGGATCTCGGTCGGCGGAGACGACACGTCTCCGATCTCGTTTGCGACCTGGTTCACTCGGCCCTGGATCGATGGCGCGAAGCGCGTCCTGTCATCGGTATCGAACTGTGCTGCCCCCTGCCGGCCGCGAACGCTCGTGAGAATTGCATCGACATCGCGCGTCATGGCCGTGACCTGCTGAGAGATGCTGTCTGTCCCTGCCCTGTTCTGGATCGCATTCCTCGTTTCCGTCAATTGCTCCTTCAGAAGCTCTGCTGACCGCACCACGGCTTGCACGCGGGCTTGCTGGTTCGCAGCCCTTATTCGTGTCTCGTGCAACTGCTGGTATTCCGCAGGGCTGAGACCGATCAGTGGATCGGCCTTCACGACGACCGCGACTTCCTGAGAAATCGCTGGAATGCTGTCGCGACCGCTAACCATGAGCCGAGCTGTGTATTTGCCGGGAAGTACGAACGCACCTGATGGCTGTCCGCGATTCGCCTGCGGGCGAGGGTTGTAATACGGAGGTCCAAGTCTCAGGTCCCACGTTGCGCGATGCATGCCTCGCTTCGAGTTGACAGTGAGATCGCGAATACGGTTGCCTGAAGCGTCAAATATCGCGAGCGACAGCGCACGCCCCCGCGGAATACTGTCCTTCACGTAGTAAGTGAGTGTCGCGCCAAAAGGAGGATTCGGCGCACTGAACGAGCGCTCGCCAAGTGCTGCCGCGCCACGTACACCTCCCGGAACCGAGGAGTTATAGTTGAACAGCGTCGCCGGTTTTACAGGGAAAAGGTGCACGAGAGACGCGCGGTCAGCTTCAGCCAGGCGTTCGAGTGGCGTGATGTCGTCGAGGATGTAGATCCCGCGTCCGTGTGTGCCAAGAACGAGGTCGTGCTCGCGCGGGTGGATCTGCATGTCGTGGACGGGGACCGTCGGAAGATTGTACTGAAGCTTCGACCAGCTCCCCCCTCCGTTGCCGGAGTAGTAAGCGCCAATCTCGTTGCCTGCGAACAGCAGTGACGGCGCTCTCGGGTGCTCGCGAATTACCTGCAGCGAGGAATTCGGGAGATTCGCCGAGATCGACTTCCATGTCTTTCCGAAGTCAGTGCTCTTGAGCGCGTACGCCTTGAAGTCGTTGCTTCGATGCCCATCGAACGTCGCGTAGACAGTTCCTTCATTGTGCGCGCTGGCGATCACGCGGCTCACGTACGTCATGTCGGGAACACCGGGGAACTTGTCGAACTTCGTCCAGGTGGCGCCGCCGTCACGCGACACCTGAATCAAGCCGTCGTCGGTCCCAACATATAGAAGACCTTTCCTGATCGGCGATTCGTCGATCGTGCTGATGTTGCTGAAGAGTGCGGTTCCCGCATGTCGCGCGACCGCGCTGTCTGTCCAGAGTTTGCCCATCAGCGGAAGTTTCTCCCGATCCAGCTTCCGCGTGAGGTCGGGCCCGAGCGTTTCCCACGAATCACCGCGTGTCGTGCTGCGAAAGAGATAGTTCGATGCGAAATAGATCGTCTTGTGATCGTGCGGCGAGATGAAAAGCGGCGCGCTCCAGTTCCAGCGCAGTATCTCGCCCCCGAATTTCGGCTGCGGCTTGATGCTTTTCTGCTCGCCGGTGCGCACGTCGTAGCGCACGATTCCGCCGTTCTGGGATTCGGAGTAGACGACGTTCGGATCGACGGGATCCACTGCTGAGTAGAAGCCGTCTCCGCCGACGGTGAAATACCAGTCGCTGTTGGTGATTCCCTGCGTGTTTCGCGTCTGACTTGGGCCAGCAAGGCTGTTGTTGTCCTGCAGGCCACCGTACACGTAGTAGGGCTCGCGCATGTCCAGCCCGATCGCGTAGTACTGAGCCACTGGCAGATTGCTGACGAAGTCGACAGTCTCGCCTCGATCGTGCGAGATGTAGACTCCTCCGTCGTTGCCGATTACCAGGTGATCTGGATTTGTCGGATTGATCCACATGGCGTGATAGTCGACATGCGCCGACCGCGCGATCTCACGATTAGTCAGCCCGCCATCTTCTGAAACAAAGAGTGGTACTCCCAGGAGGTAGACGCGATCGGGGAATTGTGGGTCGACACGAATTTGTCCCATGAACCACGGGAACTGCTGGTACGACCCTTTCTTCGTCCAGCTCGCGCCAAAGTCATCTGATCGATAGACCTCGGTGTTGCGGGTCTCGAGCGTCGCGTAGAGTGTGCGCGGCTGGCTCGCGCTGACAGCGAGACCGATTCGTCCGATATCTCCCTTCGGCAGGCCTTCAGTGAGCTTCGTCCACGTTGCACCGGCATCGGTCGACTTGTAGATGCCGCTCTCGGGGCCGCCGCCAACGAAACTGTATGCTTTGCGCTGGCGCTGATATGCCGCCGCATAGAGCACGTCCGGGTTCACTGGATCCATGACGAGATCGGTGACACCGGTATGCTCGCTGATCCCAAGTATCAGCTTCCAGGTCTTGCCTCGATCGACGGTCTTGTAGAGGCCCCGCTCTCCGCCGCTCGTCCACAATGGTCCCACTGAAGCGACGTACACGATGTCCGAGTTCACCGGGTGGACGATGATGCGGCCAATGTGCTGCGACGTCCGGAGGCCCATGTGCTCCCACTTCTTTCCGCCGTTCTCGGATTTATAGACTCCGTCTCCCCAGGATGAGCTTCGCTGGTTGTTCGATTCTCCCGTCCCGACCCAGATCACAGCGGGGTTCGTCGGTGCAATCGCGATATCGCCTATCGACGATGATCCCTGATCGTCGAAGATAGGTTCCCAGGTCGTGCCTGCATTCATCGTCTTCCAGACCCCGCCCGATGCGGAGGCGGCGTACATCAGCTTGCCGATGCGGCCTTCGGCTCGCGCTGTCGGACCATCGTCGACAGCGAGATCAACGATACGGCCGCTCGTGACTGCCGGGCCGATTGGACGCCAGGCAAACTCCGAGAGCATGGCGGAGTCGTGACTCGCAGCGTTGAAAGTGTTGTTCGGGGCCTGACGCGCAATCGCGGCGCGGGTTGACTGCGCAGAGGCGGCCGCCGGGGCGCAAACAATCGCCACAGAAGCCAGAACCCTGAGTGAATGTCGGATTGTCATGAGGACAGAATATAGAAGCTTGGCGCCGCCCCGATGACTCCCTGGAGCGAGCGACTACTTGAGCTTCGCTTGAATCGACTGCGCGAGGTCGAGATGGCCCTGAATGACCGGAGCCGCTTTCTGAATCAGATTCTTCAGCTCCGAGTTCTGCGCCGCAGCCATTGCAGTCGTGGCCGTCTCCAGCACTGTCTTGTGATACGCGACCTCGTGATCGATATAAGCCTTGTCGAAATCACGGCCCTTGGCCGCTCCGTTCAGCATTGCCATCGCCTTGTCGAATTCAGCCTGCGTATTGTCTGCGGCCGGTGCCGCCGTAGTCACCCCGAGCTTCGTCGCCAGATCCTGGCCCTGCTTTCTGAGAGCATGATGATCGCGCGCCATTCTGGTTCCGTACTCTCGGACTTCTGAATTCGTCCCTTTTGTTGCCGCGACCGATCCGGCGGCGCTGTCGAGGCGGTTTGCCGCATCGAGGAGGTAGACGATGTTCGCGTCGGAAAGCGCCGGCGCTGGCCCGACGGCGCCGGTCCCCGCAGACATCCCCGTTGCCGAATCAACGTTCATCGCGATTCCCGTGTCCCCCGAGCCCGCTCCCCGATCCGAGCAGGCGCCAAGTACGATCACTGCTCCGGCAATTGCGAGGTGGATCGTGCGAATCGATCTCATTTTCGTCATGTTCATCCCCCGGGTTATCCCGGTATGTTGATAGTCCTATGGGGGTCGGGCAAAATGTACGCCGCACCCGGCCTTAACGTTCACCATCCCTGCAGCGTCAAATGCGTCACGGACACACGATCTTTACAATCGAGGAGGTTTGATGCGCAGGATCGCTCTTATGGCACTCGCCGCGATGTCGCTTGGTGCCTGCTCCAACGACTCGACCGCACCCAGTCAGCTCGACCTTTCGCTGGAGGCTGGAGCGTTCGGCACTGCGATAACGATGAACGGCGGGTACGATGCCGGCTTGTTTCAGGAGCGCCTGATCAACGCACTGCCTGACGAGATCAAGCTGAGCGATGATCAGAGGGCTTCGATTCGCTCACTGGTTCAGGCCTTCGAGGCATCGACGAAGGAAGATCGTCAGGCTCTTGGCGCGATCCTGAAGAAAGCCCGCGAAGCTGGCGCCGCAGGAAAGAGCCGCACCGAAATCGAGGAAATCCTCAGGACTGGCGCCGCATACCGTGAACGGCTGGGCGCGGCCGAACGAAAGCTCGTGCGCGACATCGAAGCCGTGCTCACCGAAGAACAGCGAGCGTGGATTCGCGCTCACAAACCGGCCGCATGCCGACCGGAGAGTTTTCCGCCGCTGTCAGATGCGCAGAAATCCAGCATCCATGCGCTCGAAGCCGCGTTTCGCGAAAACAACAGAGCTGATCTTGAAATTATGAGATCAGTCATGGAGGAAGTGCGAGCAGCGGTGCGTGACGGAAGGCCTCGCGAGGAGGTTGCAGCCATTATGCGGAGGGGTGCAGAGGCGGCAACTCGCCTGGCTACCGCGCGAAAGCGGCTCCACAATGATATTCTTGGGGTTCTCACACCCCAACAAAGGGCGTCCCGCTGCTTCCCACTTGGCTGATTGACCCGAGAGTAGCACGAACTGCGGCCGCGAGCCTGATTCTCGCGGCCGCCGCACCCGCCACAAGTCTCGCTCAGACACCGGCTCCACCTCAGCCACCGATACGCGCCAATACAGAAGCGCTGCGAGCCACACTCGACTCGATCGCGGCCGCGCACCAGGGTGTGGTGGGTTACTCAATCATCGATCTCGACAACAACGTGCGGCTGAGCAGCCGCGGCGATGAAAAATTCCCGACGGCCAGCCTGATCAAGGTACCGATCCTGGTTACGGTCTACGATCTCGTAGAAAAGGGACAGATCGCACTCGATGACAAGCTGACAGTTCTCAAAATCGATCAGGTGCCGGGCTCCGGAATCATCCAGCACCTGCACAACGGTATCACTCTCACGGTCAGGGACGCCGCGTGGCTGATGATAACGATCAGCGACAATACCGCGACCAACATCCTGCTCGACCGGATCATCATCCGGCGGGTCTGGAACAAGATGGACTCGCTTGGACTTACCCAGACGCGCGTGCACTCCAAGTCGTTCCTGCGCAACTCCAGCGTCGCCATGGACAGCTCGGTCAAGTACGGACTCGGCGTAACTACGCCCAATGAGATGGCGCGACTTTACGAGCTTCTTGCGAAAGGGCAGGCAGTCAGCCCGTCTGCGGATTCAGCGATGCTCCACATCATGCAGCGCACCAACAGCGACCTCATGATGCAGCGCTTTTCTGGTGGCGTGCGAACTGCGCACAAGTCAGGCGAGACCGATCAGGTTCGCACTGAGTGCTCGTTGTTCTACATGCGAAACCGCATCGTTGCATGTGTCCTGACGAAGGAGAACAAGGACACTCGCTGGATCATCGACAACGAAGCTCAGCTGACAGTTGCCCGGATGGGTGAGGCTATAGTCAACGCGTGGCGCGGCCCTCCCGCACCAGCGCGCTGATGAGCCACGACGGACCAGGCGGTAGAAGACGCTGGTTAAACAGGTTCGCGTTTTACGCACACCTGTGGGTGGGTGTGATCTTTACAGTCGCACTTCTGTCGATATCGATCACCGGCATCCTGCTCAATCACAAGCGCGGGCTCGGACTGATGCCCGACGTCGACAATTCCGCAAGCACGTTGTTCACGAACGCACTCCCGATGTCCGAACTGGCGATCAGGGCACGCGCTGCAGGTGGCCTCGTTGTCGGCAATACCGAAGTCGACAGGATGGATGTTCGCCCCGGTGACGGGTTGATAAAAGTCAGATTTTCTGATCCCGCAACGACCGAGGTCACGCTCGACATCTACAGCGGCAAGACGTTGCACGTGGGGCGTCGGGGAGATGTATTCCTCGAGAAGCTTCACTCAGGCGAGATATTCGGCAAACAGGGAGTTCTCCTTAGTGATGCTGCGGCAATCGCTCTCACCATTCTGCTTCTCAGCGGCTACTGGCTCTGGCTGGTACCGAGGTGGCGTAACCGATGACGCCGGGAATCCTCGCCCTTCTCACCGGATTATTCGTCATACCGGGGATCATGCTGTACGTCGGCCACCGGCTGCGACGGCGGTCGTTCCGCGCGCGCAGGATCTTCTGGGGCATGTTCTTCGGTCACACCGCGGGGGCGTTGCTCGCTACCTGGTACTCGATGATCCCGCCGGAGCTCTGGAGCTCGTCAGATTTCTGGAGGGGCGCGTTCGGGTTCTACGGAATGTTGCTCGGCGGACTGATCGGAGGCCTGATCGGATTTGTTGTTTCGATCTTTCGTCATCCCGGCGACAATGCTGCCCGGAGTCACTAGTCGAGCGTGAGAGAGCGGAGTAACTACGGGAACTAAAATTTTAGGAGTGGGGTGAGACACTGCTGAGTTACGTGAGTTTTCACCCGCAGGACATCCAGGGTCCCGCGTTCTGGCCTTATCAACGAAGGGTAACGACAGAACAGCGCTGCGAATTTCCGTCGTTACCCCAAAATCGATGAGCTCGAATGCAGGACACCGTTGTCCCCGCGGGTGAAAACTCACGTAACTCAGCAGTGTCTCACCCCACTCCCAAAATTTTAGTTTCCGTAGTTGTCAGCATTTTAGTTCCCGTAGTTGTGAGATGGATGTCAACCGACGCCACTCATTTTTTCTTGGCGAGTATTGTCCCGCGACACGTCGAAGCGCCGCAGCGACACGGATACCGTTTCTTGGCCGCCGGAGAATGCCGCTCCTCCAGCTCGAATGCATAATCGTACGCGAGCTCCTCTCCCCGCTTCACGTCCCTGATCGTCTCGATCCACAGCCGTTCGTCTTCGACGATCGCATCGCAGTTCGGATCACACGAATGATTGATCCACCGCGCGTCGTTGCCTCCGAACGCCGCGTCTATCACGATGTCGTCGGCGATCGAAAAGAGAAAAGTGTGATGACCACCGCTTTCGTCATCCTGGGGATACCGCGCGTCTGACTCAGCGTCGGTGAGTCGCTCGCCGGTATACTCGATCAATCGTGTGCCGGCCGGAATCCGACGTGACGCGAGGACACCCATCCCCTGAATCCCCGACCGTCGCACTTCGAACAGCGGGAATACAGGCTTAATCTTTCGCTGCACCCGGACGATCGATGCCGAAGATCAGGACAGGCATGCCGAGCACCGTCGCTTCGCCTTCAACGGTTTCGCCAAGTTTTTCTGCAACGCGACGTGATGGAATGTTGTCTCGATGGATGAGGCTGATCACGTGCGAGCGGTCAAGATCCTCGAAGGCGTAGCGGAGCAGCCGCTGGGCAGCTTCGAACGCAAAACCACGGCGCTGGTGCGTCGGTGAAACCGTCCACCCGAGCTCGAATCCCGGCCAGCCAGCCGGGTTCGTAAAACCTGCACGACCGATGAACTGGCGAGTCTCCTTTTCCTCGAGCGCGAAGTATCCGTATCCCCGAAGGCGCCAGTGTCCCACCATGAACGCCATGTGGCGCCATGCCTCGACGCGGTCCATCGTTTTACCGCCGAGGTAACGCATGACGTCAATGTCTGCGGCCAGCTTTTCATAGACCGGAAAATCGCTCTCCGTCAACTCGCGCAGGATCAACCGCTCTGTCTCGAGAACTGGAACTTGCATCGGCGAAATTTGGCTCAACCCGCCGTGAGCCGCACCCTTATCCCCCATGGGTCCGTCGCGAAGCCGATTCCGTCTTGTCGCTCGACCATGAATCCCGCCGATGCGATTGAGTCGAGCGCTGCAGAGGCACTTTCCTTGTCCGGGAACACAAGCTCCCAGTCAAGCAGCCTGGCGTCGTCGGCTGAAGCAGGAGGTGATCCCGCAGCCCATGTATTCGCACCCACGTGATGATGGTAACCACCGGCGGACATGAAGAGCGCACCGGGGTAGTTCCACACGATCTTGTCGAGACCAAGCCCTGCATGATAGAAACGCTCAGCCTCAACGATGTCGCCCACAAAGAAGTGAACGTGGCCCATCACCGTTCCACGCGGCGCTTCAGTCCAGCGCTCTCCGTTCGCCGCGGCAATGAGATCGTCGACGTCAAGAGGGTTCGTGGCCATCTGAATCTGAGCCGATTCGATGACCCACGTGTCGCGCGGCCGGTCAGCATAAACCTCGATTCCAAGTCCATCCGGGTCAGTGAGATATATCGCTTCGCTCACGCGGTGATCTGACATGCCGGCACGTTCACCGATTGCTTCAAGGTGCGCTACAAACTTTCCGAGTGAACCCCGGTCGGGCAACAGCACCGCGAAGTGATAGAGACCGAGCAGCCCACGCTTTGGAACCGGCTTCGCGCCCGGTAGTTCCTCGAGTCCGAGCAGTGGGGTATCGCCATCGCTGACTCCCAGGGTTGCGATGCTGTCCCCGCGATGGAGAACTCTCAAGCCCAGGACCGTTTCATAATATGCGATCGAACGGGTGAGGTCATTGATCTGAAGTCGCACTCGTCCCACATGGGCTTCGTCGGGAAGCCGATATACCGGAGGCGCAATGCCGATCCGCTGTTCTGTCATCGCTTTGTCTCTCGTCGATCGAAGGTGGACGAAACAAGGTGCAGACTTGATTGAATTCTGGCTTGATCATTCAATATGTGTTATAACACCTATCTCGTCAAGTGGGCGCTGGTCCTGAGCCTGGGAGCCCACCCGACACCGTGCCCCGTTCTTGCCTCTAAATCGGGTGAATGTCCGCTCAACTACTCACCATCACCGACCGCGGCCTTTTCTGCGAACAGGGCGGCTTTTACATAGATCCGTGGTTGCCGGTCGACCGCGCGCTCATTACCCACGCGCACGGCGACCACGCCCGATGGGGATCGCGCCTGTATGCCTGCTCGAACGAATGCGAGCGGGTGCTCCGAACGAGAATCGGCGCAGACCAGAACATCACTCCATACGGATGGGGCGACGGGCCAACCATCGAAGGAGTGAGAGTCTCATTCCATCCCGCTGGACACATACTAGGCTCGGCCCAGATACGTGTCGAGCATCAGGGGGAAACGTGGGTGATCTCCGGAGATTACAAGACCGAGCCCGACCCCACCTGCACTGCATTCGAGCCGATTCGTTGCCACACTTTCGTAACCGAGTCGACATTCGGTCTCCCTATCTACCGCTGGACACCACAGTCCGAGACCTTTGCGGACATGGCCGCGTGGTGGGGGCGTAACCGCGAGGCAGGCAAGGCATCCATCGTCTTCGCCTATTCCCTTGGGAAAGCGCAGCGAGTACTGGCGGGTCTTCAGGACCTTGCGCAGGGAGACTTCTACACGCACGGCGCAGTCGAGCGGTTGAACGGTGACTACCGCGACGAAGGAATCAGGCTGCCGCCAACAACGTATGCCTCGTCGGTCTCTCGCACCCACGACTGGACCGGCGCACTCATCGTCGCTCCGCCTTCGGCGGCCGGGTCAACATGGCTCAGGAGATTCGGCCCTGCTTCAACGGCGTTCGCATCAGGGTGGATGCGTGTCCGCGGCGCGCGGCGGCGGCGCTCAGTGGATCGTGGATTTGTCCTTTCCGACCACGTTGACTGGCCATCCCTGATGGATGCAATCGACGCGACTGGTGCTCATCGAGTACTCGTGACACACGGATATCGCGATCCGGTTGTGCGCGCACTACGCGAGCGCGGACTCGAGGCGGATTCGATTGCGAGCAGGTGGGAGGGTGAGACAGAAGAAGACGTCGTCCCGGCCGGCGAGGCGATCGCTGAATGAGAAATTTTGCCAGACTGTTCGGCGAGATCGATGCGACTACTCGCACCAACGAAAAGGTCGATGCGATGGCCCGCTATTTCGCCAGCGCAGAGCCGGCTGATGCTGCATGGGCCGTCTACTTCCTGAGCGGCGGCCGGCCGAAAAGACTGGTGCCCGTTCGACGGCTCGCGGCGTGGGCAATGGAAGAATCACTGATTGCGGACTGGCTTTTCGAGGAATCGTACGACGCAGTCGGCGATCTCGCGGAGACTATCGCGCTGCTTCTCCCCGAATCTCTCGAATCATCTGACCTCCCGCTGCACGCGTGGGTTGAACAACGGCTTCTCCCCATCGGAACCGCCTCTGAGGAAAACCAGCGCGAGATAGTGCTCGATGCGTGGCGATCATTGAGCGGCAATGAACGTTTCGTCTGGAACAAGCTCATCACCGGCAGCTTTCGCGTGGGCGTGTCGCAGTCGCTGCTCATTCGCGCGCTGTCGCAGGTCAGTGGCATCGCGCAGGGGGTCATCTCGCACCGGTTCGCCGGTGACTGGCGACCATCGGCCGACGCGTATCTGCGACTTGTCGCCGAGGGGAGCGAATCGCCGGAGGCTTCAACTCCGTATCCATTCTATCTCGCTTACTCTCTCGAAACTCCGCTCGATCAGCTTGGTCCTGTCACCGACTGGCAGATCGAGTGGAAGTGGGATGGAATTCGCGCGCAGCTGATACGGCGGGGTGGTGCGACGTACATATGGTCGCGCGGCGACGAGTTGATAACTGACAGATTTCCCGAACTGGTTGCCGCATCTGAATGGCTCCCCGATGGAACTGTGATCGACGGCGAGATACTTCCGTGGGGCGAAGGGCGTCCGCTTCCCTTTGCACAGCTTCAGCGGCGCATCGGCCGGAGAAATCTCACCGCGAAGATCAGGTCGGAAGTTCCTGTCGTGATCCTCGCCTACGATCTGCTCGAAATCGACGGCCTCGACTTCCGTGAGCAGCCCCAGTCGTCCCGGCGAGTTCGCCTGGTCGAGCTCGTTGGCGAAGCCAATGCGGAATCCCGGATCCTGGTTTCGCCGGTCGTTAACGCTGATACATGGAACGATGTCGTCGGCGCGCGCAACGAAGCGCGCGGGCTTGGCTCGGAAGGACTCATGCTCAAGCGCGGGGACGCCGTGTATGGAACAGGCCGCCGCAAAGGAGGCTGGTGGAAATGGAAGCTCGATCCGTATTCTGTCGATGCGGTGATGGTCTACGCGCAATCGGGGCACGGTCGTCGCGCGCTGCTTCACACCGACTATACCTTCGCGGTGCGCGACGGCGAAGCGCTGATTCCATTCGCAAAAGCCTACTCCGGTCTCACCGACGCTGAGATACGCGAGCTCGACGCATGGATAAGGCGTAATACAACCGAGAAGTTCGGCCCAGTTCGTTCAGTGAAGCCCGAGCAGGTATTCGAGCTCGGCTTCGAGGGAATCCAGGCATCGCCCCGGCATAAGTCGGGAATTGCTGTGCGGTTCCCGCGGATACTGCGGTGGCGAAAGGACAAGCCTGCCACGGAAGCCGACACGATCGAGACGCTTCGTTCGCTTCTCGCATCGACCCTGTGACTGTGCTCGATCCGGCCGAGGCCTGGTTCCAGTCGCACGAGTGGGAGGCATTCGGGTTTCAGCGGGATGTGTGGCGCGCTTACCTCGGTGGCGAGAGCGGGCTGATTCACGCCGCGACCGGAACAGGAAAGACGCTCGCTGCATGGTGGGGGCCGCTGCTCGAGCAGATTGGCGAGGCTGAGCGTGTGCGAAATGCGCTGCCCTTGCGCGTTCTTTGGCTCACACCATTGCGGGCCCTTGCTGCAGATACTGCAAACGCGCTGCGGCAGCCCGTCACCGACCTGGATCTACCCTGGACCGTCGAAACCAGGACGGGCGATACACCGGCGAGCGCCAGGGCGAGACAGACGCGCAGGCTTCCGACTGCACTCGTGACTACTCCGGAAAGCCTGTCGCTGCTGCTTTCCAGAGACAATGCAGCCGCGCAGTTCGAGAGTCTTAGACTGGTCGTCGTTGACGAGTGGCACGAGTTGATGGGGACCAAGCGTGGCGTTCTCACGCAGCTGGCGCTTTCGCGACTGCGCGGCATCCGCCCCCGACTCAGGACGTGGGGTCTTTCGGCGACAATCGGGAATCTCGACGAAGCTACTCGTGCCTTGCTGGGACAAAAATCGGTTGAGCACTCGCGCGTAATCCGTGGTGCGGAACCGAAGACGACGGTTGTAGACGCGCTGATTCCGGAAGTGATAGAGCGTTTCCCGTGGGCCGGACATCTCGGTACGCAGATGGTCGGGCAGGTTGCGGCCGCGATCGATGAGGGACAGACGTCAATCGTCTTCACCAATACGAGATCGCAGACCGAGATCTGGTATCAGGCCCTGCTCGCGCACCGGCCGGATTGGGCCGGCAGCATTGCGCTGCATCACGGCTCGCTCGATCGCAAGACGAGAGACTGGGTGGAGGATGGCCTTCGGAATGCGACGCTTCGCTGCGTCGTCGCAACATCGAGCCTCGATCTTGGTGTCGATTTTTCCCCTGTCGATCGTGTGCTGCAGATCGGAAGCCCGAAGGGGATAGCGCGACTTCTCCAGCGCGCTGGCAGAAGCGGGCATCGACCGGGCGCGGCGAGCCGCGTCACGTGCGTCCCGACACACACGCTCGAGCTCATCGAAGTTGCAGCGGCGCGTGACGCGATGAATGCCGGCGTGATCGAGTCACGGTATCCGATAACCCGAGCGCTCGATGTTCTGGCGCAACATGTCGTGACCATCGCCGTGGGCGAAGGCTTCCGCCCTGAAGAGCTTCTTGCTGAGATCAGGTCAACCGACGCGTATGCCGACCTGCCTGATGATGAATGGCAATGGGTACTTGCCTTTGTCAGCAGCGGCGGCGAGTCGCTCCGGGCATATCCTGAATATTCCAAGGTGACGATCGACGACACGGGACGCTGGCATGTCGATGATCGCACGATTGCTCGGCGCCACCGCTCGTCAATCGGCACGATCGTGAGCGATGCGCACATCGTCGTGCAGTACCTTCGCGGACGAAGGCTCGGCTCCGTAGAGGAATCATTCATCGCCAGACTGAACCCGGGGGACCGTTTCGTTTTCGGCGGGATTCCCCTCGAGTTCGTGCGCGTTCGGGATATGGTTGCCTGGGTTCGCCGGTCAAACAGCGGCAAAGGCCTGATCCCCAGATGGATGGGAAGTCGTTTGCCGCTCTCAGGCGAGCTTGCTGCATCGATACGCGAGAAGCTCGGTCAAGCCGCCAAAGGAGAATACAATGACCGCGAAATGCTGGCCCTTCGTCCTATCCTCGAGATTCAGGCCAAATGGTCGCGCATTCCATCTCCTGAAGAATTTCTCATTGAGCGCGTGAAGACCCGCGAGGGATTCCACCTCTTTTTCTTTCCATTCGAGGGGAGGCTGGTTCATGAGGGGCTCGCGGCGTTGTTTGCGTGGCGGATCGCGCGTCTCGCGCCGATCAGTTTTTCCATGTCGGCCAATGATTATGGTTTTGAACTCCTCAGCCCTGACGAAGCGCCGCTCGATGAGGCTCTCGCTGCTGGTCTGCTCGACGGAGAAAATCTCGTTGACGACATCCCCGCTTCGCTGAATGCGACTGAAATGGCACGCCGCCAGTTCCGCGAGATCGCTCGCGTGGCAGGGCTCGTATTCCCCGGCTATCCGCGATCTGGTAAGACCGCGCGGCAGCTTCAGGCATCGAGTGGACTTTTCTTCGATGTCTTCAGCCGATACGACCCAGCCAACATGTTGTTATCACAGGCACACCGCGAAGTATTGGAACGGCAGCTCGAACGCACCCGCCTCGGCCACACCCTTCAGAGGCTGAGCAACGTGAAGGTTGTCGTTACCAATCCGAAGAGGACTCCTCCGCTTGCATTCCCGCTTCTCATAGATCGCACCAGGGAGAAGGTTTCATCGGAGAAACTTGTGGACCGGGTCAGGAGAATGCAGCGCGTGCTCGAGCGGGCGGCAGGATGACACACGTGAATGCCAATGATGGTGACCTTGAGATCACGATCCGAGGTGAACGTCTTGTGCTTCTTCCTGAACGCGCGCTGCTGTGGATTCAACAGCAGACACTCCTCATTGCCGATCCGCATTTTGGCAAGGCTGCGGCGTTTCGCGCTGGCGGGATTCCGGTGCCGGGAGGGACCACCGTTGACGCACTCACGCGCCTTGGGAATCTGGTTGGGAGAACTGGTGCAACGCGGTTGATTTTTCTTGGCGATCTTCTTCATGCGAAAGAAGGCCGCTCGACCGGTTTGTTCGATGAAATCGCGTCGTGGCGTGCGAGCCATTCGGATCTCGAGATGATTCTCGTGCGCGGCAATCACGACGAGCGCGCAGGCGATCCGCCTGGTGTGTTGAATATCGAGTGCGTCGAGGCTCCCTCACTTCTGCCACCCTTCGTGCTCGCTCATCATCCTGCCAGTCACGTCGATGGCTATGTCCTAGCCGGCCACGTACATCCCGGTGTGAGGCTATATGGTGCAGGGGGTTTGAGAGAACGCCTCCCGTGTTTCGTATTCGATGCGAACCATGCCATCCTCCCGGCGTTCGGCGACTTCACGGGGTTTGCTCCGTTCGATCCCGACCAGAGCGCCGATGTTTACGCGGTTGCCGGTGAGTCTGTCATCGCGCTCCGATCAAAGGGATGGACGTTATGAGGCCTGTCAGCGTGTAATCGCATAAAGGATCACGCCGACAAGTCCGCCCACCAGAGTTCCGTTGATGCGAATGAACTGAAGATCGCGGCCGATTGCGAGCTCGATACGGCGTGACGTCGCGGTAGGATCCCAGCCACGCACTGTGTGTGAGATGAGCTCACTGACCTCCGACTGATATCGCTCGACGAGCCCAAGCACTCCGTTCCACAGCCACCCGTCGACACGCTCGAGCAATGCAGGATCATCGAGAATGGCTTTACCGAGGCTGGCGAGGCCGTTCGATATCGTGTCGACATCGGCTTCTTCGGCACGTTCGGCACGCCGAACCAGCGCCGCCTTGGTGTCTGCCCATATCGACGACGAAAAGTGCCGCACTGCGTCGGCGCTGAGCAGCTCGTTCTTGAGCTCTTCCGCGCGCGCGATGACTTCTGGAGATTCGTGGAGATCCTGGATGAACTTCCTGAGTGCTGCGTCGAAACGCACGCGGAGCGGATGGCTGATATCGGTCTGCACTTCATTGAGGGTGCGCTCGATTCCGCGCAGGACTTTTTTCAGGATCTTGTCGTCGACCGCCCCCGGCACCCACCACGGTGTCTCTGCCTCGATTCGCGTGCGGATGAGATCTTCGTTCTCGGTTACTGCGCGAGCGGCAAGTCGAATCCCTTCGTCGAGCAGTTCCTGGTGACGATTCCCCGCAGTCATTAACGACAGTCCCCTTCCTATGAACGGAGCCACACGTGCCGCCCGGATGCGGTCGGCGACAGCCGCATCGATCATCGACTGCACGTCGTCGTCGCGCATCGATTCAGCCGCCGCCACAAGACCGCGAGCCGCATGACGCGCAACCGCCTTGCTGTTGGACGGATCGCTCAGAAAGCGAGCTAGCCGCTCGCCCAGGCGCGCCTCGATCAGCCTGCTCTCGATGACCTGACGGTTCAGGAAATTTCGCTCGACGAATGCGCCGAGCACCTGACCAACGCGATCCTTGCGTGCGGGAATGATCGCCGTGTGGGGGATCGGTATTCCCAGCGGATGCCGGAAGAGCGCAGTTACTGCAAACCAGTCTGCGAGGCCGCCGACCATCGCTGCCTCCGAGAACGCCTGCACCCATGCGAGCCATGGGTAGCGATCACTGAGATAGTGAGAGATCGCAAATGCTACGGCGGCAAGAACGAGTAAGCCGGCCGCACGAATCTTCATATCGCGCAGCTGCTTCGCGCGTATTTCTTCGTCGAACGCGGTCAGCGGGATCGAGCTGCCTGCGGGAATTGTCATTGATGAGCCTCAGGTTTTCGCGTAGTACCAATGACAATTCTATGCAGGGTCGCGCCGGTTAGTTGGGTCTCCCTCGCGGAAGTTCCTTCGTTGCGTGCTCCAGCAGCGTAATCCCGCCAATGGATGGCTCCGCGAAGACGAGGGACGGCCAGTCCGGCATCAGTCTATCGATGACGAGAAAGAGACCAAGCCCTTCGTCCTGCGACCATATCCGGCGCCTGCCAATCATTGCTGCGACCGCCGCATCTTTCTTGAGGCCGCCACCCTCAGGGTGGGCGAGCCATGCGTGCGCCGCCCACTGAGCAGAGCCCTCGAGCGACAGGAACGTGTCGTCGAGTATCGAAAAAATATCGTTGTCCCCGACGAACCATCGGGCGTGTCGCGCGCGAATCATGCCGAGTGCCTGCAACGCCAGAGCGCGAACCTCAGCCATGGAATCTGCCTTCGCTGCGCGGTACAACAGGTCCCGCTCGGCAAGATAGGCAGCTACGTAGTTCGGGTCTGACTTGAACTGATTCTGCACTGCGTCGTCACTGAGCTCGTCCGGAAACTGCCAAACGGCGTCGATTGGACCCATGATCGAGACGAGACCGCGAATCTGGCGCGTGTGTGTGAATTCGTGAAGGAAGACCCCGGTCAGTCCCGGTTCCTGTCCAAATCCCTTTGACGCCCAATAGTCGGGCGACGCCATCACGAAGAACGGGCGGCTTGCCTTGGGGTCGTAATCAGTGAAGCTCAGGAGCTGTACTGGAATCTTTTTCGACGTCGGCATTGTCAGGGTGTCACCGTGTGGCGCAGCCCGCCACAACAACATGCCGGTTCCCAAAGAGGGGCCCGCAACACCGGGCGTCGTCACGCCCAGGTCCGCGGTGGTGTAGGCACACTTGCCGTCGAAAAAGACAATATTCGGGTGCGCGATTTCAGGGATCCTGAGGATGCGCTCCGACGTGAGTTGCCATGCGGCGAACCATCGGGTCATCCAGGGCGCCGCGCGTGCAATGTCGCACGACCCCGGAGTTGGAGCTCCCGACTGTGTGGCTGTCGCGGTCTTCGCGGTAGCGCACGCTGTCAGGAGATATCCGCTGGCTGCGGTAATTGCGACTTTCCGAAGAAACGTGGGCGATGACATTTGATTAGATCGGAACCATAGAGGGTAGTGCTACGAATTGCGGCTGGTGTCGCGGCCTGTCAACCCTGACTACTCCCTCCCGCTCAACGGACAGATTCCACATCCCATCAGCGACTCATCACATCGGGTTCCCAAAGTCAGAAAGCGCGCCGTATGCTTTGCGTCGTAATCCTATGCGTTATTTCCCTTCATCCTTCCTCTCTCATGAGACGTTTTGTATTTGGCCTGCTCGCGCTCGCTGGCTGCGGAACGACACAATCGTCGGAGCAGTACGGTTTCGTTGCTCGCCTTGGGCGGGATACTGTATCAGTTGAAAGCGTGACGCGCCGCGGCAACAACGTCATAAGCGACGAGGTTGACCGCTTTCCGCGCGTTCGCCAGCGCCATACGGAAATCGAGCTCGGCGAAGACGGATCGATCAGGCGCCTCGTAATGGATATTCGTACTCCCAGCGAGGCGGAGAATGAGCGGGCTCGTCGTGTCGAGGTGGAAGTGTCGAACGATTCAGTGCGCATCACAAAGCGCGACGGCAATGGAACGAGGCGCAGATCATTCGCGACAGCAGGGGGCATTGCGATGGCGCATCTGCCGCAGATGTACAGTCTGTATGAGTTGTACTTCGATGCCGCGCTCAGACGCGTAAAGGCGTCCGGGCTTGCCGACGGCGAGCGTGTGCCAATGCGGCAATTCTACATCGACAGGGAGTTCGACAACTTTCCGCTTCACCGCGGATCAGTGCTGCCGTTGCCAGGCGGCAAGGTTGAGATTCGGCACGACTGGCTGGCCGGTACCGGATCAGCTACGCTCGACTCCAGTAATCGGCTGCTCACCTATTCCGGCGCAGGAACCACCTACAAGGTCGAGGTCGAGCGACTCGCCGAACTACCTGACGTTAAAGGGATCGGCGCGCGGTTCGCTGCCCTCGAAACGGCTAACGGAAGAATGAAACAGCTGAGCGTTCGTGACACAGTGCGCGCAACGATTGGCAGTACGACTTTCCTCGTCGACTACAGCCGCCCTTTGATGCGTGGCCGTGTTTTGCTCGGAGACGTCATTCCTTACGACCAGGTGTGGCGAACCGGTGCAAATGCGGCGACTCAGTTCACGACGTCAACCCCGATCAATCTCTCCGGGATCCGCGTCCCCGCAGGCACGTACACACTGTGGACCATACCACGACGGGATGCCGTCGAGCTCGTCGTGAACACGCAAACCGGACAATGGGGAACCGGTTACAACCCGGCGCACAATCTCGGAAGAGCATCGATGAAAAGTGAATCGGTGCCGACAGTTGCCGAGAAGTTCACGATTTCTGTGGCGCCAATCGATATGCGGCGCGGCAGTCTTATAATGGAATGGGGACCGTTTCGATGGACAGCGCCCGTCGAGATCGCTCCCGGGTGAACAACGGTGTTGCGACGATCATGTCTTAACAAATCTCAGCGAACCAATGAGTTGCTCGAGATGCGTTCGGCCCCGTCGCGACCAGACGTTGTACAAACATTCCTGACCCGGAATCTTCACATAGGCGAGCCAGTTCGTCCCCGTTCCGCCTTCGAGGCCGTATCCGGCGGTGCTGCCGTCGGCCCAGATGATCTTGTGCGGCCACTTGTCATAGACATCTGGTGACCACGCATCCGACCCCGAGCCCGCGATGCCAAAAGCGCTTCGCTCCTGCGGAAGGTCATACGCTACGGCCCATCCGCCGGAAAACGTCGCTGACCTGGCGACTGCATTTGAACCATCCGGAGGCAGAGTCGCCGGCGCAAGCGCAGCGCACTTCGACCTGTTGTCTGCCGCGCGCCACACGTTGAGGTACACAGGTAACACCTGCGCCTGCGATAAAGTGGGGGCGCTCCATGGCGCACTCGGTACGCTCGGCGTCGGCTGCTCGGGCTGCTCGGGCTGCTCAGGCTGCTCAGGCTGCTCAGGCTGCTCTGGCTGGGCGGATGCGCATGCCATCATCGCTGCGAAAGCCGCGAAGAAACCTATGGTCGAAAGGCGCACCACGGCTTCCGAAAGAATTTTCCCGGCCCTGACAGATTTTCGCATGTCATCCGATCTCCTATAGGATGTATCTGATCACAATGGCGGCCGCGTACAGCCCGAACCCAAAAATCGTATGCGTCGCCAGGCTTTTCATTCTCGCTTGAGCTGGCTTGGAGGTCTTCGCACCAGCAATACCCAAGCCCAGAGCCGGCTGCATGACGAAAAACGGAATGACCACTGTAGCAATACCATAGAACACAGCAGGAAGAACTGACGGGTTCGCAAGCCATCCACCCGGCGCGAGCAGGACGAAACCCATTGCGAACGCGATGCCGATAGAATAGTGAGCCGTCCAGCCAACCTGGCACTCGAATGGTTTTGATTCAGCCGCTGCGATGCTGGTGTGACTGAAGGTGCCCGCGGGCATGTGGCTCAGCCACCGGCCAAGCAAGCAGTAGTTGAGCGATGGAATACCGAGCGCGCGCTTGAGAAACAGGTTCCAGATGTCCATGGCGAGGGTTGCACCAATCCCCATCGCAATCGCGCGCGGGAGGTATACAGACACGCCGTAGTCGGGCAAGCTTGTTTATTCGGGCAGGCGATCGCGGGACTGCATCAGAATCTCTATCGCGTCGGCCAGGTGCTCTTCAGTGATGTGATGATCTCCGCGCGCAATACGCAGCCGGTGGGCTTGTATCATCACATCCGCGTCGCGAAATCCATCGGGCGTCTGGAACTTGTAACATGCAATCTCGACAGTCAGGCCATTCGGGTCTTTCATGTAGATCGAATCCATGAAGCCGCGGTCGCGCTGGTAGAAGGAGACACCATGACTCGTCAGCCGAGCGGGTGCTTCATTAAAAGTCGCGCGCGACACGTTGAAGGCGATGTGATCGACTGATCCGACCTCGCGCGGAGCCGGGCGACCGGCATCCTCACGAGTTTCATTCGTAAACACCGTCAGCAGCCGCCCATCGCCCGGATCGAAGTAGAGGTGATTTTCATCCGGATTGCCCAGGTTGGGCTGCTCGAATATGAAAGGCATTCCGAGTACACCCTGCCAGAAATCCACGGCACTCTTTTTCGTCGATCCAACGACCGTCACGTGGTGAACGCCCTGCACCTGAACTTTCTTCATCGCGTTCAGCTCCGTTGAACTGGATTACGATCCTGCCGCATTCGCTCCATGAAAATCTGCCGCGCGTGAGCCCGGTTGACGAGACCTCTCAGTCATCTCAATCTGCAATCTCGACCAGCAACGGAAAATGATCGGACGCTGTGCTCACGATGTCCGGAGTGCGCCGAACTTCGCATGACACAAAACGGGAAGCGAATTCGACCGGCGTAAATACATAGTCAAGCCTCACGTGTGGATCCCACACAGGGAACGTGCACCCGGCATTCTGATGATCCTGATGCAGCGTCCGCCACGCGTCGACATAACCATCGGCCTGCATCATCTCGATCGTACTCCGCGCGATGTCGCGCCCGCTGATCCAGATCATTCCGCGAATCCAGCCGGGCATGTGTGAAGGGTCAAGCACCTCACCCGGCGCGAGCGCGTTGAAGTCACCAGCGAGAACGTGAAACGCAAACGCCCGGTCCTCCTTGATCAACTGCTCCTGAATCCCGTCGAGCAGCCCGCGAAGCTCGCGCGCGCGCTGACGCTCGCTCCACTTTGAGAACCACGCGCGGAGATGCAGCACAAAGAGTCGCGGAAATCCGTCGGCAAATGAGACTTCAAGAAGCGCATGCCGCGTCCGCGGTGGATGTCGCCACGCATAGTTGACAACAGGCACCCGGCTCAGGAATCCAGTCGAATGCGCGCGACGCGAGCCACAGTGAGGATACCCTGCGAGCTCCGCTATCCGCTCGACGATCGCAGGATCTCTCGCCTCCTGAAGTGCCACAACATCCGCATTCGCCGCCTTGATCACCTCGGCGATCGCTTCTGCGCGCCCTGCTCCGCCCTCGCGAATGTTGTATGTAAGGAGCCGCAAACCGCTAACCCTTCATCGATGGTTACCGCCTGATATCCCGCTCACCTGCCGGCTTCTTCGGCTTCATCTGGTTTGGGTTTGACCAGAAGCACGAGATACGGCTGATCCATTGTCGCATCGCGGACGTTTTGCACTATCGACGTTGTAGCCTGAAGGTTCACCGGGCGCTTCGTCATCGCACAAAGGCGATCGCGAAGCGGGCCCAGTGGCGGAGATGCGAAAGGATGCTCCTCGCTCAGCGGTACTGAATGGACGCCTGGAATGTGGAATTCGCGAAACAGCATCACCATGTCACCGCCTACGAAGGTCACGTCGAGGTCACTGGTGCCCGGTCCGTCCGCGTCAAAAGGTTCATCCGAACCGTGCTTGTGCCCCGTTACGGCACTCCCCCGCAGGATGACCTGTACGCCGTCAGGAGTCGATTCGCCGAGGACACTCAAAAACTCCTCGTAACTCTTTGGATCGCCACCGAAGGCGAGCTCTGTCACCCGTTCGCGAAACTTGCGCTGCGTCTCCGCATCGTCGGGTTTAGCCTGCTCGTCTGACTCATCAGCCCTGGACGTGTCGTTGTTTGTTTGTTCAGTCATTGGTATCGGCTCGCACGAGGGAACTACTCGAATATTCACTGATTGACCCGCTGCTTATGCAACCTTTCTGCCGGACGGCGACTGTCGACCCTGAACTCGAGCCCCCGTCGGATGTCAGCCGAGCCATATCGGCCGGCTCGGCAGCCTGTCAAATTCACCGACTCGTCTCCCACCGGGTATATGCGCATCAATCGCCTGCCATTTCTCGCACTCGCTGCCACCCTGGCCTGTGTACGTCCAACCCCTGTCACAGCACCTGCTGCCGCCGATTACCCAATGCGCGTGGTAGGGTACCTCGCCTCGTGGGGCGTGCGTAGCAAGGGCACCAGGATCGCAGCTCTCCCGGCGAAGGACCTGACTCATATCTTCTACGCATTCGCGAAAATCGGTGACGACGGTCGCGTCATGCTCGGCGATCCGTGCGTCGATATTGGCGCGTGTGTCCCTGCGACTGCGCTTGACTCTGGCGGCAACTTCGCCGAGCTGCGGCGCCTGAAGGCGAACAACCCCCACCTGAAACTCGTCATCTCAGTCGGGGGATGGACAGGCTCCGGAAAGTTTTCGGATGCAGCTCTCACAGATTCGAGTCGCCGCTTGTTCGCCGAGTCGGCTATCGACGTTTTTATCCGGCAGACGTCAGGACTTTTTGACGGCATCGATCTGGACTGGGAATACCCTGTGTCCGGCGGACTGGACACGAACGCAAAACGCCCAGCTGACAGAGAGAACTTTACGCTCTTGCTCGGTGAGCTGCGAAGGCAGCTCGATGCGGAGGGCGCAATGGACGAGAAACATTACGAGCTTGCGATTGCCGCTTCGGCAAGCCCGAGGGCAATCCGGAATCTGGAGATTGAGCGCGTTGCAGCGCTTCTCGACTTCATCAACGTGATGACTTACGACTATCACGCCGGTTCGACGCAGACGAACTTCAATGCTCCGTTGTACGCGGCGGCGGGCGACCCGACACCAGGGTTCAATGTCGACGTAACCATGCGCGCGTTTCTCGACGCCGGTGTCCCCGCGCAAAAGCTCCTCGTCGGCATCCCGTTCTACGCGCGTGCATACGGTAGCGTGCCGGCCGCGAACAACGGACTGTTTCAGCCCGGTACCGGCCGGCCTTCCGAGTGGCGAGCGGGCGACGGTGACTGGAGAGTGCTGTCGCAAACCCGGGTGAAGAATCCTCGTTATGTACGCTACTGGGAGTCATGGGCGCGCGTGCCGTACCTCTACGACACGGTCAGCGGCACGTGGGTTACGTACGATGATCCCGAATCAGTGGGAGAAAAAGTCAGGTATGTGCGCGAGCATGGTTTGGGCGGCGTGATGATCTGGGAACTTGGTGGCGACGACGGAAGCCTGATGCGCGCGATTTCAGTTGGCAGGCTTGCGTTCCGCAGTGAAACTCCCCGTCATGTTATTGCCGTCCCAGGTCCCACGAATTCGCACTGATTCAAAGACGCCTGAACCTCGCCAGATGCGGAAGGCGTTTTTGTAAATTTCAATGACTACACTACGCTCAGTTACGAAGGCGACTGCTGAGCTGACGGGAATCGACTCATTCTCCATCCCGTCTGGCGAGATGAGGTGGAGCTGCTCCACGCGCGCAACCAGCCCATTCCGAATTCCGGGATTCGCCTCGAGAAAGACTGTGCCGCTGTAGCGATACCCCCTCAAATCATGCCAGCCGTCCCCTGTCATGACGGGCGCCGCCAAATCGTATGCGCCAACGAGGCTGGCGGCATCCAGCCCAGTTTTCGCCTCTGGTGCCAAGGGTCCTTCCCCTGCGCAAGACGCGGTCAGAGCGATGCAGACGAGCGACATAAAGACTTTACGGTGGCCGCCGGGGTTTCGCATTTTGGAATCCTGAAGTGAGTCTTGCCTTCTATAACGCAAAAAAACTGAAAATTCGGCTCATGCGGCAACATTGACCGCGACCTCACCATCTGGTAAGCTGGAATGACAGGCTTGGTGCTTCGCTTCGCCTATACCCCACACCGGCGAGTTCATGAGCGCATCTCTCGCTCCAACGCACGACTCGGTCGCGTCACGCTCGGACGCAACATCCAGCGTCGCGACAACGTTCTCGATAACCTCGTGGGTCCTCTACGCCGTCCTCTTTTCCTCCACGTGCATAGTGGTTGGGTTGATCTGGGATATTTCCTGGCACATGACCGTCGGGAGGGACACTCTCTGGACTGCGCCTCACGTGCTCGAGCAGATCGGAGCAAGCGTCGCCGGGCTGGCATGCGGTGCTCTCGTCCTGAAGACAACTTTCGCGGGCAGCGAAGAGGAGCGTGCTCGATCGGTGCACTTCTGGGGATTCACTGCACCACTGGGTACCTGGATCTGCATCTGGGGAGCGCTGGCGATGATCGCGTCGGTGCCGTTCGATAACTGGTGGCACAACGCGTACGGCCTCGACGTCAAGATCATCTCGCCGCCGCACGTCGTACTCATCTCCGGAATGATGGGCATCCAGCTCGGCGCAATGATCATGGCGCTCGGCGCACAGAATCGTGCTGCCGCCGCACATGCAGACGAGCGACGCCTTGGACTGATGTACGTCTTTGCCGCAGGAATCTTCCTGACGATGATGGCCATCTTCGTTACTGAGTACGTCGCGAAACCGAATCTCATGCGCGGTTCGCAGTTCTACCAGATCACCGGCGGACTCTTCCCGCTCCTGCTGCTGGCAGTTGCTCGCGCGTCCAGATTACGCTGGCCAGCCACTACTACCGCCGCCGTCTACATGGGAATCTCCGTGGTGATGATCTGGATTCTCCAGCTCTTTCCTGCAGTACCGAAGCTGGCGCCGATCTACAACCCCGTCACCCACATGGTGCCGATGGACTTCCCCCTGCTGTTGATTATTCCCGCGTTAGTGCTCGATGTGCTCATGCACCGCATCGATCGTGACAGGTCATGGATACTCGCCGCTGCAGCCGGTGCGTCGTTCGTGCTGGTCATGCTGGCAGTTCACTGGTTCTGGTCCGATTTCATGCTCTCGCCGTTTGCTCGCAACGACATCTTCGCTGCGGACAGATGGCCATACATGAGCCGGCTTGGACCGTGGCGCTACGAATACTGGACACTGGACACAGATGCGTCAGGCAACTTCAGCCTGCTGCTCCTGGCAAAGGGAATTGGTATCGCGATCGTAATCGCCATTCTGTCTTCCCGGGTCGGAATCGCCTGGGGCAACTGGATGAAACGGGTGCAGCGGTGATCATATCCGGCCCCGCAATGCGTGGAACGCGGCGTATCGCAGCCGCCGTTGGGATTGCTGTCATCGCAGTATTTGCGTCTGGTCACGTTGGTAGTCCGGATACCTGGTTCGAGGGAAATGCAGGTCCCTATCCGGTGCGAGTTGTCGTTCGCTCGCCCGGTGTGGTACCTGGTCTCTCCGACGTCACGATCAGGGTGATGGGAGAGGGAGTGAGTCGCGTGACTGCAGTTCCCGTTCAGGCTGGTGCGGAAAAGGATGCCGTTGCGCCGCCTGACGTTGCAAAGCCGGTTCCCGGCGATCCGGAACTTTACAGTGTGCAACTCTGGCTGATGGCAATCGGTGCGTACAGCATCAACGTGACGATCGAAGGCACTCAGGGAACGGGTACAGCATCGGTGCCTGTGACGGCAATTGCCACTCGACGGCTGGAAATGCAGCGCCCGCTGGGAATCACGCTGATTGCCGTCGGACTCTTCCTCACCGTGGGACTGCTGACCCTCGTCGGTGCCGGAGTTCGCGAGAGTGTGTTGCCGCCGGGTGAGGTCCCTGACAGGAAGCGAAAGAACAGGGCGCGAGGTGCAATGGCGGGTGCGGGCATCTTCATCGCTCTGCTGCTGTTCGGCGGATGGAACTGGTGGCAGTCCGAAGACGCCGGGTTCGCGCGCTTGCTCAATTGGACATTTGCGTCGGAGGCAACCGTCACGCAGGTGGGCGCCGATCGGGTGCTCAGTCTCACTATCACCGATTCAACATGGCTCATGAGAAATGACGAGGCATGGCTTCGCCGGAACCGTCGCTCGCGACTAAGTCCGCTCATACCTGATCATGGCAAACTGATGCACATGTTCGTCATCCGGGAGGACAAGCAGGCGTTCGCCCATCTCCATCCGGTGCCGCGCGATTCGTCAGCATTCGTTGTCACGCTTCCACAGTTGCCGGCCGGTAAGTACCGTGTCTACGGCGACATCGTCCGTGAGAATGGACTGACGCATACGCTGGTGAGCGATGTCGATATTCCCCCGCCCACTCTCGCATCAGGTAATGGGGACAGTGGCGCAGCCGCTCCTGATCCAGATGACGCGTGGTGGGTGCCGGGTATGCCCGGGAAGCGCTCCGGACAGAGCACCATCCGCCTTAGCGACGGGTCAACCATGGCGTGGGAGCATTCGAAGGCTGAGCTCCTTGCCGACAAGGAGGCCGACCTGCGATTCACGGTGCGTGCGCCCGATGGTAGCGCCGCGCTGCTCGAGCCGTATATGGGAATGATGAGCCATGCGATGATTGCGCGTTACGATGACTCGGTGTTCGTTCACCTGCATCCAGCCGGGAGCATTTCGATGGGCACCCAGAAGGTTGTAGAGATGCGCACTCCCGCTGATACCGTCATCGGAATGCTCGGCCAGCGCATTACCCGGGACGACATGAGCGCGATGACTCATGCGGCCGGCGACACAACACAGCACACTGTAAATTTTCCCTACGCCTTCCCCTCGCCCGGCAAGTACCGGATCTGGGTCCAGGTCAAGCGCGCGGGCAAGGTGCTGACCGGCGCATTTGACACCGACGTTCAGCCTAACAGCGCAAGCGCGCGATAGCAGGCAGGCCGCAAAGCGTCGACCATTACGCACTCGCCTCCAGTCTTGGTGGCAAGTATTCTTTCATAGATGCGCCTCTACACATACCTGAATTACGGCGGCAACTGCCGTCAGGCTTTCGAGTTTTACGCCGAACACCTTGGCGGCAGGATTACGTCGATGATGACTCACGGCGAGCTGCCGGGCCCGGGTGCTACTCCGCGGGATTGGAAGGATGCCGTGTTGCACGCGCGAATGGAGCTTGGTGAATCAGTGCTGATGGGCGCGGACATTCCGCCCGACCGGTTTCAGCCGATGCGCAGTGCCTATCTCACTCTGCTGACAGAGAGCGTAGAGGAAGCTGATCGCATCTATGCCCTGCTCACCGAGGACGGGCAGATATTCATGAAGATGGAGGAGACTTTTTACTCGAAGCGTTTTGCGATGTTCAGGGACAGGTTCGGCACCTCGTGGATGCTGTTGCACGAGCCTGCTTCGAAGGCGTAAAAAAGGGGCGGAGATTCATCTCCGCCACTTTTTTACTCGAACCCGTTATTTCGCCGGCGGCTTGACCAGAGCCTGCACCGCGGCCGGCGGCGCGATCTTTACACCCGCCCCGTCGCCGAACTCGACAGAGTTGATGGTCAGGATCTGCTGCTGCCCCATCGCTTCCTGCACCGTCTTCGTTGCGACTGTAACTCCGCCGAACTTCTTGTAATCGCTAAACAAGGTGACAACAGGAATGTCGCCCATTCCAGTCTTCTGCGTGCTCCGCGAAGCGACCATCAAGCCGGTCGCAACACTGTAGCAGTCGTCTGTCTGACGGCCGGACTTCCACGACAGCTTCACCAGATAACAACGCTCAGCGTTCATCGTCGTGTCGCCAACGGTTTCGATCGTCGTGAACATGTCGGGTGAACGCACTGCAGCGCGGCGGTCAGCCTCATCCCTGATCTGGTCGAGCTCAGGTCCCGCCAGAACTCGCGCTCCCTGCATCGGATCCATCGACCAGGCAGTAGTGCCGTCGAACCCTGCCTCGATCTTGCCAAGGCCCGCAATTTCCGTAACCATCGCCATCTGGTTGGGGGC
Organism: Gemmatimonadales bacterium; assembly: GCA_038203205.1. Classification (GTDB taxonomy): domain Bacteria; phylum Gemmatimonadota; class Gemmatimonadetes; order Gemmatimonadales; family Gemmatimonadaceae; genus UBA4720. The sequence goes on along the minus strand of JBBREF010000006.1, from coordinate 9,887 downwards.
GATCTGGGTGAGCTCGAATGTGGCATTGAGGCCCTGGGCAGGCATCGACATTCCGCCCTTCGTGACGATCGCCTTCGCGGCGAGGAAGGCTGGCGCACCGACGGCGTCTGCATACTTCGCAACGAGGGTCGCGGCGGGCGGTAGCGAAGCGGTGGTCTGGGCTCCCGCGATGGTTCCTGCCGCCATCGATGGCATAAGTGCGACGGTCCAGCGAAGCATTCGATTCGTGATCATCGTTTCTCTCATTACAGGTATGGGTAAAAGACTAAACATCTGGCCGCCCGTGGGCTAAGCAAAACTTTGCTCGAATTATCGAGATCCCGCTTTGGTGCCGATCCAGCTAACCGCCGCCTCCATCGCCCCGTCGCGACCCTGACTAAGCATTTCAATGGAAAGCGGAACCTCAACATCGGGAACTGCGCCTGCCCCCTCGATGCGACTCCCATTGGGATCCGTGAAGTCCGCCACTGCATGGACGAATACATCGCCAGATGGCAATCTGTTGGTCAACGCTGGCAAGGCAGCCCCAGCACTCGTCTCCCCAAATACCCTGGCGCGCCCAATTCGCTGCATCCCGGCAGCAAAGATTTCTGAAGTACTGGCCGTCATGGGATCCACGAGGATGGCAACAGGACCCGTAAATGGCGCCATTTGGGAGCCATCATCGCGCGACCTTTGCGGGTTTATCACGAAATTGAGTGATGTTACGCGGGTTCTCATGGTTCCGAGCGACTTGACCGAATCGACAAAATATCCCCCAAACCTCATCACCATTGCACCCAACCCGCCCGGATTGCCGCGAAGATCGACGACGATGCCTTTGCACTGGCTAACGCTGTCGACGGCATTTGCGAGATCCTGGACAATAGCCGGCAGCCAGATGTTGAACGCAATAGTCCCGACACATTCCCCTTGTCCCGGAATTCGGGACCATGTCACGTGGCTCGCGATCGGAGGGAGGTTCGCGTACTGAATCACCCTCCCCTCCGCTGGCACGGCAACCAGGCGGCTCGTCCGGCGAGCGGTCCCGGCCACGACCTCGACCGCCACGGTATCACCCACCGTGGCAGTCAGAGCACCGTTCAAAGTGTGCAGCAATTGCGACAGGGCGCGTGGTCTCGCCTGCTCCGGCATAGCTGCAACTTTCGAGAGGAGACGACCGGCGTCCCGCGCACCTATCCGGCTCACGACCTGGCCGGGCCGGATTCCCGCGAGCTCCGCCGGACTCCCCTTGGACACGCGCCAGACAACAAGTTTTCCTGCGCTCACGCGCACAGACATTCCCGTGGCGCCCCGGCCATCTGTCTTCGGCGCTGAGTCAGAGTGCGCGACGGCCGAGGGAATTATGTAGAAGTGTGAATCGGGGATTGTATTGAGGGTCTCAGCCAGGAGCCGGTCCAGCTCTCCGCGTCGCGTGATCGACAGTGCCCGCGGCCTGAGAGAATCTGCCACCCTCGCCCATCGGGTTCTGACGAACGCAGTATCGACATATGTGTCGCTTACGATCTGCCAGAGCGAATCGAAAGACGCAACCGCGATTCCCGGAGCCAGCAGCTCCCCGGCGGGCGCGGACTCGGGCGGCCTCGATCCCGCACACGCAGTAATCGAAACCGCGCCTGCAACTACTGCAATTCGCACCGCAGACTTCATTAGAATGACCTCATCCCGGTGTCGCCGCGCCCGGTGGCGCAGCGGCCTGATACTCGCATTGGTGGCTGACGTGATAAAAAGACGAATTGGGGGCCTCCGCGTATCGGTGGTCGGCCTTGGCTGCAACAACTTTGGCAGGCGCGTCGACGAAGCGGGCACAGCAAAGGTAGTGCATGCCGCGCTCGACGCCGGCATCAACTTTTTCGACACAGCTGACACGTACGGCAGCACGATGAGCGAAGAATTTCTTGCCCGGGCGTTAGGCAAGAAGCGGAAGGATGTCATTGTCGCGACGAAGTTTGGATCGACAATCGATGAGGAGCGAAAGGGAGCCCATCCCGATTACGTGAAGCGCGCGGTCGAAGACAGCTTGAAGCGCCTCCGTACCGATCGCATCGATCTGTATCAGCTGCACAAGCCCGATCCGACGGTTCCGATCGCCGACACGCTGGGCGCCCTCGATGAGTTAGTTAAGCAGGGAAAAGTTCGTGAGATCGGATGCTCGAACTTTTCCGTCGCTCAGCTGCTCGAAGCCGAGAACGCCGTACCGGCCGGTGGAGCGCGGTTCGCGAGCGTTCAGAATCAATACAGCCTGTTGCACCGTGAGCCCGAGCATGACGTGCTCGCAGAATGCGCTGCGCTCGGGCTTGCGTTTCTTCCATTTTTCCCGCTGGCGAACGGCCTTCTGACCGGCAAGTACCGAAAGGGTCAGGCTGCCCCCGAAGGCAGCCGCCTTGCCTCGGGCTGGAACGCTAATCTCGCCGACGATGCAAATCTTTCAAAGGTCGAAGAGCTGATCACGTTTGCGGAGAGTGAAGGTCACTCTATCCTCGATCTAGCCTTCTCCTGGTTGCTCACGAGACCGATGGTTGCATCAGTGATCGCGGGTGCCACGACCGCGGAGCAGGTGAAAGCGAATGCCGCTGCGGCCGAGTGGGATATTCCTGAATCAGCTCTCGAGGACATCAATCAGATCGTGCCGTTCGAGAGAGAGGAAGCGCTGCGGGGCTGACGTCAGACTCGTTCCGGGACCTTCTCCGCAGATGCTATCTGCGGGACAGGGACGGAAGCTGCCTCTGACAAGAGTCTTGTCACGAACCGCTGTCCCTCTGAGACTCTCTCGATCTCGATCGCAATTGCATCGACTCCCTGCTCGAGCCGCTCGAGTCTCTCATTTGTCTCAGGCGATGATGACGCGACAGCGTGAGGCCTGCTTCCGCGTTTCCACAAATTTCGCGCTAGTGCAAACGCAACCGGGAAGAGCACAAACAGCGTGAAGACCATGCTGAGCGCGAGAACGTTGTCTGGAAGGTCGTTTCCCATCGGGATCTCCGGGGGTGTTTGCGCCAGCCCGACAGGGGCGGCGGTAAGCTGGCGACCAGTCGCGGCAATATCGGACTCGAGCTGCGCGAGTCGCCTGTCGAGCACGACGAGCCTGCCTTCGATCCCCGCTTTGGCCGCGCCTTCCGGCTGCGCCCTCAGCTCTTTTGCAAGACGCTCCCGGCGGCCCGATGCGGATATCAACTGGTCTGAAAGTTCTTCGCGGCGGTCTTCGATCGCCTTTACAGCTTGCCGGGTAAGTGGTATCGGCAGAAACAGAGTCGTTCCATCAGCATTCGTGACTGCAACCGATGTCGGCGGCTGCGGTACGTCTGCGACCGGCGCCGGCGGGGCGGCTGGGACGGCGACTGGAGCCTGAACGGTGATTGCCTGCATGATTAGAACCTACGTCTGATTGGGCGGAAGGGTTACACGTCGGCTCATTCCCCTTCAGGCATGATCACCCAGAGGAGGATGTAGACGACTATGCCCGGAAATGCGACGGATACTATCGAGAGGATGACGAAGAGAACCCGCGCCATGGTCGGATCAAAGCCGAAGTAGCGTGCGAGGCCGCCGACGACTCCGGCGATCATCTTGTCGGAACGTGAGCGGCGCAGGCGACCGTCAGTGTCAGTCATTGATTCTCCTGTTTAGGGGCACTATCACCTTACGAACAAAACGTGTCGAATGTTGCGGCTAAGGGGCGTTGTCGAGGAACTCGATCGTCTTCTCTTTCTCCTGAGCCCACCTGAGCGCCCAGGCATCCTGGAACAGCAGCAGCGGATTTCCTTTTGCGTCAAATAGCAGGGTAGTCCCCTGGCCTCTTGCAACACGCTCGATATCCTCTTCCGGGCCCTTCACCCACTTGGGATAACGTCCCGCGAAAGGCTCGAGTCTGCAAGGCACCCCATACTCGTTCTCCAGCCGGAAAACCATCACATCGAACTGCAGCAGACCTACGGCGCCGACGATGGGAGTGGGGCTTGTCGTATCGGTGCCCGATGTGAAGAACACCTGCGCCGCACCTTCTTCGGTGAGCTGGCGAAGCCCCGTGTCCAGCTGCTTGCGCCGCATCGGATCGCGCACGATGACCCGGGCAAAATGTTCTGGCGCAAATCGCGGGATTCCCTGAAACTCGAGCGGACCGTCACCCGATAATGTGTCACCGATGCGGAGAACTCCGCGATCCATCACGCCGATGACATCACCGGGCCACGCTTCGGTGATCGCGGTCCTTTCACGCGCCATGAACTGCTGCGGCGCGTTGAGTCGCATTGCCTTGCCCGTACGCACGTGATTTACCTGCATTCCTGCCTCGAACTTCCCGGAGCAGATCCTGACGAAAGCGACCCTGTCGCGATGTTTCGGGTCCATGTTCGCCTGGATCTTGAAGACAAAACCGGTGAACACGGGATTCGTCGGCTCGATCGTGCCGATCGTTGACTCACGTGACAGTGGCGCCGGGGCGAGCTCGAGGAATTCCTTGAGAAACGGCTCGAGCCCGAAGTTCGTGAGCGCGCTGCCGAAGAACACCGGCGACAGCTCACCTGCGAGCAACTCATCATGGTCGAACGGATGACCTGCCTCATCTAGCAACGCGATGTCGTGCAGCAGCTGCTCATGAGAGTTGGGACCGAGCAGCTCGCGCAGCTCAGCACTTTCGAGAGAGCCGACCTTGACCTCGGCGCGTGTTGCACCGTGCTCCTCATCTCTCGAGAAAAGGTGGATGAGCTGCCGCCGCCTGTCGTACACGCCAACGAAAGAACCGTCCCGGAAAATTGGCCACGTGACCGGGTGGCACTTGATTCCCAGATCCGCCTCGACGTCGCTGACGAGTTTCAGCGGGTCCTCGCCAGCTCGATCGCACTTGTTAACGAAGGTGAAGATCGGAATCCGGCGCTTCTTGCATACATCAAATAGCTGGCGCGTGCGTTCTTCGACGCCACGCCGATTGTCGAGAAGCATGACCGCGCTGTCGGCGGCCACGAGAGTTCGATACGTGTCTTCAGAGAAATCTTCGTGACCGGGTGTATCGAGCAGGTTGACGTGATAACCATCGTACTCGAACTGCATCACGCTTGAGGTCACCGATATACCGCGCTCCTGCTCGAGCTTCATCCAGTCGGAGGTTGCGTGACGCACTGCACGCCGCGCCTTTACCGAGCCGGCAAGGTGAATGGCGCCTCCGTATAGCAGGAGCTTTTCGGTGAGTGTCGTCTTCCCCGCGTCGGGATGGCTGATGATCGCGAATGTGCGACGCCGGGCAATGGCTTCTTCGAGCATGTTGAGCTAAACATAATCTGGCTCTGGTTTTACCCGACCGATTCGACGGCTGGCATAAACTGTCATTTACTCTCAGATTACCGCCTCCCACACAACGGATCCGATGATTCCTCCGCACTTGTCACGTTCGGTAGTCCTGCTGGCGCTGATCGCGACCGCGTCGACAATAACCGGATCCGGCGCCGGACTTCAGACGGTAGTGGCTGCGTCTTCGTCCGAGCTTCCAATCGTAGACGCCAACGACAATCGGAAGCCCGCCGGCGTTCTGAAGAACGACACGCTCAAGGTCAACCTCGTCGTGCAGATGGCCCGATGGTATCCCGAGGAGCCGGATGGCGCGTTTGCCGAGGTTGCCGCGTTTTCGGAGGAGGGCAAGGCTCCCCAGGTTCCAGGGCCACTGCTGCGTGTGCCTGAGGGGACGACAATCGAAGCGACAATGCGGAACGCGCTGCCGGATTCGACGGTCTGGATTTATTCGATGAGCACGCGACCACTAGTTGCGCCTGACAGCACTCCTGTCGCGCCAGGTGAAACGAAAACTTTCAGGTTTGCCGCGGGCGCACCTGGGACATACATGTACTACGCGACTCCCGGGCGAGTGAATTACGACATCCGTGAGCGCGAACAACTGGCAGGTGCCTTCGTTATCGACAAGCGTGGCGATCCTGTCAGTGATCGTATCGTAATGATCAACATCTGGGGCGAGCCGGTCGGAGAGAAGGATTATCGGAACGCTGTCGCAATGAACGGGAAGTCCTGGCCGCACACCGAACGCATGAACGCGAACGTTGGTGACAGCGTGAAATGGCGCGTCATCAACGCGAGCGTCCGCCCGCACCCGATGCACCTGCACGGTTTCTACTTCCGGGTAGATTCGCGCGGCAATTCCCTCGCAGACACGGCGCTCTCCGCTGACAGCCGACGTCTCGTCGTTACCGAGAATATGACGCCCGGCTCGACCATGGCGATCACATGGAGCCCGGACAGGCCCGGCAACTGGCTCTTCCATTGCCACCTTGTCTTCCATGTTCTTGACGGCGCGCGACTCGATGCAAAACACGAAGAGCACGGACACGCGTCTGATTTGATGAAGCACATGGCTGGACTGGTAATGGGAATTATCGTGAAAGATCCAAAAAACCTCACCAGGGTTTCTTCGGGCGACATCAGGAAGCTCAGGCTTGTTGCGACAGAGCGGGCGCGTAAGGGAAGAACTCCGCTTCATATGTCATATGTACTCCAGCGCGACGGTCGCACGCCTGCTGCGGACTCGGTCGAGCCGGCTGGCAGCATTATTCTCCTCACGAAAAACGTGCCCACTGAAGTCACCGTGCTCAACAAGTCGCACGCCGCGACATCAGTGCACTGGCACGGCATCGAGCTCGAGAGTTACTCCGACGGTGTCGCCGGGTGGAGTGGTGCAGACATGAAAGTCGCGCCGATGATCGCGCCAAAGGATTCGTTCATTGCGCGACTCACGTTGCCGAGGGCGGGCACGTTCATCTACCATACCCATCTCAACGACGTCGAGCAGCTGACGTCAGGGATGTACGGTCCGGTGATCGTCATGGAGCCAGGCGAGAAATTCGACCCGACTTCAGATCACGTATTCACACTCGGCTGGGACGGTGCCGGTGAGCCTCCAAAGATCGTAGTCAATGGCGACTCTACCGGCGGCACACCGCTCGAGATGAAGTTCGGGAAGACGCACAGGTTGCGTTTCATCAACATAGGGGCGGCGGGAGGCGTGGCGTTCGCCGTTCGCAAGGATTCGGTGCCGGTGACGTGGCGGCCGCGAGCCAAGGATGGCGCAGACCTTCAGCCGGCGCTTCGTGTAGCTGGTCGTGGGCTGCGTGTCCTGCACACCGGGGAAACTTTCGATGCCGAATGGACCCCCGCGTCACCGGGCGAGTACACGTTCACCATCGGCAGGGTAAAGCCTTACTACTACGAGCGGAGAATACTGGTTCGCTAGCTATCGGCTGTTAGCCGTTAGCTGTTAGCCGATAGCTGGCGGCCCGTGGTTTTTGTCCGCATTCCCGCAATCCGCAATACGTCCGCAGTCCGCAATGGCCGTTACATCGCCTGCATCAGCGCCTTGTATCGCGGTAACTCGCGAATCAGGTCGAGATCGCTGTCATGCTCGATCCAGGCGCGGTCGCCCCAGCCCTTCTCGACTGCATGCTCGAGCGCATCAAGCGCCTGATCGGTTTTCCCAAGGACCGCGAACGTGCAGGCTACGTTGTAAAGCAGCATGGGATCGTCCCTGTCCACCGCAATCGCGCGCTCGGCGAATTCCACAGCGCGTTCCTGCCTGCCAAGATTTGCGTTGACCGTCGCCGCGAGTATCAGCGCCCGCGTGTCCTCGGGGTTGAGTTCGAGGTGCGCATCCGCCAGATCGCCGCCCTTGCGGTAGGCAGCATTCGCTTCCTCGACGCGACCCATCGCCGTCAGCACCTGACCGAGCAACATCGGGGCCTCATAGTCCTCCGGCCGGATTGTGCTCGTGCGCTCGAACATTCGCGCGGCCTCCTCGTAGTGCCCCTGCGCGAGATATGATCGCGCGTGCGCCTTCGCAGCCTCGAATGACTTGGGATCGAGCTTGAGCGCAGCCTCGAAGGCCGATGCGGCCTCATCGAACCGCTTATTCATCGACGCCGCAAGGCCACGGGATATGTGTGCCTCGGCCAGCTCGGGTTCGAGGTCCAATGCCTTCCTGCTCGCAATCTCCGCCTGCCTCAGGTTGAACTCGCGAGCGTCGAAGTACGTGTAAAGGAGCGAGTACGCGTCTGCCATGCCGGCCCAGGCGCGCGCGTAATCGGGATCGACCTCGATCGCCTTGGAGAACATCTGCCTTGCGTGTTCGAGACTCTTACGGCGCAGCTGGTGCGAGCTCTGGCGGCCGCGAAGGTAATAGTCGTACGCCTTCACGTTGACCGCGCGTGCTTTCTCGATTTGCTTTTTCTCGCCCTCGCTGAGAATTACGCGCAGCGATTTAACAATTGCCTGCGATATGTCGTCCTGGATCGCAAAAACATCCTCCATCTCGCGATCGTACCGCTCCGACCATAGCTGGTATCCGTCCGCGACATTCACCAGCTGCGCGGTGATTCGCAGCCGATTCCCCATCCTGCGTACGCTGCCGTCGAGCACAGTGGAGACCCGCAGCTTCTTTCCCACTTCCGCGAGATCCTCGTTCTTGCCCTTCAACGCAAACGACACCGTGCGCGAGGCCACTCGCAGCGACTGAATCTTTGACAGCGCGTTGATGATTTCCTCGGCCATGCCATCAGCGAAGTATTCGTTCTCCGCATCGTTGCTCATGTTCGAGAACGGCAGCACAGCGACCGACTTTGCCGACGCGACAGCCTGCTGCGGAAGTGTCGCGGTATCGGTGGGAGTAACAACTGAGCCTGAGGCGAGAGCCTGCGCGAATTGCGCCGAGGTCTTGTATCGATCGTCGACCGATGTTGCCATTGACTTCGTCACTGCTTTTTCCACCGACTCGGGAACTATTGATCGCAGCAAGCGAAGGGGCTTTACAGTTTCGGTGAACCGTTTCGCCATCACCGCCTGTGGCGTTGGTCCGCTGAACGGCCGCTCCCCGCTCAGCATCTCGTAGATGACGCAGCCCAGGCTGTACTGGTCGCTGCGCCCGTCGAGGTTGGTCTCCCCAGCGGCCTGTTCCGGACTCACGTATGCCGGCGTCCCGATCATCATGCCGGTTTGCGTAATCGTATCGGATCCAGCCGAGCTTACTGCCTTGGCGATCCCGAAGTCCATCACCATCGCTTCACCCTCGTAGAGCATCACGTTCTCAGGCTTGATGTCCCGGTGTACGATGCCCTGCCGGTGTGCATAGTCGAGCGCGGATGCAATCGCGCGCCCATGGTGCACTGCCTCGTCGATTGGCAGCTGCCGCTCGCGATCGAGACGTTCGCGCAACGACTCTCCCTCGACGTATGGCATTACATAATAGAGAAACCCTTCCACTTCACCGGAATCATGAAGTGGCAGTATGTGCGGGTGATTCAGGCGTGCCGCAAGCTTTATCTCGCGAAGAAACCGTTCCGGGCCAAGTGAGGCGGCGAGGTCGGGGTGCAGCACCTTGAGCGCGACGAGCCTCTCGTGTTTCGCATCCTGCGCGAGATAAACCGTGGCCATGCCGCCGCGGCCGAGCTCCCGGTCGATGGTATAAGTACTCGACAACGCAACGCGAAGCCGCTCGAGTGCGAGTGGGGGTGCCATTTCTATTTGCCGCCGCTTCCGATCACTGGTGTGTCTCCCTGATTTCGTTCACTCTGTGCTCTCCGTGCGTTTTTTCCCTGCGCCCTCTGCCCTCGTCTCTGCGCCCTCTTGTTCACATGGCCTTCGAGATTGTCTCGAATCTGGGATTGCCACGCAGCGCGTCCAGGTCCGGGTCGTGGTCGATCCACTCCTTGTGCCCGAAACCTTTGTCCACTGCCCGTTCGATGAACCCGATGGCCTCGTCGGTTCGACCGATCAGCGTATACGTACACGCGATATTATAAAGTAGCATCGCATCATCGGGGTCGATCGCGAGGGACCTCTCGGCGTAGTCTACTGCCTTGTCGGTTTCGCCGAGACTGGCGTAAGTGGCTGCGAGCAGG
>JBBREF010000005.1:0-54160 GCA_038203205.1 Gemmatimonadales bacterium | reverse complement strand
GATTCCGGCGACGCAGCAGGGCTGCTCTACTATGTAATGCCGCTCGTCACTGGAGAGACACTGCGCGCGCGGCTCGAGCGCGAGCAACAACTTCCCGTAGCCGACGCGGTTCTCATCGCGCGCGAAGTCGCCGACGCACTCGGCTACGCGCACGGGCTGGGGGTTGTGCATCGCGACATCAAGCCCGAGAACATTCTGCTACAGGGCGGACATGCTCTCGTGGCGGATTTCGGAATTGCGTTAGCCGTGCAGACCGCAGGTGGTCAGCGTATGACGCAAACAGGACTCTCGCTCGGAACGCCGCAGTACATGAGTCCTGAGCAGGCGATGGGTGAGCGAACGATCGACGCGCGCAGCGACCTTTATTCCCTCGCAGCGGTGACCTACGAGATGCTGATCGGAGAAGCGCCGTTCACGGGTCCGACGGTGCAGGCGATTGTCGCGCGGGTGATGTCGGAGGAGCCCCGCGGGCTTACAACGCAAAGAAAAGCGATTCCCGATTTCGTCGAGGACACAGTTCTGCGTGGCCTGGAGAAATTGCCTGCGGATCGGTGGGGATCCGCTCGCGAATTTGCGGAGGCGCTTCACGGCGCTTCCGTTGGATCCGCAAGCCACAGTGGCGTAGTATCCCATCGTGGTGGGAGGTCACGAAAAGTCGGAGGGTGGCGGGCGCGCGTAAAAGATCCTCTGGTGCTTGGACTCGGAGCGGTCGCGATCGCCAGCTTGCTCTTCGCTGGCTGGGCGAGACGGCCGGCCTCCAGCGCCACAGGGGAGGGCGTTCGCTTTTCAATTCCAGTGGCGGACGGGGGAAGCTCCAGCATACTCGGACTAAGCAGCCTCTCTATCTCGCCGGATGGCAGGATGCTGGTATTCACTGGCCGGAACGATGCTGGGCGCCTACAGCTCATGGTGCGACCGATAGATGACATCACGGCGCGCGTGCTACCCGGAACGGAGGACGGTGATTCCCCGATATTCTCTCCTGACGGGAAATCGATAGCGTTCATTCGCAGCAATCGGCTATACCGGACGTCGATCGACGGCGGCACGCCGCAGCTGCTCGGAACGGCTGTCGGCACGTTTGCGGGGATGGACTGGACATCGGAGGGTACCATCATCATCGCGGGCAACATCGCTCTGTTCAGCATGCCCGAGTCTGGCGGACAGATGCGGGAGCTGAGCAAAGCCGATCGCGCGAAGGGAGAGACGTATCAGACCGGTCCACTGGTCCTCGAAGAAGAGGGCGTTGTGCTCTACACGAGCTGGAACGCGGCGACGCTGAGCTCGGCCAGCCTTGCCATTGCTCCGCTTGCAGGTGGCCAACAGACCATTCTCGATCTGAGAGTAGTGCAGGCGGTGGGTGTTGTCGATGGAACGCTCCTGTACGTAAGCTCCACCGGGTCCCTTATGGGAGTGCCCATCGACATCGGCAAGCGGCGGCTGACAGGTACTCCTGTTCAGCTGCTCGGAGATGTGCGGTTCAATCCGACATCAGGGCTCGCCCGCATCGCACTCTCAAAAACGGGAACTCTTTTTTATCAGTACGGAACGCAGTCATCCCAGATTGTAATTACCGGGAAGAACGGAAAGGTGCAGCTGCCAGTTGAGCCGGCTGAGTATGGCTTTCCAAGACTGTCGCCCAGCGGAACGCAGCTCGCGATTTCAATCGGCACCGGCGACCGTCGGGATATCTGGCTTTTTGAGATGAGCTCCGGGACCAGAACGCGACTGACGACTGAGGGCGCCGTCAACGAGCGCCCCGAATGGACCCCGGACGGAACCCGGGTTTTGTACCGGACCGACAGGGCAGGGAGGAATTCCATCTGGTGGCGTGCGGTCGACCAGAGTTCACCGGCGGGCCCGCTGCTTTTGGGAGAAACCCTGGATGTGTTCGAGGCCGTCATTTCTCCGGACGGACGATACATCGCGTACCAGCTTGACACCGCCGGTGCAGACATCTACTACCGTGCGCTCACGGGCGATTCGACGGCGATGGCAGTCGCGAACAGCGCGGCAATCGAGACAATGCCGCGGATATCGCCAGACGGACGCTGGGTAGCATTCGTTACTGATGAATCGGGTAGAAATGAAGTAGTCATGCAGCCATTTCCTAATCCCGGCGGGCGGGTGCAGGTGTCGGCTGGCGGGGGTGTCGAGCCGGTATGGTCGAGAGACGGCCAGCGACTTTTCTATCGTACGAACGAAGAGTTCATGGCGGCGACGATCCGGACCGGAACGACCTCAGCGTCAGTCACAGCCCGCGATACTCTCTTTGCCGACGATTATGTATACGCCGGTAACCCGCATGCGAACTACGACGTCCTGCCCGACGGTGAGCGCTTTCTCTTTCTCAAGCCCGTAAGCGATGGCAGCATGATCGTCGTGACTAACTACACTGCGGGGCTCCGCTCGCGTATGTCTCCGCGCAACTAGCGGAGCATCAGCGCATTCCCTTCAGCTCGAACAGATAGCTTACGGCCTCACGATCTATGTAGGCGTAGGTTCGCGGATCGTCGGCTAGCGATACGTCAGGTTGATCGAGCACCAGGAACCCCTCCGTGCTGAAATCCGGAAGAAGCCTCCTTCGCGTTCCCGTTCGCAAATCGACTTCCTCAATTCTGAGCATTCGCCCGGCGGACTGCCTCGACCAGGCAGAACTGCCGTCTGGGCTGAAGCGGATCACGCGATCGTTCGATGTAAGCCCCGGTACGTCCCGCGAAGTACCATCGCGAATCAGGATTCGGCGATATGAATCACCGACCTTGGCAATGATGGACTGACCGTCGGGTGAGGCCACCATCGTTCGCACACCTTCTGGCGTGAACGGCCTGAAAGGCCCTGAAGCCAGCGGTCTGTTATAACAGCGGCTGGCTTTGCCCGGCTCGCTTCCACACACGACGATCTCGTTGCCGTCACCGACAAAAGCAGCGGCGTCGATCGACGCAAACTCTCCTTTGTCCACACGTCGTTGTGATCCGGCACCCGTCGGATACAGCATCAGCTGCATCGGCGAGGTCGGCAGGACACTCATTACCCATTTGTTATCGCGTGACATGGCAAGCACGGCTCCATCACCAAGCCTGACGGCCGCTGATCCGTCCGTGCGACGCAGCATAGTACCATAATTATCTCCTGCCACGCTCGAGGCGTCACCAAACGCCAGCAGTGACCCGTCATTCGAAAGCAGCGGATAAAAGCTCACATCCAGCCAGGACAGATCGTTCCGCGAGGTGTCCGCAGCGCGTTTCACCCAGATGCGCCTGAAGTAGTCATCTCGAACGATCAGCCTTCGTCCATCAGGTGCGATGTCGTGAATTGTCGCGTTTCCAACTCCGGGAACACCGGGTAATACCTTCGCGCTAACTGTCACTTCGTTCACAGTCAGGATACCGCCGCTGTTCGAAGCGCCGTATGCGAGCGTACCTTCGGGAGTCCACGCCAGTCCTTCGATCGCGAGATACTGCGGCGTGAGAAGGTGATGAGATCCTTTCAGGTCGACGAGCGCAACCATCCCCCTGTCGTCACCCTTTTGCGGGTGCTCGAGAAACGCGATTCGCTGTCCATCGGGTGAGATCCGGACATCGCTCAGGTATCCCTGGGTCTCGTAGATCTCAGTACCTATGGGATACTCCAGGCGATCGGTACCGTTCACCTCCCGAACAACTGCGAGCTGAGATCCATCCGGGGACCAGTCCGCATCCCGCACTGAAGCCAGAAGCTCGCGTGGAGTACCACCACCGATTGGCATACGGGCAAGCGTTCCGGTGAAAACGCGGTGGTGATTCCAGACTGCTCCGACGAGAATGGCCATCTCGTCCTTCGATGAGACAGAAAGCAGGTGCGTTCCGGAATCGCTCACGGCCCGTGGCAGTGGATAAGCCGAGGTGAGGCTGTAGATCATGGGAACGCTGCTGCCCTCGGCGGCACTGTAAACAACGCCATCGCCGGCGTATCGCGCCGAGAAGATCGCCTGCACGTGATACGTTTTTTGCTCCATCGACAATGCATTGGCTACTGGTAAGCCGGCGCGACGTCCACTCTGATATGCCGCCGCAACCAGCACCACTGCGGCGAGCGCGGCGGTTCCCCATGCGAGCAATCGCCGGGAGCGCGATTGCTGCGGGCGAGCATGTCGCTGAGTGATCCTGTGAGCGGGCCCATTTTCATTCTTCAGAGATTCAGAAAATGCAGCCGCCGATGCGAATCGATCTGCTGGAAGTTTTTCCAGCGCTTTCTGCACCGTGTCGTCTACATGGTAGGGCACCGTGTGGCGCTGGGCCGTAAGGCTCTTCGGGGCCTCGGTGATTACCTTCGCGACAATGGATTGGGCGGTCGGCCCGACGAACGGCGGTTCTCCAGCGATCATCTCGTACAGGACGCATCCGAGTGAGTACACGTCGGTGCGGGCGTCGACCTCCTTTGCGCCCATCGCCTGCTCGGGGCTCATGTATGTCGGAGTTCCGAGAGACATACCGGTCTCAGTCATTCTTGCGCCGCCGGTTTTCGACGCAGCGAGAGCGATTCCGAAATCCGCGACAACTGCGTGCCCGCGCTGGAGCAGGATGTTCTCGGGCTTGATGTCCCGATGGATGACGCCGTGCTCGTGCGCGTATTGAAGCGCATCGGCGACTTCACCCGCAATGCGAAGTGCGTCGTTTATCGGCAGCTGATTCTCACGATCGAGTCGATCGCGCAGTGACTCCCCTTCGACGTACGGCATAACGTAGAACACGGTGCCGTTCACTTCTCCGGAGTCGTGGAGCGCGAGAATGTGAGGGTGCTGCAGGTTCGCCGTCGTTTTGATCTCGCCCAGGAACCGTTCGGCGCCGATTGCGACGGCGAGCTCCGGCTTCAGGACCTTTACCGCGACCTTGCGGTTGTGCTTGAGATCCTCAGCGAGATAGACGGTGGCCATTCCTCCTGCGCCAAGTTCGCGGTCGATACGGTATCGGTCAGCGAGTGCGGCAGCGAGACGCTCGAGTCGGTCGGTCATCCCATTAATGTGGCGCTAACGGGGAGCGCCTGCCGGAGAGCTTCAGTTTCTCATCGACTCACCATCCCGTATCCGCTATGGTAGATGCATCACCCACCTACCGCAAAAGGATCACGCATGAGTGCGCTGAATGCCACCACGCTCAGTCTTTCTCTCACCTGCAAGGATATCGTGACTTCGGTCCGCTGGTACAACGAAGTGCTCGGTTTCACCGTCGGGCAGCGCTTCGAACGCGACGGCAAACTCGCCGGTGCTGTAATCGCCGCGGGTGACATCCGCATTGTCCTCAACCAGGATGACGGCAAGCTCGGCTGGGACCGAATCAAGGGCCAGGGATTACTCCTGCAAATCAATGTATCGGCGCCAGCCGACGTCGATGCGACCGCGGAGAGGATCAGGGCTTCTGGTGGCGCAATCCTGGATGAGCCGGAAGATCGTCCATGGGGCGTGAGGATGTTCCGGTTCAATGACCCTGACGGATTCAAGCTGGCGATCTCGACACCGTTGTCAGAGATGCAAGGCTAGAAGAACATCATTGCTTTGTGCGCACTTGAGTTAGACATTGGCGCCGCACATTTACGACCACTTGAACCTGGAGATTTATGAAATACCGTATCGCGCTGTCCATCTTAGGACTGGCCGTATTCGCGGGAACTGCTTCGGCACAGACGCCGCAGGCAACTGAGATTGGCGTAGACGCAACCGTCTCGATCGGCCTGGGCGACAACTCGTACACTAACTTCAATCTGCCGTCCGGAGCCGTGCGCGTCGGGTTTCCGATGAGCAACCGTGTTTCGATCGAGCCGCGCGGTCGCCTCTCAGTAGCGAGCGGAAACGGGGACACGTTCACCACATACAACTTCGCCGTGGGAGCGCTCTATCACCTCGATGCCGCTGCCAACATGCGCTCGGGCTTGTACGTGAGACCTTCACTTGGCGTCTCTGGTTTCAGCGGCGACGACAGTGACTCCAATTTCTACGGCGGAGTGGGCGTCGGCCTGAAGCGCCCGATTCTGGCGCAGCTGGGCTCGCGGTTCGAGGCAGGCTACGTCCGTAACTTCGGCAACGGTGGATCCAACGGACTCGAGCTCTCGGCCGGTCTGTCCTGGTTCACCAGATAAGGCAAGCGTTCCTGATCAGGAGACCGGCTGCTTTTTTACGAAGCGGCCGGTCTCGTTTTGTTATGGAGTACCCTCACGCCAGAATCTGCTTTGCAAAGGTCTCAGGGTCGATGTTAGCTCCGCAGACAATGAGTCCGACGTTTTTTCCATCCAGCCGCCCGCGAAGCGGATGCATCAACGCAGCAAGCGCAGCCCCACCGGCCGGCTCGACTACGAGCTTTGCCGATCGAAACAGCAGGCGCATTGCCTCGCGTATCTGGTCATCGCTCACCAGCACGACTTCGTCGACGAACGCCTTGTTCAGCGCAAACGAGTACGGCTCACACCGTGGCGCGCCGAGTGAATCTGCGATTGTGCGCACGGCATCGATCGACTGGGGCGATCCTGCCTTGAAGCTGCGATGCATAGTGTCCGCACCTTCGGGCTCAACGACATACACCGCGGTGCCAGGGCTCATCTGCTTTACGGCGCACGCCACTCCACCGGTGAGACCTCCACCGCCCGCTGCAACGATGACAGCATCGATTGCTTCGCCTTCGGCGCGCAGCTGATCGATGAACTCCATTCCGACCGACGCGGTACCAAGCGCTGTTTTGGGGCCCTCATACGGGTGCACGAACGTGCGTCCTTCTGCGGCTTCGATTTCTTGCACGCGTTCGAAGGCTTCAGCAACGTTGTCCACAAGTACAATTTCGGTACCCAGCTCCCGGCACAACTGAACGCGGAAGGCATTCGCGCTTTTTGGCATCACTACCTTGGCGGTAGTTCCCAGAATGCGAGCCGCGTAACCGAGTGCAATTGCATGATTGCCTGCCGAGACTCCAGTAACGCCCTGCGAAAGCGCGTTCTTGTCGAGATCCAGCATGACCGAGAGGGCGCCGCGCGGCTTGAAGCTGCCAGTGCGCTGAAACAATTCTTCCTTGAGCCAGATTCTCGTATTCGAGCCCACCGCATTGGCGACAGCGTCGTCGACCAAAAGTCGAATCGGCGTCGTCACCACCATGTTGCCCAGACGATCGCGGTTGGAGCGAATGGCTTCAATTGTCGGCGATTGCATGCAATAAAGGTATGCTCGCGGACTCACATTGTTCGCTTTGACGAAATAGCCGGTCCATTCCTAGCTTTACCAGATGAGCATCGACCGCACTGTTCAGATCATCCAGCTAGCCTATCCCAGGCTCTACCTGGCGTGCCACACCCGCCATCAGCGAAAGCGCTCCAGTTCCACCCGCCTCTCTTCTCGGGACTCATCGATTCTCGCCCACCTCGGCCCCGAGCAGCCAACGACGCCAGCGCGACTTGCGACGCATCTGAACATTTCCAGGTCCACCCTCTCCGAAGCAGTCAAACGACTGACCGCATTAGGCTACACGAGCCAGGCCGTCCGCGCGCCAAGCGGAGGACGTCGCGGAGGAATCGGTATTCTCCTGACCCCAAAGGGCCTCGATGCCATACGTGACACTTCCGTCCTGGAAAGCGCTCGATTGCGGGAAGTGCTCGGGCAACTCACAACGAGCGATCTCAAGACAGTCGAGAAAGCGATGAGCGCGCTCGCATCCGCGTGCGAACGGCGCGCTGAAGCCATGCATCGCGAGGAAAACTGATGAAACTTGCTCTTATGATCGGTGGTGTGTTAGCCGCAGCGCTGTTTCTCGTACTCATTATCGGCTTCACGTTGCGTGTGAAGCATTCGGTTCAACATGAGGAGACTTTCGCTGTACCGGCCGATGTGGTGTACCGCACCATCACGGACGTCGAGTCGTTCCCGAAGTGGCGATCGAAAGTCGAACGAGTCGAGCTCGTACCTGGCGACAGTCGTCGGTTTCGCGAGATTGGCAAGGACGGCACACTCTCATATCACATCGATGAAGCGGTAGCTGATCGGCGGCTCGTAACCCGCATTGACGACCAGACGTTGCCTTTTGGGGGAACGTGGACATTCGATCTCTCAGCTACACCGGTCGGGACGACAGTCAGGATTACCGAAGACGGTGAGGTGTACAATCCGCTATTCCGTTTCATATCAAAATTCATAATCGGCCATTCATCTTCGATTGACACCTATTTCGAAGATCTTCGCAGGAAATTTGCTGCCGGGTCGGCTTGATACGGGGATGAAGTACGGTGTGTGGCCGCGGAAACAGTGGCAGCCGCTCTCCAGCTATTTTACTGAATGTTTTTCAGGGCGTTATTGCTGATAGGGTTGGCCGCGTCTGTATCGGGATGCGATTCGGCGCAGACAGTTACGTGGGGCGGGATAGTATACCGTGACCCGCCACCTTTACCGACCGTGCTCAGCCGGGCAATCCGACCCACTCTGATGAGCGGGTGCGAAGCCACTCTCCGGGTTGCCGTCGCAGACGGCTCGGCATTCGCGACCTGGTGGCAGGTCCGGGCGGATTCGAGTGCCGCGCTTATGGTCTCGCGCGCGATGCACGGCGGTCCCTGGTTGCCTCCTGTGGTTGCTGATTCAACTGATGTGAGCAGGCGGGGATGCGGGCGACCCGCGCCGGCGATAATCGCTGACGGCCGCAGCGGGTACGTGCACATCGCCTACTTCGTTGAACAGCCGTCCGGCGCCGGAGTATTCTTCGCGCATTCGATGGACAGCGCAGCCACCTTTCACTGGCCGGTCCCGATCGTGTTCGGCAACAATCCATCGAGGGTAAGTATCGATGCTGTGGGCGACAGAGTGGTCGTCGCGTTCGAAGACCCGAACTCGAATCAACCAATGGTCGGCATATCGCTCTCAGGCACAATGGGCCACATCTTTGAGCAACGTATGACGGCTTCGAGCGGCAACGGCCGCGCACTCCAGCCGGTGGTTAGGCTCGCCGGAGATTCCATCAGGTTATGGTGGAGCGAATATTCGGCGAACCCGGCCATCAGCGCGACACGTACCACCTACCGCAGCGCATTGATTCATACGAAATAGCTTCCGCAGTCGCAGTCCCACTTAATTCAGAGAGAGAGCAATCAAAATGAGGAAAGCATCACTGCTGCTGGGCACGTTCGGGCTGGCTTTTCTCACGGCTAGCGAGCAAGCTGGCGCGCAGATCCGGAAGCCGCAGCTTGGAATCTTCGCAGGCGGCACGCTCCCGAACGGCGCCTTCAAGCAGGAAACCGATCTCGGCTGGAACGCCGGCGGCCTGCTCAAGGTTCGCGTCACGCGCACCCTCGATCTCCGGGTCGACGGGATGTTCACGCAGCTCGGATCGAAGACCGTCGATTTCGGAAATGCCGAAGTCGAGTCGAAGAGCGATGTCGCCTTCGCGTCACTGCTCGCCGAGCTCAACCTCGGGCCGGATTCAGCGCAATACCCCGGGGACAACTCGGTTTCGCCTTACATCAACGGCGGACCAGGTCTCTATCGCTACAAGTTCGAGGGGACGTGCACGGGTGCCTGCGACGGATTTCTCGCCGACGGCGAGGAAACGAAGGTGGGCGTGAACTTCGGCTTCGGCGCGAATGTGCCGCTCGGAAGAATCCCGGCGTTCGCGGAGGTGCGTTATCACAGATTCGGCACGCTCTTTCCAGTCACGCAGCAGGAAGCGACCGCGACGATGATAACGGTGTCGGTCGGAGTGAAACTCAGATAGGTAACCCGCATGGCGAGATATCTCGGCGCACACACGATCAATAACGGCGGCATTCACATGGCGGTCGCGCGGGCGGGCAATGCGGGCATGACCGCCATGCAGCTGTTCACGGCAATCCCCAAATACTACGGCGACAAGGTTTCCATCAAGCCGGAGCGAGTCGAGCGATTCAGGTCGGCACTGGCCGACACGAACATCAAGCCAGCGAACGTGGTAGTGCATGCGGCTTATGTCCTTAGTGTCGCAACTCCGGATGACGACAAGTGGGAGCGCGCCGCAGGCGGGTTGAAGAAGGAGCTCGAGCGATCGAGCGCGCTTGGTGTTGGCGGTGTCTGTTTTCATTCCGGATCCGCTGGCGCGAGTGAGCGGTCGGAGTCAGCGAAACGGATCGCCAAGGCAATCACTCAGGCGCTCGAGGCGGTGGATTCAGAGACGCGTCTGCTCGTGGAGAATACTGCGGGAGCTGGGCGGACGATGGGGAAGACGGCTGACGAAATTGCCGAAATTCTGTCCCACGTGCCAAAGTCGCTTCGGCCGCGGACGGGGTACGGTCTCGATACCTGTCATCTCTACTGCTCGGGTTACGATATCACTGAATCGCAGGAGATATTCACAGCGATCCTCGATGATTTCGAGGAGAAAACTGGTGAACCACCTTCCTTCTTCCACCTCAATGACAGCGCCGATGCGCTGGGATCCAACAAGGACAGGCATGTACTGATAGGTGACGGGCTGATTGGGGTGGAGCCGTTCAGATGGCTGCTCGCCGATCGACGGTCGAAAGACGTGCCGCTGGTACTTGAAACACCGCAGCAGAACTACGAGATCGCCGATGATGATGCGAGTCCTGATCCTTACGATGTGCGGATGATGAAACTTCTTCTCTCGTAAAATCAGCGGTTTTCCCTCTTGCAATTGGCATTTGCGGCTATACTTTGCCTCGCGTGACGCGCACTGCGTCGGCGTAATCGGCCGCCCGATTCAACCACCAGGAGAAGCGATGGCAACTGCGAAGAAGAAGAGCTCGGCGAAGAAGTCGTCCTCGAAGACAGCTAAGAAGTCGAGCGCGAAAAAAACCTCCGCCAAGAAGAGTTCCGGCAAGAAGAAGTCGGCAACGAAGCGCACGCCCAGCGCGGCGTTCATGAAGCCGATGACGCCGAGTGCACAGCTTGGCGCTGTCGTGGGAACCGCTCCGCTTCCGCGCACCGAAGTCACCAAGAAGCTCTGGGCGTACATCAAGCGGAAGGGACTTCAGGATTCCAAGAACCGTCGCATGATCAATGCAGACGATGCACTTCGTCCTGTATTCAACGGCAGCAAGCAGGTCTCGATGTTCGAGATGACCCGCCTGGTCAACAAGCACCTCAAGTAGACAAGCACATTGGCAGTCGCGTCTAAGAAGGGGCGCGCTCAAGAGGCGCGCCCCTTTGCGCAGCGTTCAAGGCTGCGCAAGTTCTGGGAGGACTCGAAAGGGCTGTTGACCGCCCTTCTTTTTTTCGTGTTTCTCCGGACATTCATCATCGAGGCGTACAGGATACCGTCGGGCAGCATGATCCCGTCGCTTCTCGTGGGCGACTGGCTCTTCGTCAACAAGCTGATCTACGGGCCGCATATCCCGTTCACAAACAGCAACCTTCCCGGTTACCGGGATCCCGCACGGAACGACATCGTCGTGTTCAAGTCCCCACCGCAGATCGATCAGCCATGGGACCCAAATCCCACGCTCGTGAAGCGGCTGGTAGGAATGCCAGGCGATACGCTGTTCATGCGGCGCGCGATGCTCTACGTGAATGGGGTGCCTCAGCCTCAGCCGTTTCCGCCGCCTCCCGCGGATCAGGTATTCGATTCCGTAGACCCTCTCTTCGACTGGCAGAAGCGGGTGGGACTGCAGTCATCACGTTTTGGTCCTGCGCCCGCCGAGCCGTCGCATGACAACTGGGGTCCCTTTGTCGTGCCTGAACGGCACTACTTCATGATGGGCGACAGCCGCTATAACTCAAAGGACGGCCGGTACTGGAGCTTCGTTCCCCGTGAGAATATTCGCGGGCAACCGATGTTCGTTTACTACGCGTACAATGCTGACGACAGCGACAAGCCATGGCCTTTCATCACCGATATCAGGTGGGGTCGGATCGGGCACTGGATATACTAGAGGGCGCAGAGATCGAGCAGAGAGCGCAGGGAACTACACACAGAGGACGCAGAGGATAAACAACTCGTATCCTCTCCTCCGGTGCCGGGAATTGATATACCTCCTGTGACGAGCTAATCCTCGACAGCGTGGGCGGCCATCGCGCAGATCACACCGCCGCCAGCCAGAGTCGATTGTGCATGGCAATAATCAGGACTGCCGAGGATGTCTGGGGGAGCCGAGCTGAAATATTTGTGGGGACGTATAGCGTGACACAGCGTACATTCCGTGCATGCGCGATTTCATCGCGAGTCAGAACAGCGAGCGGCTGAGACAGCGTCTCGCAAGCGGTCTCAGGGTCCGGGAGCCGGCGGCATTCGCCAAGCTCGCCCGGTCACTGATCGATATGGCGCTCGTCACCGGCATCGTCGCGCGACTTTACCGAGCTGTGGTGCTGAGCCGTGCGGACAGCCCATCGGGCACTTACCTCGCCGTCACGTTCACCATTGGCGCGGTATTCCTGCTCCTCATGGTGTCGATCCACCTAAGCCGTTTTCCACTTCGCGACTGGCTTTGGCGCGCACCCGCATTCGCCGCCGCTGAAGCTGCGGCGGAGATGCTGACCAGCGCGGTCCTGATTGCGCTGAGCCGCGAGCCACTGGGAACCGGGGCGGCGCACTTTCATGACTGGCCGATGATGTTCGTGCGGACAATGGGCTGGCGGATCGTGACGATCTCGTTGTTCGCCCTGCTCCTTGCCGGAGTCGTGAAATGGGTGCGGTTCACGCTGCTCAGGAAAGAGCACGTCGCCTGGAGCGAAGGGACGGTTCGCGCGGGGGTTCCCGGAGAGGATTTCGTGGAACGGCGCCGTCGGTAACGTCAGAGATCGATCGCTGGTTATCTTTGAAGAGGCTCGCCACGGAGACGGGCCGCTATTTAACGGGAGCACTATGTACGATCCAAGAATGGTTGCGCCGATGCGCGAGGAGCTCACGCGGCTGGGCGTTGAAGAATTGCTGACACCCGAGCAGGTCGACGCGAAGCTCAGGGATACGAAAGGCACGACGCTCGTCGTCGTGAACTCGATCTGCGGATGCGCGGCACGGAACGCTCGGCCCGCAGTGGCGAAGGCACTCCAGAATCCGGTGACGCCTGACTCGCTCACGACGGTCTTCGCTGGAATGGAAGTACCCGCGGTTCAGCGTGCGCGGAGCTATTTCACCGGCTACCCGCCATCATCGCCGCAGATCGGCCTGATGAAGGATGGCAAGGTCGTGTTCATGCTCGAGCGGCACCAGATCGAAGGCCGCACCTCGAACGAGATCGCTGATGACCTCGTCGGCGCCTTCGACAAATACTGCGCTACCCCGGCTACTGCTCAGGCCTGAATCCAACTCGGCACTCGGCAGTTTTGCCTACCGAGTGTCGAGAGTTGTTTCAGATTTGTCGCTAGCGTGAATACGACAGCCACCTGCCCATCTCCCTCAGCGTCGGCCGCTTGCCGTACATGAGCAACCCAACTCTGTAGATACGCGCAGCGAGCCACGTCGCGCCCCAGCACGCCAGCATTAGACCAACCAGCGACCCAGCCAGCTCATACCACGGCACGCTGCCAAGCGCGAGTCGCAACGGCATGATGATCGGGGCCGAGAACGGGAGCAGCGACATAACTGTCGCAAGCCTCGACGTGGGGTTCATCAGGATCGGATTGATGAAAATCGCCGTCGCGACGAGCAGAATCAGCATCGGCTGAACTGCCTGTTGCGCCTCCTGCTCGCTGTTCACCGATGCACCAACCGCCGCGTACAACGATGAATAGAAGATGAATCCGAGCACGAAGAACAGCAGCAACAGAAGCGCCAGACCCAGCGAAATTTCGGGGAGAGCAAAGGGCATCGTGCTGATGCCGAACTTCTGCAGCAGTGGTTCGCGCAGCTTGAACATGAGCACCGTGGTGATCACCCACAGTATCTGCTGAGTCAGGCCAACGGCGCCAACTCCCAGAACTTTCCCCGCAAGCAAGGTCTCCGGTGAAACGCTCGACACGACGACTTCGGCAACGCGCGTCGTCTTCTCCTCGAGCACCCCGCGCAGGACATTCTGGCCGTAGAGAACGATCGACATGTACAGTAGAAATGCGATCGCGCCCGCGAAAATTATGCTCACGGTGCCGGAGCCGCCGCGCCCCTTGTCGGTGATGCGCTCGGTTGCCAGTCGCAACGGGATGAACGTGAGGTCACGAACCCTGCTCGAGTCAATCCCAGCCTGCTCCAGCCGCTGGCTCAGCAGCGCATCCCTGACGACGCTGCGCATCCTCTCCATGTCCCCGAGAGATGTCGCGTTCCGTCCGGCATATTTGATCTGCTCGCCGCCGAGCGTGCGAACGTCGACAACGAGGTAGCCGCTCACCTGCTTGGCCATCACGTGCTTCGTGGCTGTGCTCTCGGCCTCGGACAGCTCGCTGGGTGTCACCACAATTACTTCAGGTGACGTCGCACCGGGCGGACGGGTGCGCATGATTCCCTCGGCAATCCGGTTGCCAAACCCCGTCGTCGTCGCGTCGAGGATGCGGGTGTTCGTGAACTCGGCAGTCGCACTGCCGCGCTTGGCCATGACCGCGGGAATGATGATCATTGCACCGAAGAAGAGCGGGCCGAAGACCGTCGCGAATAAGAACCACTTCGTGCGGACGCGCTCGAGGTACTCGCGCTTGATGATCGCCCAGAGTTTAGCCATGTCCCGTCATCCCCATCTCGACGCCCGTTGCGCCCACTGTCTCGAGGAATATCTGATGCAGAGACGGGTGAACGATCTCGAACCTGTTGATCGACGCGCCTGTCGCGACGAGGCGCTGAAGCAGGACCTGCGGGTCACCTCCATTGACGAGCTCGATCTCGAAATACCTGTTGGAGTCGTCAACGCGCTGGACGAGTGACTTGTCGGAGAGCACGGCGCCCACTGCCGTCGACGGTGCGCCGTTGATGCCGAGCGCGATGTTACGTGCGCCGTGACCGGTCTTGATGTCGGCGATGGGCCCGTCGAGCACCTTCTCTCCGCGAGCGATGATACACACCGAGTCGCACATGCGTTCGGCGTTGTCCATCAGGTGGGTGCTGAAGATTATTGTTTTGCCACGCTGCCGGAGGTCCAGCATCGTGTCCTTCAGGGCTTGCGCATTGATCGGGTCGAGCCCACTGAACGGCTCGTCGAGAATGACCAGGTCCGGATCATGAAGCAGCGTGCCGATGAACTGAACTTTCTGCTGCATTCCGCGTGAAAGCTCGTCGATCTTCGAGAGGCCCCAGTCCTTTTCAGGGGTCTTCAGATCGAGTCGCTCGAGCCACTCATCGATGCGACGGTCTGCCAGATCGCGTTTCATTCCCTTGAGCTCGGCCAGGAATCGAAGCACGCGACGGACCTGCATCTTCCGGTACAGGCCGCGCTCTTCGGGCAGGTAGCCGATATGATCGGAAAGAGTGCGGTCGTTCGCCGGCCTGCCCAGGATCCTGACTGAACCAGAATCCGGCGCGATGATGTTGAGGATCATCCTGATCGTCGTCGTCTTGCCCGCGCCGTTGGGGCCAAGCAGGCCGTAGACGGCGCCTCGCGGGACGCGAAGCGACAGATCCCGAACCGCTACGTGTTCGGCGTAACGTTTTGAAGCGTTGTCGATTTCTATGGTATAGTCGGCCATGTAGTCGCGAAGCTGATGTAGCGGTACAATATAGATGTGATGCAGCCGCCAAGCGGGACCGTGGAACGAGCAGACCCGCAGGTGTCACGAGATGGCATGCGTGGCGGCATAAGGTTCGACCGGAACGAGCTAGCCGGTGCCTTCGGGGACATCGGAACAGACCTTCCGCTCGTCGCGGGGATGATTATCGCCGCTGGACTTCACAGCACCAGCGTCCTGGTGATGTTCGGGCTGATGCAGTTCCTCACCGCGTTCACGTATCGGTTGCCGATGCCCGTGCAACCGCTGAAGGCGGTAGCAGTTATCGTAATCACGCAGAAGATCGCGCCCGAGCTCCTCTACGGCGGTGGACTTGCGATCGGTCTGGTGATGCTGGCGCTGACAGTTTCAGGCGGCATCGGATGGCTCGCGCGCACGGTTCCAAAGCCGGTGATTCGCGGGCTCCAGCTCGGACTTGGCATTCAGCTCGCGCTTCTCGCGATGCGAGACTACATGTCCTCCGATGGCGCGCAGGGATTCGTGCTCGCTGCAATTGCATTTGCGATCGTGATCGCGCTGTACGGGAGCCGGCGCGTGCCGGCGGCGTTGCCGGTCATCGGTTTGGGGGTTGTGTATGCTTTGACTTTCAAGCTGACAGGCACCGATTTCAGCGACGCGTTCGGTATATCGCTGCCGGAAGTTCGACCTGTCACGTGGGACGCAATGGTTTCGGGATTCATCCTGCTCGCGCTTCCTCAGATTCCATTGTCACTGGGGAACTCGATTCTCGCTACAAGGCAGATCGCGGAGGACTTGTTCCCTGAGCGCGCGATCGGCGTGCGGAAGCTGAGCCTTACGTATTCCCTGATGAATCTCGTGAATCCTTTTTTTGGGGGCGTCCCAACCTGTCACGGTTCAGGCGGACTGGTTGGTCATTACACGTTCGGGGCACGCACCGGCGGATCGATAATCATCTACGGTTCGCTTTTTGTCGCACTAGGGTTGTTTTTCGGGAACGGGTTCGCGCAGATCGTGCAGATATTCCCGTTACCCGTGCTTGGTGTACTGCTGCTTTTTGAGGGCGCGGGTTTGATTCTCATGACGCGCGATCAGACGACCGATCGGCAATCGTTTTTTATAGTCACCATTACCGGACTAATCGCGGCCGGTCTGCCGTATGGGTACGCTACCGCACTCGTTGTCGGGACGCTGTTATCTTTTTCCCAACGCCTTCCGGACCGCGCAAATAGAGATTGAAGCAGCCCGAAAGGGGCAAGGATTCACCACTGGCCACATCAAGGCGCTGGATGGAGTGCGCGGCATCGCCATCCTGATGGTCATGATGGGACACTTCTGGCTCGGTTCCACTCCGGCAACAGATGCAGGGCGGGCGTTTTCAGGCATCGTTGAGAACGGCTGGATCGGAGTCGACCTCTTCTTCGTCCTCTCCGGGTTTCTCATCACCGGCATCCTTCTCGACGCCAAAGGGTCGCAGGGATATTTCCGGAATTTCTATGCGCGACGCGCCCTGAGAATTTTCCCGCTGTACTACGGCTTTCTTTTCATGTGGTTCTTCGTGCTTCCGGTGGTGTTCAGCATTCCGCCTGAGGCCCCGTACGCTGCCGACGGTGTAACGCAGCTCTGGTTCTGGGGATACTTGTCGAATTTCCTCAGCGTGTTCACGAACTTCGAGACGCCACACGGGCTCAATCATTTCTGGTCGCTGGCAATCGAGGAACAGTTCTATCTGATCTGGCCGGCAGTTGTTCTGCTGGTTTCGAACCGAACGCTGCGAATCGTCTGCCTGACGATGATGCCGGTGGGGCTTCTGTTCCGGCTCTGGCTGATCTCGCTCGATCAGGGTCACACTGCAGCCTACGTTCTGCTGCCGGCGCGGATGGGAACTCTTGCAGTCGGCGCATGGCTCGCATCGGCAATGCGTGACCCGTCGCTGCGCGTCTGGGTGAACGCTTACGCTTCCAGGTTCCTCCTTGGATCCGTCGCGGTGCTCCTTGCCCTGAACCTCCCTGACCTCAGAATGGAGGGGCACGAGGTCGCGATGCAGACGCTTGGATTCCCGATGCTGGCGATATTCGGTGCTTCACTGATTGTCTTTGCGCTCCACAACGACAACAGGTGGTATCAGCGATTCTTCGAGACTCGTGGTCTCGGGTTTTTCGGGAAGTACAGTTACGGCATGTACGTCATGCACCTGCCGATCGTCGTCATGTTCGAGGTACTCGGCTTCGGCGTGTCGACGCTGCCCCGGGTCGGCCGTTCAGATCTATTCGGCGCGGTCGTGTTCTCGGCGACCGCGATGCTCGCGACGGTACTTGCTGCCTATCTGAGCTGGCACCTTTTCGAGAAGAGATTCCTCCTTTTGAAACGACATTTCCCAACACAGGATCCTGAAGTGTCGGGTGCCAGCATTCCGCTGAGGAAGGCGAGCTGGAGTCCGTCCTGAAACAGCCAAAGCGTGACGTTACCTGATCTCGATTTGTCGAGATGAAACCGCGGGCGATTTGTCACTCGGCCTGACCTCGACCCTGAGCACGTACTTGCCGCGCGGAATCAGGGACAGGTCGAGCACGACAGATTGCGCGAAAATTCCACCGGCTCGTGGTGATTCCCGCCATGCGATGTTCAGCGGGCTCATTCGAGGCGCGAGTCCGATCGACTCACCGATTCTCCGCAGTGCGCTTTGGCCGAACGGTGTCAGCGAAAGGGAGACGGGAAGGGCACTGTCTGCGGCAGCGAGGCCGTAGATCTCCCAGTAGATCCCCGTCCTGCCTCGCTTCACATCCTGACCGGGAAGCGCAAACGGGAGAGCGCTCCGCAGGTCGGCTATTTCATCGACGCCGGGTTCGAAGAGCAGGATGTCCGATATGTCGACATCACCGGCGGGCATTTCGGGTAACCACACGCCCGCTCGATACCATGCCGCATGTCCCTTGTTCTTACTCAGTATCTCGAGTCCCAGAACGTGTGGCTGACTGTCGATCATAGTCGTGAGCGTGCCTCGTCTCACGCTGTCGCTTGCGATTGCGATGTCGTTATCCGAAGTGCCCACTACCAGTGCTGAACTTACGGCCGCAGTATCGAACGGACTGCGCGTTGTCGCATCGAACGCGACAACGACCTGCGCGGAATCGCCACGCCTGAATACAGCGACCTGAGGGGCGAGGTAGGCAACACGGTTCGCAGTGACGGGTGCATAACGCTCAGGCGATTGAGCTTCGTCGAGATCAAAATCGACTGCGTGCAGTGAATCGACTGGGAGCGATGCGGGAATAAAATGATAGTTGGGAGTTGCTTCATGCCCCGAAACCGGTCCCGCCTCCGGCTCCATCGTCGCACCACGTCCCCTGGTCCAGTAGCGGGCCCACCCGTAGCGCACGATCGTCTCCCGAAGGTCATTCGCCCAGGAGATGTTGTAGACGATCCGAGCCGGCTCGAGGATTTTCGCCATCGTGTGTCGGGCGAAATGTTCGACCTGCCTCTCGTTACCGGGAACCGAGAGAAACGGGTCCGCCATCCACCATAGCTGCGACGCTGTTTTGTCATCTTGGCCGCAGCCCAGCTTTCCGTATCGCTTTCGCTGATCTGGATCGAGGAGTGGAGTCATGTCCATCCAGCGGCATCGTTCAGCGACTGGCATTTGTCTGAGCGCGAGGGCAAAGGCGCTATCGGCTTCCAGACCTGCCCGTGCCTCGTGCAGCGTCAATCCTTTCAGGGCATTGCACCACCAGTCGACAGCGCGACATTCGGTGGCGACTTTCACCGCTGTGGAATCATCGCGCATCTCTACGAGATATCGAACGCGCTGACCGGTGATCCAGCCATCGCGGGGTGACCGTCGTGACAGCGAGTCGAGCGTGGCGAGCAGCGCCAGCTTCGCGCGTCGGACATTTGCTGGTTCCGGCGCTACGATAGTGTCGTCGCTGGAATTCCAGTGACACATCCGGCCGATCCGGGCGTCGCATTCGCGTCGCGTTCCAGTCTGTCTTTCAGGAAGGTTCAGTTTCCTGATTCGCTCGAACCGTATCTGCGCGCGTTCAGCCAGCCGGCGCACTGTCGCCGAGTCGCTGTTGCGTTGTGCAACTGCCTCCGTTGGGAGGAGCAATGACAGGATCATGAGCACGACTTTCATTCCGGGTCTCCCACTTGTCTACGATATGCGGCGGCTCACAGGGAAGGAAGTTCAAACCGGAAAATCAACAGAAAGGGGGGAGTGGGGAGAGTCGCCACGAGTTACGTGAGTGACTCTGCCCAGACGAGCAAGGCTCCGCGGTTCGGGGTTCGTGATTTCGGGGTCACTACGGTCAGCGTGACTGCAGTTCCGTTGTTACCCAAACATGGGAATGATAGGACCTGGCATGTCCAGCAGTAGTCGTAGAAGATCACTCACGTCACTCTCGACCACTCACCCAACTCCTTTCCTGCTTTTGCAGTTCCGCTTTTGCAGTTCCGCCTTAAGGCTGTTCGCGACGCCTGAACTCTAGCGCGGTCTCGAGGGCATTCCAGGCGAGCAGCGCACATTTGACGCGCGCGGGGAACTTTGCGACGCCGCTCAGCGACCGTAGCGAACCCAGGGATGAATCCGTAGCGGCAGCTTCGTCCCCCATCACCATTTCCCGAAAGCGCGCGCGAACGACTTCGATCTCGTCGATGCTCTTTCCCTTGACGAGCTGCGTCATCATCGACGCTGAGGCCTGAGAAATCGAGCAGCCGCGTCCGGTGAAACCGAGCTCTTCGATCGACCCGTCAGCGAATCGCACCTGCAGCGTAATCTCGTCGCCGCACAGCGGATTTTTCATTGGAATCGACGCATCAGCATTCTCGATAGCGCCCTTGTTGCGTGGCTTACGATAATGATCGAGGATCATCTCCTGATACAGCGCGCTTATCTGCGCGGATCGATCAGACGGCGGCATGCCCGAAGATCTCCTTTGCTTTCATGACGCCCTCCACGAGAGCATCGATGTCTGATCGGTCATTGTACACATAAAAAGAAGCGCGCGCGGTTGCGCTCACGTCGAGACGCCGCATCAGCGGTTGAGTACAGTGATTGCCGGCCCTGATACAAACGCCGTCGCCATCGAGAATCGTCGCGAGGTCGTGGGGATGAACGTCGCCAAGTGTGAAGCTCATGACGCCGCTTCGCTCCGACGAGGGTGGACCGTAAATCTTCACTCCGTCGATGGCCGACAACCTCTCGGATGCTTCGGACATTAGAGCTCTTTCGTGTCCAAGCACCTCATCCATCCCGATGCTCTCGAGGTAGTCGACTGCTGCTGCGAGACCAACGGCGTCAGCAGCATTCGGAGTTCCAGCCTCGAATTTGTGCGGAAGCGCGTTCCACGTAGTGCGATCGTCGTGAACGAATTCGACCATGTCCCCGCCGGTCTGGAACGGCGGCATCGTCTCGAGGAGCTCGCGACGCCCGATAAGGCAGCCGATCCCCATCGGGCCGCACATCTTGTGTCCGCTGAAGGCATAGAAGTCGGGTCCAAGCCGGTCAAAATCGACTTTCAGGTGCGGGACTGCCTGCGCGCCATCACAAACGACGATCGCGCTGGAGCTGCCACGCACGAGTTTCACGATCTCCGACACAGGATTGATCGTGCCGAGTGCGTTGGAGACGTGGTTGATTGCCACGACCCGCGTTTTTGTAGTGATGATCCCGGCGAGGGAATCGAGGTCGAGCCGGCCGTCGTTCGTGAGCTCGCAGATTCTCAGCGTGGCGCCGGTTTCAATCGCCAGCTGCTGCCATGGGACAAAATTGGCGTGGTGCTCGAGGGCCGTGACAACGATCTCGTCGCCCCGGCGAACGCTCGTCCGTCCCCATGAGTAGGCGACAAGGTTCAGGGCTTCTGTGGTGCCCCTCGTGAAAATCAGGCAATCCGGGTCGGCAACGCCGACGAAGGCCGCAACAGTGCGGCGGGCGGCGTCGTATCGGTCGGTCGCCGCCACCGAGAGAGCGTAAGCCCCGCGATGCGGGTTCGCGTTGCTGGTCTCGTAAAA
This sequence comes from Gemmatimonadales bacterium, assembly GCA_038203205.1. Classification (GTDB taxonomy): domain Bacteria; phylum Gemmatimonadota; class Gemmatimonadetes; order Gemmatimonadales; family Gemmatimonadaceae; genus UBA4720. The sequence continues at coordinate 32,619 of JBBREF010000005.1, read as the reverse complement.
GTTGCGAATGGCGTCGAGAACGACGGCCGGCTTCTGGGATGTCGCGGCAGAATCGAGATAGTGCAGCCCCGGATTTCGGGCGAGCAGTGGAAAATCGGCTCGGCGGCTCATTTTTTCGGCCCAACATGAACGCCCGACCCGTCCACGATCACGTCGAACATCGGGAGCGGGGAAGTGGCAGGCCCCTGGCGCACGTCCCCTGTAGCACAATCGAATCGCGCACCGTGCCAGGCGCATTGGATGGTCCCATCTGGCAACACGTCCCCAAGTGACATCTCGAACTCCTGATGGGTACAGGTGTCAGCAACGGCTGAGATCCGGCCCTGGGACCGGATCAGGCACAACCGCTGACCATCCGACCTCACGACGGCAAGCACCCCCTCGACGGGAATATCATCTACCGATGCGAGTTTTTCGAAGCCTTCGTGAGTCAAGGTTTGACTATCCCGACAAGTTTACTTAGGATTCAATCTATGTCACGAAGTGCTGTAACGCCAAGGAGTTAGGGGATGAGTACCGCAATTGAGTCACTCGTAAATCGGGAGTACGCCTACGGGTTCGTGACAGAGGTCGAAGCTGACACAATTCCGCGCGGGCTTAGTGAAGATGTCGTCAGGCTGATCTCTGCCAAGAAGAACGAGCCTGAGTTCATGCTCGAGTGGAGACTGAGGGCTTACCGCCGCTGGCTGACCATGAAGGAGCCGCACTGGGGTAACCTCAAGTACGAGCCGATCGACTACCAGAACATCATCTACTATTCCGCTCCGAAGAGCGTCACGCCTCTTCAGAGCCTCGATGAAGTCGACCCCGAATTGCTCCGCGCATACGACAAGCTCGGCATATCTCTGACCGAGCAGAAATTCCTCGCAGGTGTGGCGGTTGACGCGATTTTCGACAGCGTTTCGGTCGGCACCACAATGAAGGAAGAGCTCTCGAAGTACGGGGTGATTTTCTGCTCGTTCGGCGAGGCTGTCCAGAATCATCCCGAGCTGATCGAGAAATATCTCGGCACAGTCGTCCCGCACAGCGACAATTTTTTTGCTGCGCTGAATGCCGCTGTTTTCAGCGACGGCTCGTTCTGCTATGTGCCCAAGGGCGTGAAGTGTCCGATGGAGCTCTCGACGTATTTCCGGATCAACAGCGCAGATACCGGTCAGTTCGAGCGGACGCTTATCATCGCGGAAGAGGGCGCCTCGGTGAGCTATCTCGAGGGCTGCACGGCGCCGAAGCGCGACACGAACCAGCTGCACGCAGCGGTCGTCGAGCTGATTGCGCTCGACAATGCCTCGATCAAGTATTCGACAGTGCAGAACTGGTACGCCGGCGACACTGAGGGTAAGGGCGGCATCTACAACTTCGTGACGAAGCGCGGAAAGTGCGCCGGCGTCAACTCGAAGATTTCATGGACGCAGGTCGAAACCGGTTCAGCTATCACATGGAAGTACCCGAGCGTGATACTGCAGGGTGACAACTCGACCGGGGAGTTTTATTCGGTTGCGGTCGTCAACAATCACCAGCAGGCCGATACCGGCACGAAGATGATTCACATCGGGAAGAACACGAAGTCGAACATCGTGTCGAAGGGAATCTCGGCAGGAAAAGGTCAGAATTCGTATCGCGGCCAGGTGAAGATTCTGCCGCGGGCCGAGGGCGCCCGGAACTACACGCAGTGCGATTCGATGCTGATCGGCAACGAGTGCGGAGCGCACACGTTCCCGTACATCGAGGTTCAGAACAACACGGCGACCCTGGAGCACGAGGCGTCGACGTCGAAGATCGGCGAGGACCAGATATTTTACTGCAAGCAGCGCGGGCTCTCGGCTGAGCACGCTGTGTCGATGATCGTTTCGGGATTCTGTCGCGAGGTGTTTCAGGAACTGCCGATGGAGTTTGCTGTGGAAGCTCAGCAGCTACTGGGGATTACGCTTGAGGGGTCCGTCGGGTAAAAGAGGACGCAGAGCTTAAGAACAGAGGGCGCAGGGAAGGACACGCAGAGGGCGCAAAGAGGGACACGCAGAGGGCGCAGAGAAGTCCAGGAAAAACAACCGTAAAACTGAGCGAAATACATAGTGCTGGTTATCAAGAACCTTCGCGCGAGCATCGGCGATAAAGAAATATTGAAAGGAATAGATCTCACTGTTAACGCAGGTGAGATCCACGCGGTAATGGGCCCTAACGGGTCGGGCAAGAGCACGCTTGCGCAGGTTCTGGCGGGGCACCCGGGATATGAAGTGACCGGTGGCGAGGTCCTCTACGACGGCAAGAATCTCCTCGAGATGGACGCCGAGGTGCGGGCGCAGGAAGGGATTTTCCTGGCGTTCCAGTATCCGATCGAGATCCCCGGCGTCACGAATGCCTACTTCCTGCGATCCGCGTACAACGAGATCCGGAAGTCAAAAGGGATGACCGAGCTGGATCCGCTCGAGTTTCTCGACCTCATGGAAGAGAAGACGAAGATCGTCGAGATGGATCCGGCGATGATGAACCGATCCGTGAACACCGGCTTTTCGGGCGGCGAGAAGAAGCGCAACGAGATCCTGCAGATGGCAGTGCTCGAGCCACGTCTTGCCATTCTCGACGAAACCGACTCGGGCCTCGACATCGATGCGCTCAAGGTTGTATCGAACGGAGTCAACGCACTCCGGAGTCCTGACAAAGCGATGATAGTAGTGACGCACTACCAGCGGCTGCTCAACTACATCGTGCCCGACTTCGTTCACGTTCTGGCGAACGGGCGCATCGTGAAGTCAGGCGGAAAGGAGCTTGCCCTGGAGCTCGAGGCAAAAGGCTACGACTGGATTCCCGGGGCAGCTGCGTGAACGACGCAGTCGATACAGTGGTGCAGCCGGCCGAGGGCGTCGCCACGTTGCTCGGCACTGACGGTGAGCCGGAATCGCCAATCGAAGCGTACCGGTTCGATTTCGAGACGACCGCCGCGACCTCGAAGGAGCCGGCATGGCTTCGCGAGGCGCGTCGATCTGCCTTCGCAGAGTTCGAGCGCGATGGCTTCCCGACGATGAAGGACGAAGACTGGCACTTCACGAACGTCGCGCCAATCTCCGAAAAAATTTTCAGGACCGGGGCGAAGGGCGGTCCCGTCTCCGCGGAAGTTGTCGAGCGATTCGGTCACGGCGAGGCATGGCACACTGTTGTATTCGTCAACGGCCGGGCAGAGCAGTCACACGGCCCGGCGCTGCCGGATGGCGTGTCGGTAACCACGCTCGCCTCCGAGATCTCCGGCGACAGCGCGCTGCTCCAGCGACACCTTTCGAAACTCTCGACTCCAGAGAGCGGCGCCTTCACGGCATTGAACGCCGCGATGGCAGCCGATGGAGCGGTGATCCGGATCAGCGCGGATGTGGTCGTCGAGAAACCGATTCATCTCCTGTTCATCGCGGACGCTGTATCGGAGAATACTGCAGTCCAGACTCGCAACCTCGTATTTGCCGAGCGTCATTCACAGGCAACTGTGATCGAGAGCTACGTGTCCGTGGGCGGCGACAGCTATTTCACGAATGCCGTCACTGAGGTGTTCGTCGATGATGGAGCGAGGCTCGGACACTATAAGCTTCAGACTGAGAGCCGCAACGCGTTCCACGTTGGCACGGTACAGGTGAAGCAGGGTCGTGACAGCCGCTATGAGTCCTTCTCCTTCGCGACGGGCGCTCGCCTTTCACGCACGAACGTGTATTCAACACTCGCTGGTGAAGCGGCCGAAGTCGTGATGAATGGATTGTACATGGTCGATGGCTCACAGCACGTCGATCACCAGACTCGCATCGAGCATGTTGCGCCGAACTGCCCGAGTCATGAGCTCTACAAGGGCATTCTCGACGGACGGTCGCATGGGGTGTTCAACGGGAAAGTCTATGTCCATCCTGAAGCGCAGAAGACCGATGGCAAGCAGAGCAATAACAACCTGCTGTTGTCGGAGTCGGCGCGGGTGGATACTAAGCCGCAGCTCGAGATTTTTGCCGATGACGTGAAGTGCACGCACGGTGCGACCGTTGGTCGCCTCGACGAGACGGCACTGTTCTACATGCGGAGCCGCGGCGTCGGGCCGCTGGAGGCAAAACGACTCCTGACTTACGCCTTTGCGGCCGACGTTCTCGAGAAGATCGAGCTCGAGCCGCTGAAGCTTTCGCTCGAGCGGCAGGTGCTCGAGCGATTCACTTCAAACTGAGTCAGCGGCCCAGAAAGTACCAGCCAGCGACGGCGATCAGCAGCACGAACATTACCACTGTCGGCATCGCGCTCTTCTTCTGGCCCGCAGGTGATGCCTGAGTTCCGCCAAGGATTGGATTAGTAATGGTGGGGCGGCGCGTCATCGCGTCAGGGTCGTGACCGTCTGCACTCACAGTGTCGACGACCGAGACGCCAAGCGGCAGGCGCCCGCGACGGAAAGTGAATTCAAGCGACCCGACACTTATCCGATCTCCATCCTCGAGAGGCCTGGGCTCGGCAACAGGCTCACCGTTCAGCAGGGTCCCGGTGGCTCCCGCGGTATGGAGTGTGAACTCTCCAGATTGGGGTCGCACCTCTGCATGTGACCGCGACACTGCCGGCTCACGGACGACGATGTCGTTGCCGGCGTCCCGGCCGATCGTGAAATTGCGATTCGAAAGGGCATACGCGCGACGCTCGAATTCGTATACGAGGTACGATGGCCCTTTTTCCTGTTCTTCTGTCGTCCTATCCATCCAGTGCGATTGTTGCGAAATTGGCGGCAAGAGGAATATGCATTAATTGAACCCCGAAACAGAGGAATTCAATGGCTACGAAACTGGACAAGGTACTGAAGCGGGAGTTCGAGCTCGACGGTCAGTCGTACATCGCGGCGATTTCTCCCGAGGGAATCAAGGTCACCAAGAAGGGTTTCCGGAAGGGGAACGAGATTTCCTGGCGCGCAATCGTCAGTGGCGACGCCGGGTTGAACGAGGACCTTAGCGCATCTGTGGACACCACCAGCCCTGGCTGACAACTGATTTGTCTCCGCATTACGGATGGCTTTCAGCAGTCATCCGTAAGCGGATCAGTGCCCTGTGTGGTCTTCCCCGCTCGCAGCGGCCGCGGCCGCCGCCGGAGCATCGGAGAGGTGTTCCTGAATAACCACCCACGTGCCTTCGCGTTTCACGAAGATCGCCGTCCACGCGCCAGCAATTACGTGGGGAGTATTCTGCGGGGTCAGATGCGGTATCCGATATGCCGCGGTGACTGCCGCCGCGTCCGGGGACAGAACATCGATGACCATCGACGTCCATTCCCATTTCGGCTCGCGCATATTGCTCCCGACATATTCCCAGAACGTCTCGATCTGCCGGCGAAGCTCAGTCCGCGTTGTGGAAACTTGCCCGCTGCTCGTCGAATAGACTGCGCCTGAATCGGGGTAGAGACTCATGAGCCGATCCACGACGTTCGGCCCGTCCAGGTCGTAAGTTCCGACGACGAGCTGCCTGACGGAGTCGGAGATCGCTGCCCTGAGCTCCGGCGTGAGCTTTACGGATCGACCATCGCTGCAGGCAGTCCAGACCATCACGCCCGCGGCGAAGAGCGCGAGCCTTTGAATGCTACGAAATGTCATTGTGTCTCCGATGTGAGACAAAGCTGTCATCAATGGTGGACAAAAACAGGCCGCCACCCGGAAAATGCGGGGCTAATGCAATGGCTCGGCCGTTGCACGCCAGAATACATGTTGGCGGGCCATGTGCCAAAGCGGCGCAGCTATCGCCAGTTCGAGAGATTCGGAGGAAGCGTGCGCGCGACTGTGAGAATTGGGGGGGTTGCGATGGTGCTGGTTCTTGCTGCCTGCAGCGGCACTAATGAACCGGCTGACGATGGGTTCATGAAGGATCTCGAACTCGCATCCGCTGCGACGCCGATCCAGCTTCAGAATTCTGGCAGCGCGGCGCAGGTTGTTTCAGCGATCGAGCGAACTTCGCGCCCGGCTACGAACCGGATCGCCCCGTCGCGCAGGGTTGCGACGTACAAGCCCGCTCGGCGGGCTGAGCCGGCTCGTGTCGCAACCGTTGAGGATGCGACGATAGCTGAGGAACTCTCGCCAGAGCCGATGCTGGTTTCGGAGGCATCGGTGGAGGTTGCCTCGCTCCCGAGTTCGCGGCCGCAACCAGTCTACTCGCCCGGAGTTGGCGTAGATGGGGACGGTGTCGGGAACCGGCGAGCTGACGTGATCGGATCAGTCATCGGGGTTGTCATCCGTGGCGGGCATGGAGGAATCGACAACTGCGACCCGCGTGCAGATCGTCGACGTCGCGGGGGCATGGCGGTCAACAACCGTATTCCTGTGGTCGGGACATTTCCGGCTGGGCGAATCCAGGGGACGTTCCCGGGAAGCGGAAGAATGACTGCTTCGCTTCCAAGGGCGGGCCGCAGCCGGTTCTAGAATTGCCCGTTGAGGGAAGAAGGTGGCGCAGGGGACGGTTGCCCTCTGCGCCATTTTTGTCGTGGGAGTCAGGCTCCGAGAGTTTGAAAAGGAACGCCACCTGCAATAGAATCGGATCGTGAAAATTTTCGTTCTAATCGCGATCACCGCTTCGCTTGCCTGCAGCAGGTCGGGTGAAACAGCGGATACCACTGCGGCGGTACCGTCTGACAGCGTCGTCGCCGTGACGCCGGATACTTCACTTTCGGCCGCAAAGACATGCGGGGTCACGGGTGCGGCCCGCCTGAACGAAGATGGAATTGGCGAGCTGAAACGGGGCCGCCCTGTCAGCGAGGTTGTCGGCCTGTGTGAAGTTATCAGTGACGGACAGCAGCAAGGCCAGGAAGGAATGATGGAGCGCGTTGTTGTCCTGCAGATTGCAGGCGAAACAGTGCGGTCCATTGTGCAGAACGACAGGATCGACCGCATTCAGATCAACACGCCGCGTTTTCGAACCGCGGACTCTCTTGGTGTCGACACCCCGCTGAGCCGCATCGCATCGATGCGCGGCGCTCAGTTCGCGCCCGGCGAAGATGGTGTTTACGGATTCTCACCCGAGCACTGCGGTCTGAGCTTCAGGTTTTCGCTACCCTGGCGGCCCCCCGCCGGTGGTCAATGGACGGCAGCGGCGATCGCGAGAGAGCACGGAACGGCAGCAGTCAACAGAGTCATCGTAATTCCGTGCAGGCGTTAGCAAGCCCTGCTTAAACTTCTTCAGGACCTGTCTCTGAACTGTAATATCGTCCTCGGCGCCTGAGCCGAGCTATTTGGTATCCCGCCACTTCTCGCTACATCGCGTATCACAGCCTGCGGACGCTGATTGACCGTCAGGAACATTCGGCCGAGGTATTCACCGATGACGCCGAGCAGTGCGAGCTGCACGCCGGAGAAAAGGAGGAGGGCGGACATCAACGAACCCCAACCGAAGCCCGGACCCTGGTGTGTCAGGCGCCAATACAGTACCAGGCCGATGCCCATGAATCCGAACGCCGACATTACCAGCCCTAGTACCGTCGCGAGTCGAAGGGGCATCACCGAAAAATTGACGACCGTGCTGAGCCAGAGCCGCACCAGACGCCGCACCGTGTAGCCGCTGTCGCCTGCGGCGCGATCCGAGTGATGTACCTGAAGCCCGCCAATGCGCTGAGTGACCTGCAGCAACAGGCCATCGATATAGGGGAACGGACCGGTGTTCTCCGCAACCTGGCGGGCTACCGGCGCGTTCACGCAACGGAAGCTGGAGAGATAGAAGCCCTTCGGCTTGTCCAGAATCATGTCGGTGAGCCGATTGGTAATACTGCTGCCCCAGTTGCGCCACGGCGCGTGGCGCTTGACCGCGTACTGGCCGAAGGCCACATCGAGCTTGTTGTCGACAGCATAACGAAACAGCCTGACTGCCTCTGCAGGGGGGTTCTGGCCGTCATCGTCGACATTCACGATGTAGCGGCCCGAAGCATGCCGCCATCCGGTCAATACCGCGTTGTGTTCGCCGAAATTGCGGGAGTGCTCGATGTAGGTAATCGGCACTTCGCAAGTCTCCAGCATGCCGCTGCAAATATCGGCAGTCGCATCAGTGCTTCCGTCATTGACGAGGATGATCTCATGACCGCCCTCGACATCGAGGCTGCACATCTCGGAGACCAGGCCTCTGATCGTACCCGCGCTGTTATACAGCGGCACGACGAAACTGAGTGCAGGATTGGCTGCTGTCATTGAAGGATCACCTCACATACTCTGTCGACATCGTCGAGCCCCATGCCTGGATGGCAAGGGAGGCATAATACCTCATCGCATGCCATTTCCGTAACAGGGAGAGAGCAGTCGCGATCGAGATATGCCGGCTGGTGATGAACGGGTACGGGATATAGCGTGGCGCATGAGATGCCTGAGTCCAACAGCCTCGCGCGCAAGTCGTCCCGGCGGTCGGTCCGAATGACGTACTGGTGCCAGACCGAAACGGCGCCGTCGATCACCTGCGGCAGAACCAGCGATGTGTCTGCGAGGAGCGCTGAGTAACGCGCGGCCATCCTGGCCCGGACTTCATTCGATTTGTCGAGCGAAGGGAGTTTTGCTCGGAGGATCGCCGCCTGAATCTCATCGAGCCTGCTGTTGCGACCTTCAATCTCCGAGATGTAGCGGCTTCTCCAGCCGTACTGTCGCAGGAGCCTCACTTTGTCTGCGAGATCCGGATCGCGAGTGAACACAGCACCGCCATCTCCAAGTGCACCAAGATTTTTTGTCGGATAGAAGCTGAAGGTCGAGAGAAGGCCAAAGGTCCCGACGCGCCGTCCGTCGAGTGTCGCACCATGAGCCTGTGCACAGTCCTCGACGATCGCAGCGCCGTGGGACTTGCAGATCTCCCCGATTCGTCGCATGTCGGCCGGATTTCCATACAGATGAACCGGTACGACAGCGCGTATGCTCGTCCCATGCAAACCAAGTGTGCGGTCAAGCTGGTCAGGCGACATCAGCATCGTCACTGCGTCTATCTCGACGAACACCGGACGCGCACCCATCTGCTGAATCGCAGCGACGGTTGCAGAAACTGTGTTGGCCACTGTCGCAACGAGATCGCCCGGACGAACGCCGACTGCGCGCAATGCGAGCTCCAGCGCTTCAGTCCCATTGGCCACACCGATGACGTGACCACCTTCGAGGTAGGCGGCAAATTCCTGTTCGAAAGCGTCAACCTCGGTTCCGAGAATGTAGTGGCCACTCCGAAGCACGCGGTCGATAGCGGCGCGGATCGCCGCCTCGTGCCGGAGGAACTCGGCCCCCGGGTCAGCCACCTGAAGCAATGGCCTCTCACTCATCGCTGCATGATTCAGAGGTAGTAACTGAGCTCATGCCGGTAATACTCGAGCGTATGCTCGATTGCGCTTTTCAGCGAGGTCTGATGCTCCCATCCAAGCGTCTCGCGAATCAGTGTGTCATCGGCATAGAAGTCGCCGATGTCGATCTTACGGCGCTCCTCAGGAAATTCACGCACAACGAAGCTCCCACTTCCATTTACCTCGACCATCAATTCGGCAAGCTCCCGCAGGCTGACTGGTGGAGTTCCACCGACATTGAATAGCCGCCCGATCGCCTCGCTACGCGACCCGGCGAGCAGGAACGCATCGACGACATCATCGACGTAAGTAAAATCCCTCAACTGCTCGCCACCCCAAACCTCGACTCTTTCATCGGTCAACAGCTGTCTGATCCACGTGCCGACGAATGTCTGGCGTGAGTCTTTCACGCGCATGCGGGGACCGATCGTGTTCGTCAGCCTCAGAACCGTACTGCGGATGCCATAGACGTCGCTGTAAAGAATATGGTAGCCCTCGCCCGCGAGCTTGTTGATTCCATTCACATCGACTGGCTGAAGCGGATGGTGCTCATCTACGGGCAGGTACAATGGTCGGCCGTATATCTGGCGCGTGCTGGCGAAGACGACTCTGATATCAGGATTGTGAAGCCGGCACGCTTCGAGGATGGAAAGCTGAGCGCGCGCATTGATGTCGAGATCGGTCTCGGGATCAGCCATCGAGTCCATGTGACTCGTTTGTCCAGCGAGATTGAACAGCGTGTCCTGGTCGCGCATGAGATAAGGCAACGTGCGCCGGTCGCGAACATCTGACATGTTGACTCGCACGCGCCCAGTTCCGATTCCTTCGAGATTGCGCAGGTTTCCGCCGTACTCGGGAATCAGCGAGTCGATGACCGTGACGTGTGCGCCGAGGTTCGCGAGGGCTGCAACGAGGTTCGACCCGATGAAGCCGAGGCCGCCCGTGACCAGGACGCGACGTCCTTCGTATGCGTCATGTTTTTGGTGAGGAGTATCACGCTCCATTCCGACCCCCCGGCTTTCTGGCTGCCACCAGAACTGAGCTCCCTGCGGGGAGGCTGCTGATTCTGCCGATCCAGGCCCGCTCAGATGCCATCACCGCTCCCAGCAGGCGCTCGGCCCATAGTGGATAATGCTTTACGTCGTCGGACTCGCTGAACCTGGAAAAGATTTTACGCTTTGCTGCAACGATGGGCAACGGGAGGAAATTCCAGTAGGTGCCCCGAACGATCTCGAAACCGGCGCCGGTAAGAAGCTTCGCCATTGCCGGCAGAGTGTAACGCCTCTCGGCTCCGGTCGCCGTGTCGTGATAAGACCAGAGCCACATGTAGGCAGGCGCGTTTATCACCGCCAGCCCTCCGGGCTCGAGAACCCGGAAAATCTCACTTGCCGCTGCCTGGTGCTCGGCGACGTGCTGAATGGCGTCGAGCGATGTCACTACGGCCATCGAGTGGTCGGCGAAAGGAAGATCTGTCAGCGATGCGCGCGCGATGCGCGGAGTGCCGCGCCCATTCGCAAGATCACATGCGATCTGGAACAAGTCGATCCCGTGAAATCGAAGCGCTGGGAGCAGGGGACCGACTCGCCTGATGAAGCCGCCAGTTCCGCATCCGCCATCGAGCAATGCCCCGGTGGCTCGCGGGTGATGATCACGTATGAGGTTCGTCGCGTGAGCGTGCAGCGCGCGAAAATACCACATGCTGTCTTCGACCTCTACGAGCTTCAGGTACTCTGCAGTTTCCAAGTCAGTCTTCCAATGGGGCGGCCTGGATCTCCGTAACCACCCAGTGCTCGCTCTCCCGCCGGCCGCCGAGTCGTCTGCCTGCCTCGAGAAAACGCAAAAGGTGATCCGCGCCGTTGGCGGATAGTGTCCGGCTCTCGATCAGCCAGCCTTCACCGGGAAAACTCGCCGCATTCCGGTCGAAGTAGACCTGTCGCCTGTTCTCGGGTAGGCTTCCGATGATCTCGAATGCTTTAGGCAACCAGGAGCGCGACACCAGCTCCCTCCCGTTCGGTGTTTGCCATGCTCCAAGCATTAACCGCCCGTCGCTCGCCAATACGAATGCATCGCCAGGCGCCGCGCCCGCGGACGTGAGCACGGACTGAAGCTCGGGGTCTATCAGTGGCAGCTGATCGGTGAAGCTCGAGGGCGCGAGCTGTGTCTCGGATACAGCTGACGCGAATTCACGATGTCCGGCGGTGAGCGCAACAGGCATCGCGAGCATCGGGAGCATCGCGGCAGCCACGGCTAATCGCGCGCGCGGGGAATATCCGAACGGCCGCAACCGCAGGCACGCAACGAGGCCGAATAGAAGTAGCGGAATGAGCGCGATCAGATTCACCGGATGGCTTCTTCCGGTGAAGTAGCTCGCCAGTGCCCAGGTTCCTCCCGCCACCGCAGCCCACACGACGAGTCGCGAATCAGTCAGGCTATCACGCGCGTGAAGAACGATGATCGAGACCACCATCAGGAACGCGAGAACCAGATACCATACGGTTCCAGTCGGGTCGATCGGCAGGGCGCCAAAGCCACCACTGCTGTAAAGCAGTACATACTCGAAATGCCCGAAGATGTCAGGCCCGGGAAGGCCCGCCACCCGATACCCGGCGAGCACGACAGATCCGACGATCAACGTTGCCGTAAGCGGATACGCTGCAGCTCTCAACACCCGTGCAGCCGTATGGACCGCCGATAACCGGTCGCGACTCGCCGCCTGAATCGTATGGATCAGGAGCGCGGGAAACCACATCGCGGTGACATAGATCGCCGTCTCCGCCGACCATAGCAGCGCGAGGCCCCAGATAATCGTCCCCACGAGGGCGAACCTAGATCCGCCCCGCCCTGAATCCTCGCGTGTCTGCCAGCGCACGAGAAAAGCGAGCATCACGAAGCACCACATGAAGCGGAACGGTCCGGCCGCTGGCGTCATCTGCGCGGGAAGGATGAGCGCTTCGGTGCGCGGACGAAAGAAGAGCGTCGTAAGAGTGATGAGGAACGCGGCGACTCCCCCGTACCATCCCGCGGCCAGCCGTCTGATCGACACATACATGAGGCAGGCGACAGCGGCGTAGACGAATGACTGGAAAAACCAGAACGATTGCCACGCGCTGCCTGGGAGAATCGACGGAATGAGGATGCTGAGGAACCCGTACTGCGACGGGGTATCCCACAGGAGAGTTCCCCCTTGCCTCAGCTGCTCGATCGGCCCGATGAAAAATCCCCAATGGTAGAACTCGACCATCGGAAATGTCCTGAAACTGAACGCAACAAGCACGAGTAGCGGAACGAAATCGACAATGCGAATCGTTCCTTCATCTTCACTAAACGCCCAGCGCTTCAGCATGAGGCCACCGATCAGGACGGTCGCGATTACGACGACGACGGTGATGGGCGACGCCAAGATCCATGAAGTCGCACTCTGCCAGTAGACGAGCGTGCCGCTGGCAATCCATGCCGCAGTCCCCGAGATCATGGCCAGCAGGGTGGCGGTGCCTCCGAGTTCTCCGGATCGCTCGCGCCACATAAGCAGCGAGACCGAACCGGCGGCCGCCAGAATGGGGATCACCTGAGTCGGAGACGCGTTCAGCGCAGCATAAATCGCAAGCTCTAACATGAGCAGCGCGACGATCCCCCGCTTGACCAGCGCCGAGGCCCCTCTGCCAATCACCTTCGGTGCAACCCATCCAATCAGCCAGACGAGCGGCGGAAAAACGAAGAGCATCGACATCCAGACCGCCCACTCGACGGTTTCAGCCGCACCGCCCCTGCCCAGCAGCCGGATGATCCGCGGGAGCAGAAGGCCGCCGAGTACGATGAACTGCGCGCCAAGCGCCGCGATCCATAGTGGCTCGATCGCCCGCCACATCTGCGGTCGCGAAACAGTTGCGCTCAAGCCGGAAAACTGAACCGTACTATGTCGGAGAAAGGAATACGCTCGAGTCTCCGGAAAAACCGGTCGTCCTCGAGCGAGTACGGAGCAACGAGCTTCGACTGATATTCGCCAAGCGCACCACACTGATTAAGGACATTGTGAACGAATTCCGAGCACATCATCTCGTGCCGGAATGCGCTCAGCAGTCTCCGGCGAACCAGGTTCGGAAGCAGGAACCTGGTCAGAATAAGCGGGATGCTGCGTTGCATCCTGAGGTAAGCTATCGGCCCGAATTGACCCAGTACGTCAAGAATCCGGTTCAGCGGGATCTCGCTCGAGATGAATCGGACCCCGTAGTGCGGATTCCCGTTGTCGCGACCGTAAGCATCGAGCAATGGCTCGAGCGGAACGAAACGGACACCACGCCCGCCAGTCGGATACGCCGCGTGAGCGTGCCCTGAATGCGTCTCTTCAGCACACTCGAGAACGGTGATGTCGTCGCCCTGCCTTACGATAATACCTGAGTGCCTGAATTCAGTGGCTCGAAAAAAAACCGGCGATATGAAGTCAAGCTCGAGCGAATCGATCAGAGAGGTACGGGCCGTCTTGTGAAACATGATGATATCGCCGGTCTTCAGCTTCGCGCGCACATCCTCGAATGGAATCGTTGGATGGGTCTTGTAGCGACGCCTGCGACGTTCTATCCACCGGAGCTTTTGATCGCCGCCCGCAGCTGCTTCGGAACCGCCGGACTGAGTAGGCACGCCAGAAATTATCGCGTCAGGAAATCATCGACTGGTACTGACCCACGCCGGACCACGCGCAGTCAGCAATAAAATCACCGAGGTCTCGCGGAGACCCGGCCCAGCGATAGCTGTCCTTTTCCCTGACCACGATGCCTCGCTGGGCAAGCTCGGTCAACGCGTCCTCGACATCACCAAGGAATGCGTCATCGAGCAGCGCAACGATGTCGTGGGCCGTGATGGTGCCGTCCACAGGCATCCGGCCGACTTCGATCGCTACCCGCTGATAGTCGCGGCAGACAGGCTCGAACAGCGCTTCGACTACTGCGTCGGCGAGATCGTCATCGGCGTGCTGAACTTCCGGATACCAGAATCCGTTGCGCCTCACGTGCGCGGCAATTGCCGCGTTGTCAGGCTTTCGCACTCTTGCATCGTGGTAAAAGAGATGCATCCACTGGCCATCGTAGGTCCGACCGAGTATCGCGGGGACCTTGTCCTCGTCACCGAGCTTGCTCTCGATAATGACGCCGCCACGCCGGATGATCGCCGAGCGGAGATCTGATGCGTCGATGCCAAGCCGCGAGTTGTGCTCGCAGAACACCCGGATGTGGAAACTCGTGACGGCCGAGTGCCGCTGCAACTCGGCAACGATTGCGTTGCTTGCTGCCTTGATGTCAGTCTCGCTGTCGATTCTGAGCGGGGCACCCGCGCGAATGTGGATGCGTCCCAGCTTGACGTCGTGGCGCATCAGCTTGCGCGTCCACTGCAGCAGCGGGGTCAAGCCGCTTTTGTGCTTGATGCCGTGATCGAGCTCTCGCAGGAAGCCCTCTTCTTCCGCGACGCGATCGTAGGTGATCGAAAGCGGGAGCACTACCGCCGGACGTCCGGCCTGCTGAAGGGCTCGGAGCATTCCACGTTTTGGCGCGAGGAAGCGCCGCGAGCGGCTGCGCGTGCCTTCGGCGTAAAACTCCAGTGACTGCCCCGCCTCGACGAGTTTTGCAATCTGCTGCGTGAGTCCAGGATCGGGTGCTCCCACGCCGCGCTTGATGTAGAACGCTCCTGCTCCCTCGAGAAGGCGGCCGATGATCGGAATTCGCGCAAAGTCGTCAGTTGCGGCAACGCGCGGAAGCTTCAGTCCAAGCCCAGGATGCGCGAAACAAAGCAGTGACGTGATCAGGAAATCGAGGTAGCTGCGGTGACTCGGCGCGAGGATCACAAGATCATCGGGCCGTACTTCGCGGAGCGCCGACTTGATCTCGGTCTCGTTGAACGTGATGTCTGCACCAGCAGCGCGAAGTGCCTTTCGGATCACGTATGCAAATGCGCGCGTTGTCGCGTTCCCATCAGGCTGCTTCAGCGCCCAGCCGATGTCAGTGCCGTGCATGCGCAACGGGGCCTGTACGGGATTCCGCTTCAACAGGTGCTCGGATATTCCGTTCGATACTGACTGCAGGTACACATCGAGCTCGAAGTTCGCGAGCGGCGGAAACGCGGTGCGAAAATCGAAGCTGTGGTGTGCGAAATAACTGAATGCCTCATCCAGCGAGCCAAGGATGCTTGCCAGCTTCTTGATACGAACCGCGGCGCGTTTCTGTCCCTTGAACCGTTTCGAAGTCTTCGCTGCACTCAACGGCAGCTGGTGGTGCATCAGGTCGTTGATCCTGAACGCACCCTTGGAAAGGCCGACGTAAACAAGGCCCGCTTCGCGCTCGTGCGGGGCAGCTTTGAAGTGCTTCTCGTGCGTATATGCCAGGCGTGACGACGCGCCGCTGTTCTCGATGCCCGCAACGGCATGACGAATTACGAACGGTTCCTGTAGCGCCGGATCGAAGGCACACGACATGATTCTGTCAGCGACGTCGTCGCAGGGAACGACGTCGATCACAGTGTTCGGGTCAGTGCGAATGACACGAAGGTGTCCTGCGCCGATGAGCGAGATGAACGCCGCATACGCTGCGTGGCTGTCGATCCAGCCCGGGAATGGATGCTGGCGGCACGCCGATACTATGCTCGGGCGGAGAAGCGTCAAAGGTACATCTCCGCGTCGCTTCGTAAGGAGCAGCTCGGCGATGCACTTGGTCAGCGTGTAAGTATTGGGGTGACCTGTCTTCGCCAGAAGGTCATTCTCCTCCGCGACGCCAGCAAGAATGGTTTCGTAGACTGCCTCGGCATCGAATGGGAGGTCAACCAGTTTCTCCTCGACGCGGAGCGTCCCGTTGCCCGGATGCGGGGTGACGTACGCAGTCGAGACATCGACGAGCCGCTGTACCTGCGCGCACCCCTTTGTGAACTCGAGGATTCGCAGCGCACCTGAAATGTTGATCGATGCGGCCTCGGCAACTGGCAGGTCAAAACGCACTGACGCTGCGCAATGAATGACGTGTGTGAGGTCGCCTTGCAGCAGTGCCGCATCGTCTTCGGAAATTCCGAGCCCGTCGAGCAGCATGTCGCCAGCAATCGGGTGACAGTAGCTGCGCCAGCCCGGCTCCAGTCGCGAGAAGCATCGCGACGGAGCGACGTTGTGATCGAAGCGCTCGTCAGGGGATTTCCTTCGGCGCGGGCGGATCAGGAGATAGACGCGCTCGACATTGAGCTCCTCACGTCTCCGCATGAGCTCTTCGAGGACGACCTTGCCGACGAAACCGGTGCAGCCGGTAAGCAGCACGCGCGCGCCGCGCGCGGAGATCGCACTCATGTCAGCGCCTCGGCATGTTCAGGTGAATCCAGCGGAAGCTGGGCAGCAAAAACATTGTGCGGATCGAGTGCGCACTTCATCTGCTCGCGCCAGCGCTCCATCCCCGGAGACATGATGTCCGAAATGAATCGAAGGCGAAGCTTTCCCACACCGTGATGATGGGAAATCGATCCACCGGCTTCAATCACTTCCTTGCGGGCTGCGGTTTCGATCTCATGATACTCTCCAACCGGATCATCGACGCCTTTCGCGTAAAACGCCATATAGAAATAGATACAGCATCCTGTTTCGTAGATCTGGGTTACCCGACATGACACGAACGGGTGACCAGGAAGCCCTCTTTCCTTGTGTGTATCGTAGATGCGCTGCTTCACCCTGTCGACCAGGGACTGGGCTTGTGACCACGGTACCGAGGTCTCGAACGATTCTCCAAGGATGTTGTGCTGGAGCACGAAATCGCGGATGTAAGCGATGCCGAACGTGAGGAGATACCCGCGCTTCCCGTTTTCCTCTCCACCCTTCATTCCCTTGTGGCGCTTCGCGAGCCGATAGACGGCTTTCTCCTGCCTGTCGACTTCAGCCGCTGCGCCCTCGAACACGAGAGTTACCGCAACCATTTCTTCAGGATTGAATCCCATAGGCCCGGTAACCAGCCATTTCTGTGCCTTGCTTTTGAGCTTTTTTGCGCCCTTCGGGCGCGGCTTGAGGACCTGGCCGAACTGGAACTGCAGGTTGTCGACGAGGCGTACGCTGGCGGGATAAGAATCCTCCTGCGCAAGGTCGTACATGAACGCGACGCCGTCCTCGAACGTCCGGAAGATCACAGAGCCATAACGCCGATCGGCGGGAAGCGGAAAAAGCTTGACGACTGCTGACGTGATAATGCCAAGGCTCCCCTCACTTCCGATGACCCACAGTTTCGGGTCGAGACCAATGCTCTCGCGCGGTACGACCTGGGTTCGCTCAACCTTTCCGAGCGCTGACACGATTGTAACGTCGAGGATGATGTCCTCGATGTTGCCGTAGCGGTTCTTCTTCATTCCGCTGGCGTTTGTTGCGATCCAGCCGCCAAGCGTCGAGAACTCGACGCTGTCGGGCTCGTGTCCCATTGTGAAACCGTGTTCCGCGAGCTGCTTCTGGATGATGCGGCCCGTTGCGCCAGCCTGGATCTTTGCCATGCGATTGACTGGATCGATCCACTCGATCGCATCGAGCCTGCTCATGTCAACCGAAACGATCGGCCGCTCCTCGTAGGGAAGACAGCGGAGCGCCTCTGTGACGTTGGTGCCGCCGCCGTACGGCATCAGCACAACGCCAGCCGGGCCAGCTTCCTTCACGATTCCAATTACTTCTTCTTCGGTCGAGGGGTAGACGACATAGTCGGGGACGCGAGGCAGCCCGTCAGAACGAACCGCGTTGATCTCCGAGACAGTATGCCCGTGGCCATGCCGCAGCCTGACTTCGGGGTCTGTGACGACCCGGTCCGGATTCAGGATCGCGCCAATTCTCTCGAGAAACTGAACTGCCGGGCGGGAAGGCGGCACGAACGGATGGGGTTCGGCCGCGGCTCCGGGCTCGAGCACAAAATCGATTCCGACGACTTTCCTGAACCACGGGAGAAGGTCGGGCAGCGTCTCTCCACTGAGTCCCGGGTACCGGTTGCCCGTCACCGTGATCGCGCCATCGCTGTCGACCGCGAAGGTCGTGTCGCGAAAGCCCCACGCGTAATTACTCATCTCGTCACGACCATCGTGATGAGGAGGTCGCGGATAGATGCGGCCCTCTGACGAGGAAATTTCTTTGAGCCTTGTTGCTGCCACGACTTATTGGTTCAAGGCCGCGCGCGGCGGGTCGACCTGATGCCGGTGGCGGACGGTTTTTCGTTGACGACCCTGATCGGCGACGGAACATCGCCCAGAGTCGTGCGTCGTACGTGGTTTATGCGGCCAATCGCCGTATACCACGAGGAGACGGCGAGAATCACCACCACTGCCCGCAGCACCCAGCCATCCATCGCCAGGCCGAACAGGGCCTGCGGCGCGCACAACAGAGCGACGCGCTCTGCACGCTGCATCACGCCGACCTTCGCGTTGATGCCGAGTGCTTCGGCGCGCGCACGTGCGTAGCTGACGAGATATGTGCCGATGATGCCAGCGAGCGCGATCGCCAGCATCACCTTGCTGGAATGGACAGCGTTCACGGCGTAGAAATATGCGAGTCCCGCTAGAAGAGCCCCGTCGGCCACGCGGTCCAGGGTCGAGTCGTAGAACGCGCCGAACACTGTGACGTTGTTGGTTCTTCTGGCAACGATACCGTCGAGCGCGTCGGCGATAGCGGTGACGGCGATGATGATGCCGCCGGTCCTCATGTAGCCCATGCCAAAAGCGACAGCCCCGATCACCGTGGAGAGTGTCCCAAGGGTCGTCAGAGCGTTAGCTGAAATTCCGAGTTTTATCAGTACGCCGGCAATGGGCTCCATGATACGGAGATAGCCGGTGGTTACGAACTGGACGTGCGCAGTCGTTATTCGTTTCCAGAGTGAGCTCATGCGGGTGGCTGGGGTGTCGGACCTGGCGTTGTCAGCCCGAAGGTTGGGTCCCGGAATTCAGCTGACTCTTTCACCATGCAAGCTAGGGGGAACACCGCGTCGCCGCCAGAATGGCGAGCTTGCCCTCCTCACCGGCCCCTCCTACATTCGCCGTCCACCTGAAGCCCCAAGCCGACGGAACCAGCCATGCCCAGGAAGCCGATCGCTGTCCACGAAGAATATGCTATTGGTCCGGGGCAGATTCGCTTGTCTGTCTTCGTCGGTGACCGTCAGTATGGCACCTCGATGGTGTTTGTCGACGACGAGCTGCTCGCAAACGGTGACATCGAGGAGATCCCCCTTGGGACAGGCGCCGACCTGAAGGACAGGAAGGTGACTGTGTACACAGTCGTGACAGACATTCGGGACAAGAAGAACGAGATCTCCGTGGCCTGGCTTCTGACTGGCGGAAAAAAGCGCCTTAACATCGAGAAGTCGGGCTCTGCTGCCAAGACCTTTGGTTCGCAGATGTTCAAGGCAGTCTTCGAGTTCACCGAAGACGATTGACGCGATGACGCGGACCCTCCGGCGACTCGCTCGCGCTGTTGCGATTGCAGCCAGCATCGCGCCGCCAATATCTGGCGCCCAGGAGGCAGATCGCGAATTGGCGCCCCCTCCGGCCATTGCACTCGAGAGCTTCAGGCTTTCCGGACCGCCGGCGCTTTCGCTCCTTGGGGTTTCCGCCGCGTCAGTGTCGCGGCCGAACACACCTCGCGACCTGATCGCCAGCCTGATATCGGGAGCGGGAGCAAATGGCATAGTCCCCAACGGCTACTCGATCGAGACCGCACCGTACTGGCTCGCACGACGCAGGGCGCTGAGCCTGGAGCAGTACCACAACGCATCGTTTGCCGACCGCCTGAGGTTTTTCACGGCGATCTCAGTCGCGACCGAGCGTCACGGAACATCCGGTGACTCCTCGAGCGGCGCGCACGCTGCAATAGCCATCCGCACGCTCCTCGCGAATGGCCGCCCGAATGCGAAGCTCCTTGCGGCGAGGGACTCGATGCGCCGCTCGCAGCGGGACTACATCGAGCGATACCGACGCCTCGAAGTCGCACAGTCAGGGGCAGCGGGAATTGAAGCGAGGCGAAGGCGGCTCGCCCAGCAGGAAGAGTTGCTGTCGTCGCTGCTGGCGAGAGTGATAGTGCAACCAACCGCAGCCTTGCGCGACAGCGCCATGCGCACGCTTGCCCGTCGTGACAGCCTGAGGACAATTGTTGCAGCCGGCGAGTCCGCGAGTGATGCAGCCGCTGGGCTCGAGTCGGATCTCGATCGCATCGAGGCGAGGCTCACAACGCTGGCAAAACGGTTCGCAACGCAGGAGATCGAGCCGGACGGATTCATCATGGAACTCGCAGCGGGCACGCGCGCATTCTTCCGGGAAAGCCAGTGGGGACAGCAGCGTGTGGATGGGCTTGGGGTGTGGGCCACGCCGATGTACAGAAACGGCACAAGAGGCCTCGAGCTCATAGGGGTGCTGAGATACCTCACGCGAGTGAGCGAATACCACAATCGCGACCTTCTCGATGTCGGCGCACGTCTGGGAGCCGATGTGGGGAGGGGATCAGTCGCCGCCGAACATGTATGGAGAAGCCTGCACGGAGATGGCGGCCTGGGTCTCGACGAGGGCGCACCGGCAGCCCTCCGAAAAACGACTACACGCTGGTCACTCGTGTTCGACTATCCACTCAGCAGCAAGCTTGGCGCGGTCGCAAGTTTCGGGAGTGACTACCGACGCACCGACGGAGATCGTCCGGTGATCGCAACCGTCGGGATCAACCTCGGCTTTGGCGCGATCGAAGTTCTGCCGATGGCGCGATGAACGTGTGATCCTGCGCCGCAGGTGGAACTTGCCCGATCTCGGGCGGGCGGGACGCTTCCTTACGGATCCACGCGACGGTATCTGCTATCGTAAGGGAGGGATCTCTCGAGCGGAATCCGAGGTCGCGCTGAGCGTACTTCGATGAAAGTCCCCAGTAATGACCCGCCATCTCGATGACCACCTGGTCCGGGAGAACCGATACCGGTCGCCCGGCCGCGTCGTTCACCTTTGCGAGATAGCGGCCGAGCCACGTGGGGATTACGCGCCACTGCGCACGAATTTCCGCTATCCGCGCAACCTCCCGAAAAAAATCGTCGAGCGACGATGCGGTGCCTGGAAGATTGTATGATGCCCTGGGGGAATTAATCCGCATCGCCTGGACCATTGCATCGGCGGCATCCCGTACATCGACGAAGTGAAATCCGCCATGGAAGGCGACGGGCAACTTCCCGTCGAGGACTCGCTTGAGCGTTCCAATCGAGCGAAACCTGTGATCACCAGGGCCGAGAAGGACGGGCGGGCGCATGATTACGAGCTCAACTCCGAGCCCGGCAGCAAGCTCGCGCGCACGCTTTTCCGCGATGATTTTTGATCGGTAGTATGGCCAGTCACGAACGAGCGATTCGCAGTGCGGTGCATTTTCATCCGGTGATGCTTCGGGGCTCGTCGAGCAGCCGATAGTCCCTGAAGTCGAGATGAATACAAGTCGACAGCCGGTGTCGGCGGCGACGCGAACCATCGCCAGCGTCGCATCGACGTTGAACCGCGTCATCGACTCGGAATCGCGCCGCGAATGTTTTACTTCGGCGGCCAGGTGATAGATGCCTGAAAGCCCGGAAAGGGCCGGATTGTCGCTCCATTGTGCTGGATCATCCGGTGAACCCTCCATGATCACGGTGCCTGCGAGGTATTCAAGCTCAGGGCGCTTCGCTGCTGACGGCTTCCGAAGCAGCGAGACGATCGTTGCATGTGGCTCATCGCGCCTGATCGCTTCTATCAGGTGTCTGCCGAGAAAGCCGGTTGCACCTGTGACCAGATAGGTGGGGGACGTATCGCTCACGTCCGCACGATAGTCGGTGCGCGCTCTCTTTGCACCATTGCCACAATCGAATACGCTGCGATTGCGGCTACCAGCGACGTGAGATAAGGCAGCTCGAGCTGCATGACGTAGGCGCCAACGATCCATGCAACCACGCCGGCCACGAGGGATGCGGCCGCTGCCGCCGCTCTCCCCCACGTGGTGAAAAGTCCGATCGTTACGACAATGAAAATCCCCGCGCTACCGAACGACGATGCCTCTTCGACAAGTGAATACACACCATCTGCGTGAAGCGCGATGACATATGCAATCACGCCGAATATCGCGACCCCGGAACGAGCAACACGAACCTTCGCACCCTCAGACATCCCCGGCCGGGCCGCAACAATGATGTTGTGAGACACCAGTGAAGAGCAAACCAGCAAAGTCGTATCGACTGTCGAGAGTATTGCGGATATCAGTGCCCCGGCGAGAAGTACGTACAGGGCTTCGGGAAGAACACGCTGCGCAATTAGCGGAAGGATCTGCTCCGGATGCTCGAGCCCCGGAATCAGAACTGACCCGGCGAGCCCGATGGCGACGGGGATCAGTCCCAGAATCAGGTATCCACCTCCTGCGAACAATGAGGACCGCCTTGCAACCTCAGGCGTCCTTGCGCTGATGATTCTCGACACGAGCTCTGCCGCGACAACCGAGCCGCATATCGGAATTGCCCATTCCTCGAGCAGCGCGAGCGCGGATGCTCCCCCAGAAAACGGATCGAGCCTCGCCGCAGGAATAGCAGTGAAAGGGTCCAGACCAGTCTGCATCAGCAGTGCACCGAGAAGAACCACGAGGCCGATGACGAGCACGATTCCCTGGATGAGATCGGTCCATGCATCGGCAAGCATTCCTCCGAAAGCCGTGTAGGCGATGACTATTACTGCCGCTGCAGTGATGGTGAACGAAACGCCAAATCCCGATGACGCCGAGAGCACCTGGCCGAACGCACGTATCTGCGCCGCGGCCCAGAGAAGGGAAGTCGGAACCATCAGAAGGACCGCGAGTTTCTCGACCCCAGGCGAATAGCGGTCGCGAAAAAGGTCGGCCAGTGTTGTGAGCTTGCGCCGCCAGAGGGGAGCAGCAAACACGACGCCCATGATCAACAGGCACGCGCCATAACCAAAAGGATCCGAGGTCGCGCCGGAGAGACCCGATTCGTAAACAGCACCGGCCGATCCGATCGTCGTCTCGGCGCCAAACCATGTGGCGAAAATGGTGAAAGTCGCGAGGCCATAGCCGAGCCGGCGCCCTGCAACGATGTAGTCGCTCTCGGTCCTGATGCGACGCGAGACGTAAATCCCGATGCCGAACTGAACTATCAGATAGGCGAGAATCCCCCACAAAACGGCGCTCACGGCGGCAGAAGATGCCTTATCATTACCGAATGCGCCACAAATCCCTCATAGCGCTTACAGCGCTTACCGCCGCCATCAGTGGCTGCGCGAAAGATCAGTCGCCGCCGGCCGGCAACCCACAGGCAGCCGCAGCCCAGCTCGACTCGATCTCCGAGCCTTACGTGAAGCTCGTTCTGGCGGTCGGGAAACATGATGCCGACTACGTCGATGCCTATTATGGACCACCCGAGTGGCGCACTGCCGTTGACTCTGCCCCCGTCGAGCTCCCCGAGATCGCGACGCGAGCCGCGGGCCTGATCCAGCGACTTGATTCGATAGACCTCCCCGCCGACGAGATGCTCGCCCTTCGACGCGCATATCTGCGCACGCAGCTAAGTGCACTCGCTACCAGAGTGGCGATGCTCGGCGGGCAGAAGTTGAAGTTCAACGAAGAGTCGAAGGCATTGTACGACGCCGTGTCGCCAACTCATCCGGAATCGTACTACCAGCAGATCATCGATTCACTTGGAGCCGTTCTGCCAGGCAGCGGCGCAGTAAGCGCGAGGTATGACCGGTACAGGACGCAGTTCGCGATTCCACCCGCGAAGCTGGACACCGTGTTCCGAACCGCGATCGCCGAATGTAAGGCGCGCACTCTCCAGCACATGACGCTGCCTCCCGGCGAGGAGTTCAAGCTCGAGTTCGTGACCGACAAATCATGGAGCGGCTATAACTGGTATCAGGGCAGCTACAAGAGCCTGATTCAGGTGAACACAGATCTGCCCATCTATATCGACCGGGCAGTGGATCTCGCATGTCATGAGGGATATCCGGGACACCACGTCTACAACGTTCAGCTCGAGAAGAGCCTTGTAAAGGATCGCGGATGGAAGGAGTTCACCGTCTACCCGCTGTTCAGCCCGCAATCCCTGATTGCAGAGGGGACAGCCAACTACGGAATCCAGATGGCATTTCCGGGCGCAGAGAGACTCGAGTATGAGCGGCGCGCACTGTGGCCGCTTGCGGGCCTCGACTCCACCAGGGCGGAAGAGTACTACCGGATTCTGTCGATGGTTGACCGGCTCACATACGCAGGCAATGAAGCCGCACGCAGGTATCTCGACGGAGAAATAACGGCAGCGGAAGCGAAGACCTGGATGGAGCGCTTCGGTCTCTACGCGCCAGCGCGTGCGCAGCAGCGGCTTCGGTTCATCGACCAGTACCGGAGCTATGTCATCAACTACAACCTCGGCAAGGACATGGCCCGCGAATACGTCGAGCGCGCCGGTGGCGATCCCGCCGCAAGGTGGAAAGCGTTCACGACTATCCTGACGTCACCGCGCCTGCCGCGCGACCTTCAACCCGCCAGTTAACATGACAACGTCAATGCGCCGAATCCTGATAGTTGCACTCGTTTCCGCAGGCTGTGCGCAAGCGCCTGTCGCGCAGGTTCCGTCGCCTCAGCCTGCTATAACGCCTCAGGCCCAGGTGACCGCGGTTCTCCCGCCGATCGGATACCGCCAGGAGTTCGGCACGATGTGGACGTTCGATGAGCCGCCGCTCGAATACTGGAAGAAGACTTACAACTTCTCTCCCGACCAGGCGTGGCTCGACCGCGTTCGAATTGCGTCGCTGCGACTTCCTGGATGCTCCGGATCGTTCGTGTCGCCAATGGGCCTGATGATGACGAATCACCATTGCGTGCGGGACTGCATCTTCGAGTCGTCGAAGCCCGGTGCTGACGCAATTGCCGACGGGTTCATTGCGCGCAAACGTGAGGATGAAGCGAAGTGCGCCGGAATGTACGTTGACCAGCTCGAGTCGATCGAGAACGTAACCGAGCGGGTTCGCGGTGCGATCTCGGCAACGGATCCGGCCGAGCAGGCTTCACAGCGAACAGCCATCACCAGCCAGATACAATCCGAGTGCAACCAGCGCACGGGACTCACCTGTCAGGTGGTGTCGCTGTACGCAGGCGGGATGTATTCCGTTTATGCGTACAAGCGCTACGATGATGTCCGCCTCGTCTGGGCACCCGAGGAAATAGTCGCTTACTTCGGTGGCGACCCCGACAACTTCACGTATCCCCGCTACGACCTCGACGCGGCGTTCCTCAGAGTTTATTCGAACGACCGGCCGCATGTGCCGAAGGAATATCTCAGATGGAGCCGCACCGGTGTCGCCGAGAACGACCTGATATTCATGGTGGGTAATCCTGGCAGCACGGGGCGCCTGAACACGATGGCACAGATGGAGTACCTGAGAGACGTGACGTATCCAGCTACGCTTGATGGTTACAACAGAACACTCGGCATCATCGCACAGATTGCACGACAGGATGCGGAGAGAGGCAGGCAGTTGATGGGAGTCCAGCTCAACGTCGAGAACTCGCAGAAGGCTGTGATGGGATACCGCTCCGGCCTTGTCGATTCAGCGTACATGGGAAAGAAGCTTGCGTTCGAGCAGGAGTTCCGTGCGAGACTTGCCGCGAATCCTCAGTGGAGCGCGCAATATGGCGGGACGTATGAGGCTATCGCGGCAGCGCAGCGCGACCTTGGGACGATTGCGGTGCAGGCGAGATATCACGGCTTTGGCCTGCCGGTAGGCGCGGGCGGCTCACGCCTGCTGAATCTGGCGGGACAGATAGTCCGGGTTACCGAGCAGACGAAGCCTGCGCTGCTTCGCGAGCAGCCGATCGATTCGATGTTCGAGCGGATGACGCTTACCGCGTATCTCCGCGCAGCACAGGCCGAGTTGCCCGCGAACGATCCGGTTATCCGCGCGGCACTTGCTGGCAGAACGCCGGAGCAGGCTGCTGTCGCACTCGTGACCGGCAGTCGCATCGGTGATCTCGCGTTCAGGCGTACGCTGGTCGAAGGCGGCGCCGCGACAATTGCAGCGTCAACGGACCCGCTGATCGTGCTCGCGCGGCAACTGGACCCACTGAATCGCGCGGTGCAGGCGCGTGCGGCGGGGCTCAACGCGATCATCACGGCGAACACGAGTCTGCTCGGCAGGGCATTGTTCGATACCTACGGCACCGACCTTCCTCCCGATGCGACATTCACACTCCGTATCAGTGATGGCGTCGTAAAGGGATATCCGATGAACGGCACGCTCGCGCCATACAAGACGACATACATGGGTATGTACGCACGCTCGGCTGATTTCGATGGCAAGCCTCCGTTCGACCTGCCAAAACGCTGGACTGACCGGATGAACAGGCTCGATCTCACCACGCCTTACAACTTCGTTTCGACCAACGACAACATCGGCGGAAATTCGGGCAGCCCGCTCATCAACCGGGCCGGCGAAGTGGTGGGTCTTGGCTTCGACGGAAACATCGAGAACGTCGCGAACCGGTTTCTCTTCTCAACTGAGCGATCGAGATCGGTGAGCGTGCATTCGGCTGCGCTGATCGAAGCGTTGCGCAAGATGTTCGACGCGGGCGCGCTGGCTGACGAAATCGAGAGCCGCTAGAACATCAGCGGCCCCGCATCAACCGATCTTGTCCCACCCTTCATCCGCGGTCGGTCCGTATATCGAAGGGAGTGGCACGTCCACCATCCGCAGATAGACCGTCAGCTGCCCGCGATGGTGGATGAGGTGGTTGATGGTCTGCCTCGTCACCACGCCTTTCGGCAGGGTGGAGAGTATCTGCTCTCCCATCTTCAGCGACCACGGCGTGGCGAAAACGTCGTCCCCTGCACCCGCGATCGCCGCGCGCGCTAAAGCAACCAGCTTGTCGAACTGCGCGAGCAGGCTTTCTGTCGACTGGTTTTTGTAGCCGCTTCCCTGTGTCAGGTCGATGTGATCGTCTTTGATCGTGCCAGTGATCCACCCCGGCATCGTCGCGACGAGTTGCGCGAGGTGGGCAAGCGAGAACGATTTCTCGTGTGGCTTGAACTCACCCTTTTCGGTTGGAACGCGCTCGAGCAAGCGGCGTGTCGTGGTCATCTCCTGGTCGAATTCAGCCAGCAGCGTCTCGGCAATTGTCATGACTTCTCCTTGCGGTCAGCCCGCCGGTGAAAGTTTGAGGATCCGGCCTTCCGAGCTGTCTGTTATCACGTAGAGCAAGCCGTCAGGGCCTTGCCTCACATCGCGAATACGTTCCCGGAGATCGCCAAGGTGCCGCTCCTCTGATGCTACCTGCCGATTGCGAAGGGTAAGCCTGACCAGTCTCCCGGGGCTCATTCCGCCGATGAAAATGCTTCCCTTCCATCCCGGAAAAGCGTCGCCGGTATAGAAGGCCATTCCCGACGGCGCGATTACGGGATCCCAGTAATAGACAGGCTGTTCCATCCCTGCTTTTGTCGTGCCTTCGCCGATTCTGAGACCCGAGTAATCACGGCCATAAGTAATCACCGGCCAACCGTAGTTCTTGCCAGCTTCGGGGTGATTGAGCTCGTCACCGCCGCGTGCACCGTGCTCTACTGTCCATAGCTGGCCCGTTGCAGGGTCGATCGCCGCTGCCTGAACGTTGCGGTGGCCGTACGACCAGATCTCGGGTCGCGCACCAGAGCGATTTACGAATGGATTGTCGCGCGGAATCGTGCCGTCGGTATTGATCCTGACGATTTTGCCGATGCCTGAGCCGAGGTCCTGCGCGCGATCGCGGTAGCTCGCGCGATCGCCCTGAGTGATGAACATCGTTCCGTTACGGTGGAACGCGATGCGGGAGCCGAAGTGGCTCGAGCCTGACACTTTGGGATTCTGCCGGTAGATAATGCGAACATCTTCGAGCCTGTTTGTGCCGAGGCGAGCACGGGCCACGGCGGTTCCGGCTGTCCCGTCTTCTCCGGGCTCGGAGAATGAGAGATATATGATCCTGTTGGTAGCGAACGACGGGTCAAGCGCGACATCGAGCAGACCGCCCTGGCCGCGTGCCTGAACCGCGGGAACGCCAGCCAATGGTGGAGACAGCGCACCGTTCCGCTCGACGATTCTCAGTCGGCCGGGTCTCTCGGTTACGATCATGCGGCCGTCCGGGAGAAATTCGAGGCCCCACGGGTTTACGAGACCAGTGGCGACTGTCTCGACCTTGATCGCGCCGTTGGTGGCTGCGGGTTGGGGAGATGCCTGTGCCGGACCTTGAGCAGGTGCAGACTGGCAGGCAAGTGCGACCAGCCCCAGCGCGACGGTGAGTGTTCGGGACATCGGCTCCTTGGTGACCGTACTGGATTGAGTGAGAGCTGCCTTGCAAATTCCGGACTGCGGACTGAACTACCGGGGAAAGGGTCTGTCTGTTCCATCGTCCTTGCATGCGGGAGCTTCGCGCGTAGCTTCGCGAGCTAATGCCAGTTGCCGGAATAGATCTCGGTGGGACAAAGCTCGCCGTTGCCGCGTTTGCCGACGATGGGGAGATCGTGTATCGCGAGAGTATCCCGGTTGCGGGCAGGGCGGGCGGAGCGGTCGGCGCGTTGATCGCACAGCAGGTCAAGGATCTTGCGGCGCGCCATGGATGTACGGCGGCGGGCGTTTGTGTCCCCGGACTGTACCGATCGGCGACCGGAACAGTGTGGGCGCCGAACATTCCTGGCTGGGATGATTATCCGCTTCTCGAGGAGCTGCGCGCGACGGTTCCCGGCGTCGGCATCAACATCGACAGTGACCGCGCTGCATACATCCTCGGTGAAACGTGGAGAGGCGCGGGTCGCGGCGCGCGCGATGCGATTTTTCTTGCGGTGGGGACGGGAATCGGCGCCGGAATTCTTTGCGACGGAAGAATCCTGAGAGGACACGGCGATGTCGCGGGAGCGATGGGTTGGCTCGCGCTCGATCGTCCGTTTGCGCCGCGCTTCGTGCAGCATGGATGCTTTGAGGATCAGGCATCCGGTCCGGGGCTCGTCAGAGTTGCCCGCGACCTGATGGCGGCGGACACTGAATATTCCGGTGAACTGCTCACAAGGCACGATATCGAGGCCGCCGACATTTTTTCCGCGCACTCAGGCGGTGACCATATCGCATTGCGGACTATCGACAATGCCGTCGAGCTGTGGGGAATGGCTGCCGCAAATCTCGTCAGCCTCTTCAACCCCGAGCTCATCGTGTTTGGTGGTGGAATCTTCGGACCGGCAACCGCGTTCCTGGAACGGATCAAGGTGGAGGCACGGCGATGGGCACAACCGATCGCCATCGACCAGGTTCGTTTCGTAGCCAGTGAGCTTGGCCCTGATGCAGGTCTCTATGGCGCTGGCCGACTGGCGCTGATGCAAGGTTCGGAATGACACAACGTCGCGCACTGTTCGCGTGCGCATGTCTCGGCATGCTCACCTTCGGCATTGTCCTCACGACGCTCGGCGCCGTGCTGCCGTCGGTGATCGAGCGATTCGGAATCGACAAGGCACAGGCGGGATCGCTGTTCCTGCTGATGACGTTCGGGATCCTTGCCGGATCCATGGTGTTCGGGCCAATGGTCGACCGGTACGGCTACAAGGGGATGCTGTTGCTGGCGATGGTCCTGATTTTCCTCGGTCTCGAGGGAATCGCGTTCGCGCCGTCAATGGGTACTCTCCGTATCGCGATCGCGTTGATTGGTTTTGGCGGCGGCATAGTCAACGGCGGCACCAACGCGCTCGTCGCGGACATCAGCAGCGAGGCGAAAGGCGCGAACCTCAACCTGCTGGGCGTATTCTTTGGAATTGGTGCGGCTGGTGTTCCGTTCGTGCTTGCCATGCTCGGCGAACAATTCGCACATTCGACTCTCATCGCGTCGGTCGGGGCGATTGTCTTGATTCCACTACTGCTTGTTGCGGTCACGGCGTTCCCGCCGCCGAAGCAGCCTCAGGGATTCCCGATCGCCGCTGCGGGGCGAATAGTGCGCGACCCGCTGCTTCTCCTCATGGGTTTCATGCTTTTCCTCGAGAGCGGCATGGAGATCGCCGTTGGCGGGTGGACATCGACCTTTGTGAACGAAGAGCTCGCGATGTCGCCAGAGCATGCTCTCGTCGTTCTTTCGCTTTACTGGCTCGGCATGATGCTGGCGAGAATTGCGCTGGGCACGGTATTCAGAAAAGTCGCACCCGCGAAAGCCATGTACACGTGCATCGGATTCGGTCTTGTCGGTGCGCTGGTGCTTTTGAACACACGAACCCCGCATATCGCCGCTGTCAGCGTTTTGATGCTCGGCATCGGCTTCGCGGCGACGTTCCCGACTATTCTCGGCTTCGTCGGCGAGCGGTACGCGGAACTTTCCGGCACTGCATTCAGTCTCGCGATCGCAATGGCGCTGTGTGGAGGAATGCTGCTTCCATGGCTGGCTGGAGTGATTGGCGCGAGCTATGGAATGCGCAGCTCGTTCCTCATCGTTCCCGCCGGACTGGGGGCACTCGTAATTCTGCTGGGTATTCTCACTCGCGCACTTCGTCCCCAGGCTGAGGTTTGACATAGATGCAGTTGAGCAGACAGTGGTTGTCGGCAACCCGCGCAATCCTCGACGATATCGAAGCCACACAGCTCGATGCGATTCAAACGGCGGCAGAGCTGATGGCGGACTCGATCGAGGCCGAGCGATGGGTGCATACCTTCGGCTGCGGTCACGCGACGATCCCGATTGAGGAGATGTATCCGCGAATCGGTGGATTCGTCGGGTTCCATCCGATGATCGAGCTACCGCTGACTTTTTTTACGCGCATTACCGGGGAGATGGGAATTCACCAGTTCCTTTTTCTCGAGCGTGCTGAAGGTTACGGCGACGCGATAATGAAGAGCTATACGTTCGACAGCCGGGACACGATGTGGATCTTCTCACACACGGGGATCAACAACGTGAATATCGACATTGCGCTACGCGCGAAAGAACTGGGGCTGAAGATCATCGCTACGGGTTCGGCGCGCGAAGTGGGGACGCCAAGGCATCCATCGGGTAAGACATTGTTCGAGATAGCGGATGTTGTGATCGACACGAGGGTTCCGGCAGGCGATTCTGCGGTTCCGCTGAAAAATCACGTCGACAATGTCGGACCTGTTTCGACGATGGCATCGGTAGCGGTCGTGTGGATGACGATCACGACTGTTGCGGAAATACTGGCGGAGCGAGGGGTAAAGCTCTTCATCCACCCGTCACACAATGTTCCCGGCGATACGACTGCTCGCGCGCGACTCGATGAAGCGCTCGAGGTCTACAAGCGTCGGATTGCTGGTGTGTGAGTTTCGCTGGCTTCCGCTGAAGCCCGCCGTGAAACTCAGATGCTGGAACTACAGGGGGGAAGGAGGCTTTGAAGTTTCAGGAGGTTTTGAAGTTGTACGCCCGGTGAGCTGTTTGCTCGTAAGGCTCCGCTTCTGCGGGAATGTGTCGTTCTGTCGTTGTACAGAAACGGTGAGCGGACCCAGGCCATCCGAACGGGGGTGTTCCCCAACACGGCATCCGCGAGAGTAGACTTCAAAAACTCCCAAACTTCAAAGCCCCTTTGACGCTGTACCTCCAGCATGCTGTCACTGAGCACCTGCCTGGAATCCGAGCGCTGATTTCAGGGTCGGGTAGTGCGAGCGATCTGCTCCTCGACGAGCTGGCGGATTCGTTCCTCGAGCCCCCCCTGCGAGACGCACGATACCGGCCCTGTGCTCGTGCCTTCCACGGGCGTCGCCGTGCCTCCGACCTCGGTCACTATCTTGCTGCCCCCTCCTGATGACGGCTGCACGCTTGTAATTATCGAAAGGCGGGTTCGATACATGCCGCCTGAAGACGGGCCGCTTCCCTGGTTGCCGCACCGAATCCAGTCAGCAGTGCGCTTCCCTTCGATGCGTGTCTGCGTGAAGCCGCGTGTGCCGATGGTGCGCGTCGCAGGTTCGTTGACTTCCGCGCGAATTCCGAGTTTTTCGTAAACCAGTGGCAATACACTCCAGATGCGATCGGGCGTAGCATCGCTCGAAGCGCTGACCGATCCAGACTGCTGGCCGAGCCTGATGAAGGGACCCGACTCGGAGTCGATCACGCTTGCTTCTGTCCCCCGTACCGGAGTGGCTGGCGCTGTCGCGCATCCTGACGCGAGGAGTAGGAGCATAATTGCCGACCATATTGACCGCGCCATTCAGTCCTCAGATGTTCGAGTGATTCCGCAAATTTCCGTCGCCGTTAACTTCCTGTCCACCACAAACGGAGCCTTTCCGACAAGATGCCGCTTCTGCCGGCCAAACTGCAACGCGAGCTGGTGAGGCGAAGCAAGGACATACTGGTCAAGAGCAATCGCAACGCACCATTCCGGTTCGCGGGGA
>JBBREF010000004.1:0-57214 GCA_038203205.1 Gemmatimonadales bacterium | reverse complement strand
CGACACGACACTCGTCCCGTTTTTTCGCCGCGGATACAAGGCCGAGATGAACGAGCTGAGGCGCCGCGCAAATGTCAACTCGCAGCTCGACGCCAACATGGCGCGACTCCGAGAGCGCTTCGCCCTGAAAAGCGATCTCGTGAACGCCCAGTTCGTCGCGCAGTATTTCGGAAACCTCGATGAGATGTCGCAGGCAATGGACATCTTCCATCGGGCAGAGGGAAATCCACGTGCCGCGGGGGATCGCGAGACGGCAGAGCTCATTGCGCTGCTGGCCGGCTACTTCCCCCTTCCCGCGGATCGTGACTGGGCACGGTCCTACATGCAGTCGATTCGCGACGAGAACACGCGGTTCTACCGTTCGTACTGGGACCAGCAGCAGCGCGAGCGAGCGCCGGTCGTGACGGCAGTCACCTCGGAATGGCAGAACATGTGGAAGCCGCGGTTTCAGCAGTTCCTCAACAACACTCAGCAGGCAGGCGGC
Organism: Gemmatimonadales bacterium; assembly: GCA_038203205.1. Taxonomy (GTDB): domain Bacteria; phylum Gemmatimonadota; class Gemmatimonadetes; order Gemmatimonadales; family Gemmatimonadaceae; genus UBA4720. The sequence goes on along the minus strand of JBBREF010000004.1, from coordinate 56,730 downwards.
GAAATCCTGCTCTCCCTGCCGCTGAACGGTGAAGGTCGCACCCTCACGGCTGGCAAGACGCAGAACTCAGTCGCGGTGGGATTTCCCGCACGCGAGTCAGACGCACGTGAGGCGATGTACGTGTACGTCCATGAGATCGTCGGCCAGATCACCGCAACCGCAGTCCGCGACAACGTGACGCCGAACGATGCACGTATGGGCCTGGCTGATCGGTACATAGCAATCGGCGCGGTGCGAGCCGGTGCAATGCTCCTTCAGAAAGTCGCGCCCGAGCTTCTTGATGGATACGCGAGGTACTACCTGCGTTCAGCCAACCGGACCATCGGCGCAAATCCCGTCACGTCGATGACGCAGGCGTTCGCGCTCCCGAACGCGATTCGCGATGCAATTTCGCGGCAGATCGAGGTGGTACTTGGGGGTATATAGGGGGAACGACGCGGGCTTCGCCAGCTGTTAGCGGTTAGCAGCACTAGCCAATAGCTCTTCAGCATCAGCTAAGAGCTATCTGTGCCACCCCGTGGTGTCGCTAGCCAGCTACCGGGTAGTGTTGCCAACCGCTAACAGCAGGCGAGCCCGCGTCGTAAAGGATAAGGATCGGAAACCCTTTATCTTTACGCCGATGCCCGACACCCCTTCGAACCTGCCAGCCCCCGTAAAGTCGCCGCTGGACCGGACCGCCATCGAGCGAGTCCTTGCACGCGCGGCTGAACTCCAGGTTGCAAACTCGACGACAGATCAGAGCGGGTTGTTGACCGAAGGCCAGCTCGTCGAGATTGCGAAGGAAGCCGGCATCAGTTCTACGGTCGTCTCCCAAGCGTTGGCCGAGGAGCGCTCGCGGATCGCAGTTCACGAGGAACAGGGGTTCATTGCCAGCGTCACCGGCCCGGCGGTCGCTACTGCATCCCGGACAGTCAAGGGGACTCCTGCGCAGGTTCTCACAGCGATCGACAACTGGATGCAGCGTGAGGAGTCGCTGCAGGTGCAGCGAAGATTTCCCGATCGTATCACATGGGAGCCGCGCTCGGGTTTCATCGGGCAGATCCAGCGCGGGCTCAACGTCAGTGGGCGCGGGTTCTATCTCACGCGAGCATCACAGGTGGCAGCCACGATCATCCCCGTCGACGCCGAGCGTGTGCTGGTCAGGCTCGACGCCGATCTAAGCGAGAGTCGCAGCGCTCGCGTTCGCACAGGCTTCGGAAGCCTCGTCTTCGGCGTGCTCGGCAGCGGAGTGGTCGCGGTCCTCGGGTCAGTCCTTCTGGTGCCTGATGCCTTCGTCCTGCTTGGCGGCGCGGCAGCAGTCCCAACACTGCTTGGAGCAGGAGCGGGCTACAAGGTCGGCAAGGGACATCGGCAGAACGTCATGAAAGCGCAACTCGCTCTCGAGCAGGCCCTCGACCGCCTGGAATTCGGAAATGCTGTGAGGCCAAAGTGAAAGAGATAAACAAGGTCGGCGTGCTTGGCGGCGGACTCATGGGAAGCGGCATCGCCCAGGTCTCTGCTCAAGCGGGGTTCGACACAGTCGTTCGCGAGATTTCAGATCCGCTGATCGCGAAATCGAAAAGTGGAATCGAAAAAGTTCTCGCAAAAGGAATCGAAAAAGGCAAGGTCACTCCGGAGCAGCGGGATGCCGCGCTGGAGAAACTCACTTTCACCACAGCGATCTCGGATCTCGCCGACTGCGACATAGTGATCGAAGCAGTAGTGGAAGATCTCGAAATGAAAAACGCGATGTGGATGGAGCTCGATGCGATCTGTCCGCCGGAGACAATTTTCGCATCGAACACGTCGAGCCTTACGATTGCCGCCATGGCTGCCGCGTGTGGCCGCCCCGACCGGATGCTCGGGCTTCACTTCTTCAATCCGGTTCCGCTGATGAAGCTCGTCGAGGTCGTTCGCACCATCACGACGAGCGAGGAGACAGCAGATACCGCCTTCGAGTTTGCGAAGAAGCTCGGCAAGGAGCCCATTCGCGCGAAGGACAATTCAGGATTCGTGGTGAACCTGCTTCTCATCCCCTACATGCTCGATGCGATCAATGCGCTCGAGTCGAACGTTGCGAGCGTCGAAGACATCGATAAGGCGATGCAGCTTGGAGCGGGGCACCCGATGGGTCCGTTCACTCTGCTCGACTTCGTGGGTCTCGACACCACCTACAAGATCGCCGAGATCATGTTTACGGAGTATCGCGAGAAACGGTATGCGCCTCCGCCATTGCTCAAGCGGATGGTGATCGCCGGAATGTACGGCCGCAAATCAGGCATGGGCTTCTACGACTACTCGGCGAACCCTCCGAAGGTGAACGGGCTGGGTCTGTGACATCGTGTCACATCCCGCCTGGGGGATTTCGCGGTGAGTATCGCCACGATTCGCTCGCGCGGGCAGTTTACTCCGAAGCAGCAGGCATCGGACGGATAGTCCCGGCGGCGGTTGCTGTCCCCCTCGACGCTGATGATGTGGTGGTGATCGTGAAATGGGCGAGCGAGCGATCCCTTTCCCTCGTACCGCGCGGATCCGGCACGAGCATGGCCGGCGGTGCGATCGGCCCGGGAGTGATCGTCGATCTCAGTCGCATGAATTCGATCAGCGATGTCGATGTCGATGAGCGATCAATATGGGTCGGTCCTGGTGCGCTTCGCGGTGACGTAAATCGCCGGGCGGCGGTCAGTAAGCTTCGTTTTCCGGTTGATCCGTCGAGCGGCGAGTTCTGCACGATAGGCGGAATGGTTTCCACGAATGCAGCCGGCTCTCACTCCATGCTGCTTGGCGCAATGCGTGAGTGGGTTCTCGCTGTCGATTGTGTTTTCGAAGACGGCTCCCGCGCGGTCGTCGAGAGAGGTGCGGTCGCAGATGAAAGTTTCCTGCGGATACCTGCTATCGCACGATTCAAGTCTGACGCCCGGCCGTTGCTCGTTGATATGCCGCACGACATCGGTATACACTCGGGAGTTGTGAAGGAATCCTCAGGATACGCGATTGCCTCGTTTTCGCGTTCTGACGAAGTCCTGGATTTGCTCGTTGGAAGTGAAGGAACCCTCGCTATCGTCGTCGGAGTCAGGCTTCGGCTTGATCATGTGCCCGGAGCGACCGCTGGCATTCTCGGATCCTTTGCGTCGCTCGATCATGCGGTCGCTGCCGCGATCATCGCACGCTCGGCGAGCGCAGTCGCTTGCGAGCTGCTCGACAGGACGTTTCTCGACGTGGCTGCCAGTGGCGAAGGGCAACCGCGAGTGGCAGCGCTCGCCTCTGTGCCCGCGGGAACCGAGGCGGTGCTCCTCGCGGAAGTCGAGGCGGAGACGATGGAGGATGCAACACGAAGCGCCGATGAGCTCGGTGAAGCCTTCCGCGCGGCGGGTGCTGCGCATGTGACAATCGCACGCGCTGCCGCGGAACAACTCGAGATCTGGGAGCTGCGACACGCGGCAAGCCCTATCCTCGCGCGGCTCGACCCATCACTCAGGTCGATGCAGTTCATCGAGGACGGCGCTGTGCCACCGGATCGGCTGGCGGATTACGTGCGCGGTGTCCGGGCAGCGCTCGACGAGCGTGGAATCCGCGGAGTGATATTCGGGCACGCCGGAGACGCGCACATCCATGTGAACCCGCTCATCGACGTGAGCCATCCAGACTGGCGTTCCCGGCTCGACGCACTCCTCGAGGATGTGGTCGCTCTCACCGCTGAGCTCGGTGGAACGCTCTCAGGTGAACATGGTGATGGCAGACTCAGGGCTCCGTTGCTGCCGCGCGTCTGGGACACACGGTCGCTCGAGTTATTCGCGGCAGTGAAGAATGCATTCGATCCGCGAGGGATACTGAATCCCGGTGTGAAAGTCGCATTGCCCAATCAGCAGGCGGTTGTCGACGTCAAGTACGATCCCATGCTTGCTCCGCTGCCCGACGCTGCGCGACAGGCCCTCGACACCGTCGCCGATGACAAGTCCTACGCTACCCTGAGGCTCGACCTGCTTCGTTAGCAATTCTCTCCCGACCTACGCAACGCATCCAAGCCTGCTACTTTTTCCCGACTATGATCTTCCTCGAACCAAAAATCACAGTGCTCGCGCGGCCAGCTTTCACGGAGCCGTCACACCTGCCCGTCAACTGGCTCGGCGAAAGTACCGACGGTGAGCGACTCGCAGAATTTGCCGGAAGGCTCTGCTACATGAGCCAGAAAAACCCTGCGAGCCGGGATACGCGCGAATACCTGGAGAACATCAAGAAGCAGGGGCACGGCAGCGTGCTCGAGCATGCGAACTATTCGCTCCTGCTCGAGGGAATCAGCCGGTCACTGACACACGAGCTCGTCAGGCACCGCGCAGGTTTTGCGTATTCGCAGCTATCGCAGCGTTACGTCGACGAGTCAGAAGCAAATTTCGTGATGCCGCCCGCAATCATTGGGGACGACGCGCTCGAGTCAGCCTGGCGTGCGCAGGTCGAAGCCGCCCAGGCGAGCTACGTCGCGCTCGTGGAGAAGCTGATGACACGCTACTCGTGGGTGCAGGACAAGGTCCATCGCCGGAAAATGGCGCGTGAGGCCGCCCGCGGTGTTCTCCCGAATTCGACAGAGACAAAAATTGTGGTCACCGGCAATGCCCGAGCCTGGCGAACGATGCTGGAGCTTCGGTCATCCGAGGGTGCGGAGTTCGAGATAAGGCGCTGTGCTATCGCAATCATCGGGATTTTGTCAGCGGAAGCACCGGCGTTTTTTTCGGACTTCGAGACCTATATGGCGGGAGATCGCGCCGAAGCTGCAAGAATCGTCTACCACAAAGTCTGACCTATCCGCCTGAGAGGGCGGCCCGCGCACGTTTGCTGTCCTCTTTGCTGTCCAATTCACCGGCGACCCGCAGGTAGCTGGCACGCAGTTGGGACGTTGTGATCGCGGAGTTCTCTGCAAGGGCTGAAAGGACATCGGCCGCATCCGCTGTGGATTGCATCGGGGCGACGGCATCGATGATTGCCTGCGCGACGGCAGTTTCGGCAGAGTATGGCAGCAGCCGTAGCAGCACTGCTCGCCGCTCTCGATCGGAACGCATCGTCGACACCGCCGCGAAATATTCCTGCCGCAATGAGATCTGGCCTCGGCCGAAAACCGACGGTGCCACACGAACCAGCTCGATTCTTTTGCCGGCATCGCTCGAGGTTCCGCGCAGGGCAATCAGGATCGACATCAGTTCGGCATCAGACTCGACCGGCGCAACAGCTTCACCGACGCCCGTTTGCAATCGCTCCCACGGGCGACTGCGCTCGAGCCAGGTCGAGGTTCCAGAGATCACGAGCACTGAGAAGATGATCGTGTACAGCCACGGACCGCGAATTGAGCGCGCGTGAACCGTTTTCGCCGAGATGGATGGCCACAGGTCACGGGCGGGAAACACCGGCTGACGGAGCAAACTCGCCGCGGCAAGCACAGCGTTCAACTCTCTCTCGCTCAAATGCTGGCTCATGAAAGGAGCACCGACGCAATCCGCCGCCTCGCGCGGAACAGGTGCACACGAACCGTCGCGGCAGTGATTCCAAGAAGCTCGCCGATCTCTTCGGCCGAGTAGCCGTCGACATCGTGGAGCCGGAATACTGCCTGCGCTCGCGGAGAGAGCGTGTCGATTGCGGCCGAGATCGTCAGCGCGGTCTCACGACTCACACGTGGCCCTGGTGGCTCCACGGCCGAAACATCGTCCTCGAACGTCACGAGGCTTGCAAAACGTGCCCTGGCTCTTCGGTCGTTGAGTATCACGTTCCGCCCGACGGCATGAATCCACCCATGCACGTTTCCTCCCCTGAACTTGCCAAGCTCGCGCCATACGCGGACGAAGATGTCCTGGGTCAGGTCTGCGGCAACTGACTCATCGCCGCTCATTCGCAGGCAAAGACCGTAAACGTGCGGGAGGTGCTCGCGGTAAAGCGACTCGAACGCCGCAGCGTCGCCTGCCGCAGCACGAATGGCGAGCGCCTCCGACAACTCAGGTGCCTGAAGCTGCGGCTTTCACGGTCTTCACTCCCAGGTCAAGCAGCGGGTCGCGACCGGCAGAGATATCCGCCGCGGTTGCGACATAACGCATGTCAGGCGCGAGGCCCACACCCTCCCATGAAAACCCATTGCGATCGAGGAACCGGTTGAATGGGAAGTTCAACTGCCATCCGTTGCCTAGGGTAAAGTGACCTACGTCCGAGAACGCGCCTGATGTCACGTCACCGATGACAGTAACCTGCGGCAGCTCGCGCATGCCGAGGAGAAAATTCTCACCCGCACTCACCGTCCGCCTGCTCGTGAGGACGATAACGGGCTTCGTGAACTGCCAGGCTCCTTTCGGCTCGGCAAAAAATTCCCTGGGTGCGAGGAACTGATCGTGCCGATCTCCGCTACGGGTGAGGCTCGTCATATAGGGTATTCGCGATGTCGCGAACCTGTTTATCACTGCGTTCGCCGCACGGTCATCGCCGCCGAAATGCTTGCGGAGGTCGATGACCAGTCCACGGGACGGCCGGAAGAGGTTGAGTATGGAGTCGATCTCGGCAGCCGCCCGACTGTCATTCTGAAATCCGTCGATCCGCAGGTAGCCGATCGAATCTGCAAGCCACGCGTACATCCACTGGTCGGAGTTCGCTTTTCGGACCTGGCTCGTGAATCGGCGCGCAACGATGCTGTCGGCGACGAAGGTCGAGCGATCGATGCCACCATTTGGGCGATACGTGGAGTCTCCTACCTTCATCGAGATGTGATTGTCATTGAGATGTGACAGAATTCGCGAAATCGTCGTGGCCAGTTCGCCGTCGTCCCTCGCCCGTGCTGCGTCATCGCGGTACATCGTCCTGATCAGGTTCCAGTCGATTCCCTTGGCCGGAAAGTTTCCGTAGCGAGTGTCGACCAGGGTCCAGACCTCGTCGAATATTGCCCGGTTTGAATTCTGGGAAGCCGGTGCGGAAGCGGACACAGGGCTGCCCGTGCTGCGTGACACTCTCCACTCTCCCCGGCCCAGCACGGCGCCGTCGCGACGTGCCTCGAGTGTACCGGAGATCGAGTCTCCACGCCTCACTCCCGAATAAAACGTCTCTGCCCCTCCAACCGATGACGTGAAGCGAATCGAATCATTGGACACCATCTGCGGAACTCCTGGCCCGGTCGCCACGTTGTTTCCGATCTTCACGTTAAGGAGAACGCTCCATCCAGCGGGCGACTGATTGAACGTGAGCTCGATGGTTCCACGAAACGCATCGGTGATCATGTCGCCGACCCACACCCCCTGCATGGAGGGCGCACTCGGCGATTGTGCGATCCCACTGGTCGAAACGAACGTCAGCAACGACATGACAGCGAGGGATTTACTGACAACGGACATTGGACTCCCGGGTTGAGCGGTTGATTGAACGTCTCACTCTCATAACACCGCTCGACCCGCAGGTATTTACAGCCTGAAAAATATTTCCACTCACGCAAGATTCTGCGTTGCAATCCATAGTAGTGGTTTATATACTCGGTTCCATGAATTGCGCGCGCGCATTTTCGGAGGTACCGAATGACTCGAATCGGTTTCGCCTACAACCAGAAACCCGAAGACTCGAGCACCACTGACGCCGCGTTGATTTCCCCGGCTGACGGGGATTCGTGCCGTGCCGAAGACGAACCTCCCTCTATAAACGATGAATTCGCCGAATGGGATTCGAGGGAGACGATCGATGCGGTAGCTGACGCCCTCGCTGCACTCGGTAAGGTGATTCGCCTGGAGGCCGACGAGTCTTTTCCCGAAAAACTCCGTCGCGCGAAGCCGGACATCGTCTTCAACATCGCTGAAGGCAGGAACGGAGTTAACCGCGAGTCCCACGTCCCGGCGATCTGTGAGTTTTATGGGATCCCATATTCCGGAAGCGACCCCCTTACGCTCTCGCTTTGCCTCGACAAGGCAAAGACGAAGGAGACGCTGGCGTACCACGGCGTCCGCACCGCTCGCTTCGCGATGGTGGATTCGCTCGACCAGCTTTCAAACGCGGCGAGCCTGCCCTTCCCGGTTTTCGCTAAGCCGGTACATGAAGGATCGTCCAAGGGAATAACGGAAAAGAATTTCTGCCGCACGGCCACGGAACTCGCGGCGCAGACAGACTACCTCCTCCATACCTACCGGCAGCCGGTGATCGTCGAGGAGTATCTGCCCGGCCTCGAGTTCACCTGTGCCGTGCTCGGCAACGGAGATGATGCGAAAGTTCTTCCAATCGTCGGAATGAACTTCGCTTCTCTCCCCGATGGCGCACTTCCCATCTACGGCTACGAAGCCAAGTGGATCTGGGACCGCCCCGAGCGGCCCCTCCAGATGTTCGATTGTCCCGCCCCTATCGATGAATCTCTAAGGCTCGAGATCGAGCGCGTGACGCTTCAGGCGTACCGCGTGCTCGCGTGTCGCGACTGGTCGCGCATCGACGTCAGGCTCGATTCAGCCGGACGACCAAATGTGGTGGAGATCAATCCTCTCCCAGGCATTCTTCCCAACCCCGCGGACAACTCCTGCTTCCCGAAAGCAGCCCGCGCGGCGGGGATGAGCTATGACGAGCTCATTCAATCCTGTTTGAAGCTTGCTGCCGCGCGACAGAGCGTCGCTCTCGGCAGCCGGTCGTTGAGACGCGAGCGCGCCGCATAACGCGGTAAGCGCCGGGGAGGGCGCGACATGAAAATTGGCATTCTCTTCGACGGATTGTCCGCCCTGGGGGCTAACCCCGATGCGTTGATTCTCGATTCCGTCGAGGCCGTCGAGCAGGCAATCGAAGACTGGGGACACCAGCACGTTCGCGTTCCGGTGAATCCGGACGGACGTTGGGTGGAGCGCGTGCGTCGCGCCAACTTCGATCTCGTCTTCAACCTTTGCGAGGGGATCGACGGCATCGCCGCGTTCGAGCCAATGGTGATTTCCGTGCTCGAACTGTTCGGCATTCCCTTCACCGGCAACACGAGCACGACCGCAGCGCTCTGTTTGAGAAAGAACATCATCAACACGCTGCTCGACCGCGCCGGCCTGCCGGTTCCACGGTGGGCACTGTCGCGTCGTGGCGAAAAGGTCGCGAGCGTCGGCTTCCCGGCGATCTGCAAGCCTGCTGCTGAGGACGCGTCGATCGGCATCGAGCAGCGCTCGGTAGTGCGTAGCTCCCGCGCACTGTCGGGGCGCCTGATGGCAATGCACCAACGCTGGGATGAAATAGTCGTGCAGCGATATGTTGATGGCCGCGAGGTCAACGTCGGAATTGTCGACGACCAGGTTCTTCCGATCGCCGAGATCAACTTCGGCGACATGCCGCGTGGCATGTGGAAGATTGTCTCGTATCAGTCGAAGTGGATCACTGGCAGCGAAGAGGACCTTGGCGCGATGCCCACCTGCCCAGCCGACCTCCCGGTTAAGCTCACTCGCGAGCTCGAGCGCATCGCGACTACGGCATGGCGTGCAGTTGGTGGGACGGGGTACGGGCGGGTGGATTTCAGAATCGACAGTGATGGACAGCCCTGGCTGCTCGAGGTGAACCCAAACCCCGACATCGCGACTGATGCCGGACTCGCGCGGATGGCCCGCGTCGCCGGAATGAATTACAGCGCGCTCATCAGGCGCGTTTGCGAAGCAGGCTTGCTGCAGAAGATCGATACAGATCCGGAACTTTGGCAACGATCACTTCATCTCTCCGGTATGGAAAAGCTGTTGGTGGCAGCACCGTGATCAGGTTCACTCCTTCGAAGAAGGTCCCGCCGGTTCCCGCGCCGCCGAGGATCCTTATCGGCGACATGATGGGAAAACATCGCGACAGGGTGCGTGACATTCTCGTTGCGACCGGCGTCTTTCGCGATGAGGAGGTTGTCGTTGCGCTCGAGCTGTTCGACTCCGTGTTTGGAGTACCATCTGGCGCGGATGCTGCTCATCCTGGTTTTACCAACAATGCTCGAGCCAGCTCCGATTATTTTTTCCTGGGCGCCTTCACCGCGAATGAGGAACTGGCCGGCTTTGCGTGCTACGGACCAACTCCCGGCACTGACCGCACGTACGACCTCTACTGGATTGCAGTGCATCCTGCCGCGCAGGGATCCGGAAGCGGAACCATTCTCCTCGATGAGGTTGAGCGAAAGCTCGAAAGACAGAACGGCAGACTGGTGGTAGTCGAAACGTCGTCCCGATCCGACTACAAGAACACCCGGGGCTTTTATCTGCGACGTGGGTATGCAGAAGCTGCGCGCGCGCGGGATTTCTACGCGCCGGCGGATGACCGGATCACTTTTACAAAACGACTGCAAAGCCGCGCCCTCACCGAGTGGATGGCGCATGGAGTGTCCCATGAGTGACTGGCAGAAAATTCTGAAGGAAGAGAGCATTGCGACTCTCGAAAAACTCAGGGAGAAGTTCGGCGAAGCGATCGACGTCGAGGCGCTTGCGCCCGCGTTCGACAACTTCCAGATGCGCATTACGCCTGCGGCTCTTGACGCGATCAAGGAAGTCGGCGACCCGATGTGGCAGCAGTACATCCCGACCGTCGAGGAGCTCGACGTCGTCGACGGGGTGATCGACTCCCTCGACGAAGACGGGGATTCGCCGGTGCCGAACATCACGCACCGTTATCCTGACCGCGCGCTTTTCCTTGTGAGCCCGGTATGCGCGAGCTACTGCCGCTTCTGCACGCGCCGGCGAAAGGTTGGCGATCCCGAGAAGATCCCGCTCAACCAGTTCGATTCGGCGTTCCAGTACCTGCGTGAGCACACCGAGATCCGCGACGTCATCATGTCGGGCGGCGACCCCATGATGCTGAGCGACCGGCGGCTCGAGTATTTCTTCCAGCAGCTCCGCGCCATCCCGCACATCGAAATAATCCGGATCGGTAGCCGAATCACATCGCACCTGCCCGAGCGGATCACGCCGGAGTTCTGCGACATGGTACAGAAGTACCATCCGATCTACATGAACACGCACTTCAATCACCCCGATGAGCTGACACCCGCGGCGGTTGCCGCGTTGGACCGTTTGTCGAGAGCAGGTGTCGTCCTGGGATGTCAGACGGTGCTGCTGAAGGGAGTGAACGACGACCCGAAGATCATGCTGAAGCTCATGCACGCTCTCCTTCGCGCGCGTGTCCGCCCCTACTATTTGTACATGGCGGATCAGGTTGCGGGCGGAGAACACTTCCGGACGACCGTGCAGAAGGGCCTCGAGATCATCCAGGCGCTGCGTGGGTGGACTTCAGGTCTGGCGGTACCGCACTTCGTGATCGATGCACCCGGCGGTGGAGGCAAGGTGCCTCTGCTCCCCGAGTACGTCGAGGAGATAAACGACGAAGAGGTGATCTTCAGGAACTACCAGGGCCAGCGGTTCACATACAGGCAGCCGCGCCAGCTGCCGTCCACTGAGCCGCTTCCTGCGGTTGCAGCTCAGTCCGACATCGTGCCGATTGGGAGAGCGAAGCGGCCGAAGAAGGATGGCGCTGTTCGTCCGCGGCGGCGTAAGGCGTCGGGAGAGTAGCCGTTCCTGTCCCTGGCGCTCTTACTGAAGCGCCCGGGACAAGAAAGGAAAGACCTTCGTTTCAAACCGCGACCTCACGCGGTTTCCGTGATTGCCCTCGTATATCTCCGCATCGTGCGGAATACCGTGCGCGCTCAGCAACGAATCGAGCGCGCGGACGTTAGGAGGAATGTCGGTAAGCCCGTCGTCATCACCCGCATCAAAGGCTATCGCCAGCCTGCGCAGCGCGCCGAGGTGAGTTGACGCCATCGCCAACGGGCCGGCTTTCCACTTCTCCGCAATCGACGGGATCGAAACGAGCACGCCAGAATCCAGTCGATATGGGAGATCAGCGAACAACGGCGGCTTGCCGACGTTCGGCGAGTACGCGGCCGCGAGGCCGTATAGCAGGTGCGCGGTAAATCCTGCCCCCTGATAATCTTCTCTCCGCGTCAGAGCGACCGCCGCTTTCCAGCCAGCAGTTCGTTCCGGCGCATCCATCGAAGCGAGGCAGCACGGACTCATGGCATATGCAGCCGAGAATTTGTCTGGATGACGCATCGCTATTCGCAGGGCTCCAAAGCCACCCATCGAGTGACCGGCAATCCCACGGGAATCCCTGCTTCTCCGTGTCCGGTACTTCCTGTCGACATGCGATATCAGGTCGCGAACTATGAAGTCTTCCCACGCGCCTGTTACCGGCGAATTCATGAAGAAGCTGCCGCCGAAGAAGCTTCGGCCGTTCGGCATCACAACTATCATCGGTAAAACAGCCTTGGCGCGGATGAGACTGTCCATCGTGATACGCACGCTGAAATTCTGATACTGGCCATTCATGAACTGCCGATGATCTGCGCCGAATCCGTGAAGGAGAAAAACCACCGGGTAGCGTTTCGCCGTTTGCGTTGAATAACCCGGCGGAAGGTATACGGTCACCTCTCGCCAGTCCGGATCACCGATCAGGTTACCGCGGAGGGAAGGCGCGGCAACGGTGTCTACATGAGAGACCCCTCCGGCCCAGCGCAGTTGAGCGAAACCTTCAGCGGGCCAATACGTGACCACAGCCGCCACGATCATGCCCACCATTGTGTTGGCTATCCGTGCCAGCGTCAGCCTGGTCGCCGAACCGATAGTCATCGCATCTTGAAGCGTCCCGAATCCCACGACGGCCGCTACTCCAGCTGCTTCAGTTGGCTGTACTCCCCAGTCGTCCGCAATGTTACGGTCACGACCTCGCGCGTCCGGTTGCGCCAGAACCAGCCGTGCATCCCGTCGAAAGCTGCAACGAGAGTTCCTTCATCAGAGGGCTTTCCCTGCCCCTTGGCGTATCCGTGATACTTGATCGCAGGCGCCGCGGTCCGATCTGCGTGAGTGTCGTAGTTGACAACGCCGCGGTCGGTCGCCCACCGGTATTTCACGCGGGCGCCTTCGACCATGGCCAGCTTGATTTCCTTTCCTTCATTCGGCTGCAAAGTCACTGTCACCTGGTCCGTTCTTCCCACGGCCGCTTGGGTGGCCGCGGGCGCACCGGTCAGCGGTTGTGCAAGCCCCGGATGCTGAGGAGCAGCGGGCACGACGGGCGTCGTAGCAGTTCGCTCCGAACCGGCCGAATCCAGCGCTTCCTCGCTTGCCGCTTCCCGCGCTAGCTGCGCTTTGATCTCCCCCATTTCGGTGAGGCCCAGCGGACGTCCGATGCCGGTTGGATCGATGCCGTATTCAGCAGGCAGCACGATCGTGACGAGCAGCGCCATCGCGACGCCGACCGCGACGGCTGTTGAGCGAAGCAGCTTTCGGGAAGACGGGAGGCCCGCATCCGTTACCGGGGTTTGCGTTGACATTGTGAGAGCTACAAGGTTCGAGTAATGAAGTAACCGGCCAGCTGATAGCCTATCAACAGAAATCCGGCGCTCATCAGTGCAACATTGCCGGCATAGGCGTGGCGAACGAATCCACCGGTACGCCGCCAATAGCTAATCGCGATGAGAATGGCGCTGAGCGCAAGGAGCTGTCCGATTTCGACGCCGACGTTGAACGCGACGAGATTCGGAATCAGACCAGTGGGGGAAATCTCGAACTCGAGAATCTTCGTGGCCAGCCCAAAGCCATGAAACAGCCCGAAAATAAGCGTCGCCGCCTTGGTGTTGGGCTGGAATCCAAACCACCGGCGGAACGCTCCGATGTTATCGAGAGCCTTGTATACAACGGACAATCCGATAATGGCATCTATCAGGTATGAACTCACGCTCACACCGGTCAGAACGCCAAAGATCAGTGTCGTCGAGTGCCCGATGGCGAACAGTGTTACGTACACCCCGATGTCCTTCAGTCTGTATAGAAAGAAGATCACGCCAAGAAGGAAAAGCAGGTGGTCGTATCCCGTCACCATGTGCTTTGCCCCGAGGTACATGAAAGGGATCGGGAGGATTCCCGAAACATTCTGGATGTAACCCTTGTCGCCAGCAGCAACCCCGTGCGCCAGCGCCTCGGCCGGCGCAACGAGAATCGCCAATATGCCGGCAATGAACAGGAGGATAAATACCGGCGCTGGCGTTCCAGGCGGGCCCAGTTGTTGATTCTGAATGAATTTCATTTTGCGGGTGCCTGAAAAATAAATCCCCATGGCCCAGCAATGGTGCGCGAGAACGCGGGCCGCTGATGCGAGACAGTTACGATAACTTTGCTCCCGAAGTAGTTTGTCGCCATGCCCAATCTGGTACGCCGCTTCGCCACGCTGGTAAATCTGAGTGCGGTTCTCGTTTTTCCGGCGAGTGCTGTCACGCATGGGCATGCGCACCACGATTTCTCTCACGCCGACGCCAACTCTGCCTTTGCAGTACCGGACGGCGTTCCTCAGGTACACGCTCCTGACGTACCTCCGGATCATCCTCATCTGCTGGCAAGCCCGATTCGTCCGGTTCGCCTCATGGATTTCGACGGACCCGACGCTTCGGAATCTGTCGCGACCACATCGATCCGCCAGCTGAAAGTGCCGACCGCAATGCCGACGTCTCTCGGTGCGAGGGCGCCGCCGTACCGCACCACACCGACGAGTTCCAGGCCGCGCTCTCCCCCCGTGGCCTGAAGGCTTGCGAAGAATTACCTGACACGCTCGGGTAATCCTCCGCATGCAAGTCTGTGCTGGAAGTCAGAGTCCTGAACCCCGGACTGCACCAGCACATGCCATCCCAATACAACTCAGTCGCTGGATCCCCCGCGCATCACGGTTGATGGCGTCAGGCATCCGGCCTCGACCATTTTCTCATGCGTTCGAAACACAATGCATTCGCATGCCTGCATCCCGGCGTAACCGCAGCGGCCGTTGCAATGCTTTTCATGAGCGGGGAGGCAGCTGGTCAATCCCTGCAACCAGATTCTGATCAGGCGTTGACCCTTTCCGAGGCGATAGCCTCGGCAGTCGCCGCAAGTCCCGACCTCGTCGCGGCGCGGGAGGAAGTAGCAGCCGCACGTGGACGCGAGCGCCAGGCGAGTGCAAGGCCAAACCCCGCGGTGTCCTTCAGTCACGAGGGGACTGGCAGCGGAGCCAGGGCAAATTCCCAGAAGATACTCGAGGTCGAGCAGACTCTGGAAATCGGGGGAATACGCAGCGCGAGAACCGAAGCTGCACGCTTTCGCCGCGAAGCCGCCGAGGCAAGAGTAAGGTTTGTCCGATCAGAAGTTGAATACGCAGTAACAGTTGCTTTCGCAGAGGCCGTAGTATCGGAGCGCCGCTCGGCGCTCGCGGCACTGGTTGCGGGATCGTTCAATGAGGCTGAGCGGGCAGCGGCCGAGCGGTTTGCGGCAGGGGATATACCGGGCTTTACTGCCCGTCGAATCCGACTCGAGAAAAACCGGTATGCCGTACTACATGCCGAGGCCGCGCTTGAAAGTCGCACGGCGCGGCTCGCTCTCTGGACGTTCCTTCCGACCGAGGCAGACAAGTCTCGCGCTCTGCAGCTGGAAATGGTCAGCGTGCCTGCCGCTACAGTCGTATTCCCAAGTGACTCGGCGGCTTACGCGGCAGTCGATGCGCGACCCGATATTGCCGCGCTCGCGCTCGATGGACGCGCGGCGCTGGCCGACGCGACTGTTGCACGGCGCGAACGGCGTCCTGTTCCCGTGTTTGCGGCTGGCGCCAAACGCGAGACGTCAGGAGACGGGGCGGCGCAGAGCGGAATCGTCGCAGGATTGCGGCTGCCTCTTCCGCTCTGGGACCGCCGTGCCGGAGCCATCGAAGCATCGGATGCAGATGCCCGCCGCAGGCACGCAGAACTTGCATCGGCGCGGCGACAGGCAGTCCGTGAAATTGCCGAAAGCGAAGATGCGCTTCGCACTGCCGAACGGCAGCTGGCGACGATGTCGCCCCAGTTAGTAGAGGATGCCGCCGCGACCCTTCGCGCAGCACAGGCTGCATACGCCGAAGGGGAGATTTCGCTTCTCGAGTGGGTCGACGCGAGCCGCGCGTATTACGAGGTCGAAACTGGCCTCGCCAACCTTCGGTCCCAATACGTCATCCGCGCTGCACGGCTCATACGCGCGTACGGGATTATTCCTACACAGGACGCACGATGAAAACCGATACGAACGGAACAGCAACACTCGTGGCCGTGCTTTCACTTCTCGCGATGGCATCAGCGTGCGGGCCGAATGGTGATCAAGCGGCTGTCGCTGAGCCCGCCGGTGGGGCGATTACGCAGTGGACTGACTCGACGGAGCTCTTCATGGAGCACCCGGCGCTCATCGTCGGGGCGCCGGACAAGTTCGCGATCCATCTCACCGACGTTACCGACTTTGCTCCCCTCAGGTCAGGGAAAATCACCCTTCGGTTCCTCCAGCGCGGAGGTGGAGAGCCCGTCGTAATAGTTCAGGATACGCCGCGCGCGCCAGGTATCTACGGACCGTCGCCGGAATTCAAGCGGGCTGGCATCTATGACCTGACATTGATTGTCGACAGCCCTCAGGCTCGTGACAGCCTCACCGTGCCGGGCCTGCGTGTGTATGAGACAGCAGCGCAGGCTCCAAAGGACGAGGCCGGTGAATCCGGTGGAATTCCGTTCCTCAAGGAACAGCAGTGGAAGACACCCGGCTTCTTGACTGCGTTTGCCAGGCTTGGAAGCGTTACGGAATCTTTCGAAGCATCCGGACAGATAACTGCCGCTGCCGGAAGAATCGCGCGGGTTGCCGCTCCGATTGCGGGATTGATCGATGCGGCGGGCGTCGCAAGCTCGCCGTCGCCGGGTCAGCAGGTGCGCAGGGGTCAGGTTCTCGCGACGCTGACTCCATCGCTCAGTGAGGGCGGTGCTGCATACGCCGAGGCCCGCGCAAGATTGCGGGAGGCGCAGGAAGAGCATGCGCGCGCAACGCGTCTCCTGGCCGTCGAAGCTGTCCCGGAGCGGCGTGTACGAGATGCGGCAAGCCGGCTCCAGGCTGCGCGCGAAGCGCTTGCCGGTCTTGGCGGCGGAAGCGGCAGAGTGTCGGTTCGCGCGCCAATCAGTGGAGTCGTCACTGAGCGAGTCATAACGCCCGGAAGTCGGGTCGATGCTGGCACCGCACTCTTTACCATCGTCGATCCAACCGTTGTGTGGCTGCAAGCGAATGTCCCGGCGGCGAAGGCTCCAATGATTGGGCAGTACTCGGTTGGATCGTTCCAGCTTGAGGGGTCGCCCCGGATTTACCGCGCGGATCGCATGGTATCGGCGGGAAGCATTATCGATTCAATGTCCCGCACTGTCCCTGTTCTATATGAAATCGCAAATCGCGACGGCACCATTCGAGTGGGATCATATGCGCGAGCATCGGTCGGTACGGGTCGTTCGGTCACCGGCGTGATCATACCCCGGAGCGCATTGCTGGACGAGAACGGTCGGCCCGTGGCCTACGTTCAGAGTGCGGGCGAGACGTTCGAGCGGCGCGACCTGACCCTCGGCGGCAGCGAGGGAGACTACGTCCTGGTCCTGACAGGCATCGCCGAGGGGGAACGCGTAGTGACGGGCGCGCCGTACCAGGTGCGACTGGCGTCGCTGTCCACTTCCGTGCCCACGCACGGTCACGAGCACTAGAGGTAGCGGAAGATGCTCAACAACTTGATTGCGCTGTCGCTCCGGAACCGCGTGCTCGTGATCGCAGCAGCCGTGATGATGCTCGCGGGCGGGGCGTGGACAGCATGGCGAATGCCCGTCGATGTCTTTCCCGACCTTACCGCGCCGACGGTAACCGTGCTTACTGAGGCGCACGGGATGGCGCCCGAGGAGGTTGAAGCGCTCGTCTCTTTCCCGATCGAGACTGCCCTCAACGGATCCACCGGCGTCAGGCGTGTGCGCTCGTCGAGTGCGCAGGGTATCTCGGTAGTGTGGGTCGAGTTCGAATGGGGGATGGAGATTTTTCGCGCCCGCCAGATCGTCGCTGAAAAGCTTCAGACCGTCGCTGCTGCTCTTCCTGCGAGCGTCTCCGCCCCGGTGCTCGCGCCCGTGTCCTCAGTGATGGGTGAGATCATGATGATCGGCCTCACTGGAAAGCAGACACCGGAAGAGTTGAGGACAGTCGCCGACTGGACAATTCGCCGGAGACTTCTAGCTGTGCCGGGGGTCGCTCAGGTCGTCCCGATAGGTGGTGCGGTGAAGCAGTATCAGGTCGTTGCCGATCCGGCCCGCATGTCGGCTACTGGAATGAGTCTCGAGGATGTGGTGCGGGCGGCCGAGGGGTCAAACGAGAATGCCTCGGGTGGAGTGTACATGGACCGCGGTCAGGAATATGTGATCCGGGGGATCGGTCGCGTTCAGTCTGTTGGCGACATTGCAGCCACCGTCGTTGGGGTGCGTGGTGGAATCCCTGTGACACTCGGGCAGGTCGCGGATGTGAAAGTCGGCGAGGCACCGAAGTATGGAGATGGTTCGGTGAACGCCGGCCCCGCCGTGGTTCTGGCAATCCAGAAGCAACCCGGCGCCAACACCCTCGAGCTCACGAAACGAATCGAGCGTGAGCTCGCTGAGATTCAGGCGACGCTTCCACCGGGCATGAAGATCGAGGCTGAGCTGTTCCAGCAGGCAGATTTTATATCCGTCGCAATCCGGAACGTCATGAAGGCGCTGCGCGACGGTGCGATCTTCGTGGTGATAATTCTCTTCCTGTTTCTCTGGAACCTCAGAGCGACAGCCATTTCGATTGTGGCGATCCCCCTCTCTCTCGTCGTCGCCATTTTCGCGATGAAGCTTCTCGATATCACGATCAACACGATGACACTGGGAGGCATGGCCATCGCGATTGGCGCGCTCGTGGACGATGCGATCATTGACGTAGAGAATGTTTTCCGGCGCCTGAAGGAGAACCACCATCAAGCTCCGGGAGAGAGGCGTAATCCGCTAACTGTCGTTTACGACGCGTCTCGCGAAATACGCTCTTCCATCGTGAACGCGACACTCATCATCATTGTCGTATTCGTTCCGCTGTTCTTTCTAGGAGGAGTTGAAGGCAGGCTCCTGCGCCCACTCGGTTTCGCCTATGTTGTGTCGATCCTGGCATCGCTCCTGGTCGCCATTACCGTTACACCGGTTTTATGCAGCTACCTGCTGCCCAACGCGAAGTCCGTGCGGGCCGAGTCGGAAAGCCGCCTCGTTTCATGGCTCAAGGTGCGATACGCCAGGACTCTGGACCGGGTGATCGAGCATCCGAAGAGGGTTCTCGCTGGCGCGGGTGCAGCACTCGTCATCACTGTGGCCACGCTGCCGCTTCTTGGATCGGCGTTTCTACCGGAGTTCAACGAGGGCGCTCTGACGGTCAGCGTTGTAACCGTACCGGGAACTTCTCTCGACGAGTCCAATGCGATCGGCCGCCGTGTCGAGCAGATACTCCTCGCCAACAACTCGGTGAAGAATACAGATCGCCGGCAGGGGCGGGCGGAGCTTGACGAGCACGCGCAAGGGGTCAACGCCGCCGAGATAGATGTCACGCTTAAGGATGAATTCGAAAAGGAGGAGCTGTTCGAAGAGCTGAGGAGCGAATTCTCAACGATACCGGGAACGAGCGTGACGATCGGACAGCCAATCGGACATCGCATCGATCACATGTTGTCAGGCACGCGCGCCAACATCGCGGTCAAGATTTTTGGCCCGGACCTGTATGTGCTGAGACGGGTCGGCGGGGAAGTGCGCGATGCCATGCAGGCCGTACCCGGTGTGGCGGATCTTCAGCTGGAACAGCAGATGGATGTCCCTCAACTGCGAATCGAGGCCGACCGCAGCGCGCTGGCGCGATACGGGATGAGCGTCGGTTCTCTCGCGCAGGCAATCGATGTCGCGTTCAACGGCGAGGCCGTGTCGCAGGTGTTGGAGGAGGGGCGAAGCGTCGACCTTGTCGTAAGGTACCCGGAATCGATGAGGTCGAACTCAGACGCGATAGGCAACGTGATGTTCGATACGCCAACCGGTCAGCGGGTCCCCCTGTCCCAGCTTGCCCGTGTCATTACCACTGTCGGGCCCAACACGGTGTCGCGAGAAAATGTGCAGCGGAAGATTGTGGTTCAGGCTAACGTGGCCGACCGTGATCTGGGCAGCACAGTCGCTGACATACGGGATGCAGTACAGGCGGAGGTTGCGCTTCCTTCGGGATATCACGTCGAGTACGGAGGCCAGTTCGAGGCGCAGGAGGAGTCGACTCGAACGCTCGCATCGCTGTCACTCATCTCCATCGCGGCGATTTTTCTGATCCTGTTTGCCGAATTCCGGTCCGCCCGAACGGCGACGCTGGTGATGGCGAATCTGCCGCTCGCGCTTGTGGGTGGAGTAATTGCCGTGCTGATAACTGGCCGGGTGGTCAGCATCGCGTCACTGGTTGGTTTCGTGACTCTGTTCGGGATTGCGACGAGAAACGGGATATTGCTGGTTTCGCATTACCGTCAGCTGCTTTCGGAAGGAGTGCCATTCGAGGAGGCTGTCAAGCGGGGTTCGCTCGAGAGGCTGTCGCCGATATTGATGACAGCGTTGACCGCCGGCCTCGCGCTTGTTCCACTCGCGTTTGGGGGCGGCGAGCCAGGGAATGAGCTTCAGACCCCGATGGCGATAGTGATTCTGGGAGGTCTGCTGTCTGCGACTGCGTTGAATATGGTAGTGCTCCCCGCGCTGTACTGGATGTTTGGCCAGCGGTCCGATCGGTCTGCTGAGTCCGAGTTCTTGCTGAACGCCCAGGCGTAGAAAAACTTTCAGCAGCTCCCTCGCCCAGCGGGGGATGTCTCATGTCCGCGAACGCTGGCTCTGAGCGCCTCAGGACGATCGGTGAACAATCCGGCGACTTTCCCGCGAAGCAGTGACTGCACTTCCTCATCGGACTCGGCACCGTACGGATGCACGAGCAAGCATTCGGTCTCAGCAAAAACGAGGAGCGAATGATTCACCCTGTTTGATCTTGGTGCGATCCCCATTGCATACCGGCGAATCGCGACGAGCTGCGAGGCAATGTCCGTGAACTCCTCGTCACCGAGCAGCTGGACAAGTGGGATCGCCCGGTCGACAACGTGCAGACGTTCGAGACTTTCGGCGCTGAACGACTGAACGAAAACCTGAGTGTCTGGTCCGCCCGCGAAATGGAACGGGTAGGAGCGAATGAGCGTGACCAGGTCCTGCTCGATTCCAGGGTAACGTTCGGGGTTCTTGATCTCGATGTAGAACCCGGCCCGACCGACGAATCGCCCGATCGTTTCGTCCAGCGTCTGGATTCGCAAGCCGACAAACGATGGGGAGGCGCGCTGTGGATACGCCTCGTTGAACCAGCTTCCGAAGTCGCAACGCTTGAGCTGCTCCAGGGTCTTGTCACCGACAGCGCCGGTGCAATCGGCGACCGGTCCACGCGCGGTGCGGTCAAGAGTGGGATCGTGGATGACGACGAGGATCCCATCTTTTGTCCGCGCGATGTCCTGCTCGATGAAGTCTGCGCCCTGTGCAACGGCGAATTCGTAAGCCGGGATCGTGTGCTCCGGCGCAACGAACGACGCTCCGCGATGCGCGATGACGATAGGCTCGCCCGCGCGAGGCGACGTTGGCTCACCGCAGGCCGCAGTGACAATGGCGATAGCCGCAATCGAGGGAAACGTCCTGATCATTCACATCCGGTTCGGGCTGCCTGACGATCAATCAACCTGTCAAAAAAAGAGGCCGCCCGAAACGGGCGGCCTCTTTTCCATTCTGACAATTCAGGTTTCGGTCTGGTCTCCATCGTTGTCGTAGCCGAGTGCGTCGGCCTCGCGAAATCTGTCGAAAATTCCTGCTACGAAATCGGCACCCCTTTCTCCAATACCGCCGACCCCGGTCCAACCCTTCTGGAACCACGCCCCGAGATTGAGAACGTCCTCCGGTCGATCCGCTCCGCCACCGGCCTGAATCTCAGGCGAGGCAGGCACACCAAACTGCTCCATTACCACCTCCACTAGGACCTCCGTTCTAATACTCCAGTCCGTTAGACAAGTTTCGCGCCGCTTTTCACGAAACCTGTCGAACCCCACCACAGTAATCACGAACCAGCGTTCGGGAGCGTAACAACTCCGTTAACCAGAGGACGCAGAGCAGGACCTGAGAGGGCGCAGGGTACTACACGCAGAGGCCGCAGAGGAGTCGGGCACGGGCGTCGCGCCGGCGTCGCGCGCAGGAACAGAGACGACTCAGGTGATAGCTGAAGGGTCCACACCCCGCGTGGCGAAAATTCTCGCAACGGTGTCGCCGATCTTGTTATTGGGAGTGCTCGCACCAGCCGTGACGCCGATACTGGCCAGGCCCTCACGCGAGAGCCAGTCGCTGACTACGACATCCTCATGACTTCCCGGTGGGCGGTGGAGGATCGTCCCCGCAACCGGATCTATCGCCGCCGCATCCTCGACATGATACGTCGTCACCTTCTCAGCGCACAACGCAGCGAGGGAAATCGTGTTGCTCGAGTTATAGCCGCCGATGACGACCATCACGTCGAGCGGATTCGCCAGGAGCTCGATTACCGCATCCTGCCGCTCCTGAGTCGCGCTGCAAATCGTATCGAACGTACGGAAGTTCGCCTTCGCGTAGTCCTCGCCATGAGCCCGTGCCATAGCCGCACCGACCTCAGCACCTATCGCCAGCGATTCGCGCGCGAGCATCGTCGTCTGGTTGGCGACGCCAATCTGCTTGAGATGAAGATTCGGGTCGAACCCAGGCGACACCGCATGAGCGAATTTTGACATCAGCTCCTCGCCCGACATTCTGCCCTCGATGAACTCGCAAACCATCTTCGCTTCGTCCATATGCCTGACCACGAAGTAATGCGCGTCAGGATATTTCGCCGTCTGGGAAGCAGTCGCCCGGGTTTCTTCGTGATAGTACTTGCCGTGGACGAGCGACGTAAACCCATCGCGGGCGTAGCTCTCGACCCGCTTCCATACGTTGAGCACTGAGCCGCATGTCGTATCGACCATCACGCATCCAATCTCGCGGAGCTTCGTGAAGTCGTCGATCGTCACTCCGAATGCCGGGAGAATGACAACGTCCGTCGCAGTTACACCGGAGTAATCGATTCCCTCCTTTCCATTTTCGAGAATCTCCACGCCCATGTCCCGAAGCTTCCGGTTCACATGAGGGTTGTGGATTATCTCGCCCGCGAGGACCACGCGCCGGTCGGGGAACTTCCGCCTCGTCTGGTACGCGTAATCGACCGCCCGCTCGACCCCGTAACAGAATCCGAATTCCCGGGCCAGCCTCACTGTCGTTCCGGCGGACTCGAGGCAGAAGTCGCGCTCCCGCAGCAGGTCCACCAGGTTCCCGGTATAATCCGAGGCAAGCTCTCCCTGGACTTCAGCCTTGAGGCCGAAGCCCTTCCGGAAATACACATCCGGGCCCGGCGTCTGCGTAATCGCAGGCTTCCTGGCGCCCTCCGGTGACGGGACGGGGTCCTTGATCTCCTTAACTGGTGAGTCCGGCATATCTCGCAATCTAGTGAGCTTCTCCGCCCACCGGCCATCGCCCGAGGTGAGGCAATCGGCGTCGTCGCACCGTCGTACTCTCCCCGCGAGGGTCACCTCATGCGCGGAGCGAGAGCCCTGGAGCGTGCAGGATATGAGGTAATTCTCGACCCCGATATCCTCGAGCTTCGTCGCTTCACTCGAAGCCAGGACGAACGCCGCGCCGCGAATTTCATGGGGATGTGGCTCGATCCCCAGGTCAAGGCAGTAATCGGGGGCACCGGGGGCTACGGCGCTACCCGGATGATACCGTACCTGGAGCCTGAGATCTTCAGGCGGAATCCCAAGATCTTCGTCGGTTACTCCGATATCACCGCTCTCCACCTCTGGCTGATGCGCCAGGCAGGACTGCGCGTTTTCCACGGCCCAACCGTAGATGACCTGATCCCAATCGTCCGCGACCCGACAACGAGTTCGCTGCTTACGGCCATCACCAACCCGCGACCCGCCGCAAAGATGGGCCGCGACGTGGCACGCTCCATTCGACCCGGACGCGTAACGGGGAGGCTGACGGGCGGGAACCTCTCGCTCGTCCAGCAGTCTATTGGTACTTCCTACGAGATTGACACCCGCGATGCGATCCTCTTTCTCGAAGAGAGCGATGATCCGATGTCAGTCGCCGATGAGAGACTCGTCCACCTTCGCGCCGCGGGTCTACTCCAGAATCTTTCGGGTGTAGTGTTCGGACACCTCTCACTCGACCGCTCAGAAGAGGACGAGTTCGAAAATTTTCTACTCGACCTGCTCTCCGACCTGGATATTCCGATCCTCATGGATTTCCCAGCCGGGCATGAGGTTCCCAACCTTACGCTTCCATTCGGAAGTCAGGTCGAACTCGTGGTGAAAGACGAGACGGGATGGGTATGTTATGCCGACGACGCGCTTTCCAGCAGCGAACCAGCTGGCGCCGCCCACGATTCCGGAACCCCGTCGGAAACAGCGACACAGCCTACCGTTTGACCTCTTCGTAAATTCCGAGAAGCTGCTTGTTGAGCTTCCGGATGTCGTGGTCCCGGGTAACGGCCGCGCGTCCCTCGTTTCCCATGGTTACCCGCAGCGATGGGCTCTCCACGAACCGCTCCAGCAGATCTGCAAGCTGAACTGAATTCCGCTCGACAGCGAGATAACCTGACTCCCCTTCGTTCACGATCTCGGGAATGCCGGCATGGCGTGTTGCAACCACCGGCAACCCGCATGCTTGCGCCTCGAGGATCGCCACGGGAGTTCCCTCGATGTCACCGTCATCGGAAGTCACACTCGGTGCGACCAGAACGTCAGCCTCATGCATCAGTTCGACGACGCGGGCCGGCGTCTGCGGGCCGAGGAACCTGACTTGGCCATAGATACCAAGCTTCGCCGCGCGACGTTCAAGGCTTCGCCTCAACAGCCCGCCTCCAACGATCGTGTACCTCACTTCCACGCGCCGCCTCAGCAACTCGGCCACCGCGTCGAGCCCGAACTCGATACCCTTTTTGGGAACTAGTCGCGCGACCGACAGTACGTGGAGTGCCGTTCTCTTCGTGCGTGGCCCGGGAATGAAACGGTCGATGTCGATACCGAGCCGGTGGATTCTGATTCGATCAGGATCGCAGCCAAGCGACAGCAGCGAACTCCGCATGCTCTGACTCAGTGCGATGAAAAGGTCGCCTTTCTCAAAGAGCATGTCGTAGTCATTCTGCGACCACCGTCTCCCTGCATCGTAGCCGTAGAATGACGTTATTACCGGTCCGTGAAGAGCCCCGAGCTCCCGCAGCTTGATCGCGCGCACTCCAACAGGACCGAAGTGTGAGTGAATGACGTCGAACGTCTCTCCGCCAAACCGCCTTGCCTCGAACCGTTGCCGAAGCGACGGGAGTCGTGGACGAGGCTTTAGTCCGACCTGTCGCGCTGGCGACGGGAAGGCACTTCTCAACTTCCCGGCAGCATCGCGCAGAGTTTTCAGCGGAAGCCCATAGTAGACAACTCGATCCTGAAGATCGTAGTCAGTCGCCCGGGTGTGGCCGACGGGATCCGGTCCATCCGCAAAAATGCGCACGTCGCACCCGAGTTCGACGAGTCCGCGAATCTGCCCTGCTACGAAGGTTTCCGTGTGACTCGGGAATTCGTACACGACTGCGGCAGTCTTCATGGAGGCAGTGTAAGCTGCTTCCGGAGATCGGGACGGAATGACCAAAGTGGTGCGGCGACACGCTCTTCCAGCGATAACCGCATCGGTGCAACAACGCCGGATCTCGTGAACGTTCCTTCGCTGACCTCACCTGCTACCTGATCGATGACCGCAGCATACCTCGCGACCATTGATTGGGTGCGAAACCTTCCTGTCGAAATCGTGCTCCATGCTTCATTTCGCATTCGCTCACGCATGTCTGTCGATAGCGCGACTTCGGCAATGCGCTGCGCAAAAGCGCTTATGTCTCCAACCGGAACTATGAAGCCGTTGCGACCGTCGACGACGAGCTCCGGTACGCCGCTTTCGATTGCCGTTGCGATCGCAATACATCCCTGGCCCATCGCTTCGAGAAGGCTGATAGGCATTCCCTCGTATGCCGAGGTCAGGATGAACGCATCGCTCTCTGCACATAATCTCAGCACGTCGTCATTGCTTACCGAGGTCACGATCCGCACGCATCCCTGAAGTCCACGTCGCGCAATGCCGCGCTCGAGAGTCAATCGTTCCGGACCGTCGCCGACGATCGTAAGCTGGAAGTCGACACCGCGCTGTTTCAGCTCGACAGCAATGCGGATGAGGTCGCCGGTTCTTTTCTGCTCTTCGTCCAGGCGACCTGTGTAGATGAGCGCAAGCGGACCAGCCGGCTTTCGTGCCGGCGGCTGCACCGAGGCGGCAACTCCATAGTCGATCGTCGTGAGGCGCTCCCGCGGGACGGCACGGAGCTCCCCGAGTCGATCGGCAATCCTGCAGCTGACCGCCACTCCGGCGTTCCAGGACTCTCCCATCCGGATAGCATGGTCGTAGTGCCGCGGATCGTCACTGTGAACGATTCCGACCACTCCGACGCGACTGGAAAGCGCGCCAGTCACACACGAGTGCCTGAAGTCGTAGTTCGGCAGATAGATGCACGGCGCGTGCGATTCGAGGTAGTCGATGAGCGTCTGCCACCGTCTCCTCCACGTTGCAAGCACCGGAATTTTCATCTGCTCGATCTTCAAATCCGGTGGAAACGGCATCGGCTTCCGCTCACGATAGGTGACGCCGGTGAGCAGAATCCGCGCGTCGTGTCCGCTGGCTGCGAGACCTCGAACGAGATTGGCCGAGAACGTGTTGACCCCATTGAGGCTCCAGACCGGGGAGCCCACGATCACCTTCGTCATGCGCCGCGAAGTTTCGCCCGCAAACGTCCGCCGTGATACAGCAGCGCCCCCGGCGCCAGAAGAGCGAGAAGAAGGAGCGACTTGCGAATCGGCAGCTTCTGATTGCGCACCACATCCCTGAACACCGCCAGTCGGTCGCGGGTCTGGAGGTGTCGAAACGGCATCACGCGACTGATGCGCTCATTGCTCCCGCCATATATCACTCTCTTGGCGTAATATGCGCCGACAGTGTCGACCTCGAGATGGGTGACGCGCATCTCCGGATTGAATCGAACCGCATCGCATCCGAACTGGTCGACTACCCGCCGCACGAAGATCGTATCCCCTCCCCTTACCCGCTCCGGAAAGAGACCGACAGAATCAAACACAGTTCGACGAAATGCCATGTTGTTGGTGTAACCGAAGTAGAGATTCCGGTCACGTTGCAGCATCACATAGTTCACCTTCGCGGCCTCGTACATCTCGAGAAGCTCCATCGGCTCCGAGTTGTTCGCGTGCCTCTGGTGACCCAGCAGGACCAGACAATCCTCATGCTGCATGCCCGATTCAACCCGGCCCAGCCAGTCACTCGAGGGACGACAGTCCGGATCGAGCGTGGCGATGATGTCCCCGCGTGCGGCGGAAATGCCCATGTTTCGCGCCGCATACGACCCGGTTATCGGTTGGGTCAATAACGTCACCCCGTCGTAGGCAGCTGCGATTTTCACCGACTCGTCGGTCGAGTTGTTGTCGACGAGAATTATCTCGTAATCCTCGCGCGGGTAATCCTGCGCGAGAAGCCCATCGAGGCACTCCTTCAGATACCGGCTGGCATTGTAGAAGGGAACGACAACGGAAATCCTGACCTTCAAGTGTTGCCCCTGGAAACCGGTTTCCCGCCAGCGCGGCGCGATCGTAACGCACTTACCATCGCCGGAAGATCGTCGCGGAAGAGCTCCAGCACACCGCGCCCGAAGACGAGAAGGTGAAGAAGCAGCATTACAACGTACGATGATTCCAGCAGCACGAGACCCGCAAGGATCAGGAGCGGCATCCAGCGTTCGTAGAATCGGGTCATGATCATCGTGCCGACCCCCGAAACAAGCCCGGCGTCGTCAACGCGAGCGCGACCTGACCCTGTCATCCTTGATAGTCGTAGCACTGCAAACCCGATGAAGCCAAGCGGAACAAGCCAGAACTCCTGTCCGATGATCACGAGCAGGATTGCAAATGCCGCTATCTCGAATACGAGCACGGGACGAACGATGACGGAGAGCGTCTGTTCCTGCCCGCGCCTCACCGCATACGTGGCGACATTGGCACGGCGGTCCGCCTCAAGCTGCGCTACCTGATGCTGGAGGAGATGACGTATCCCTACCGCACCCGCCCAGGCTGCCAGAGGCAGCGGAAACCAGGTTGCGGCCAAATTATGAGAAAGCACCGCAAATGGAATCCATGTCCAGAGCGAAGGAAGCACATGCGCATACATCGCATCGGTCACAACGCCTGGCATTCCTCGTTCCTTGAGTCGCACCGGCGGAACTGCATAGAGGGCGAACGCAATAAATTGCAACGCGAGCAGGATCAGCACGCTTGGCGGTGCCGGCAGAATCATCCATGGCAGGACGGACACGACGATCAATGCGATCAAGAGAACCGAACGCTCAGGAACACCTCGACTCGCCCAGAGATTCTGCTTGCCGAGGAGCCTGTCTTCCTCCACGTCGAACGCATCGAGAAAGACGTGACCAAATGCGGCAATCGCCGTGACAGCTACGATGTATGCTCCCAGTTCCATCCAGACAGACGACAGCGGCGGTGGATTGCCTGCACTGCCAAGCGCGTAGTACGCGACCGCGAGCAGCGGCGGAATCTTGTAATTCCACCACGCGGAGGCTTTGAGAGGTTGATGCGACATATATCTCAGGGCACCGGCATGATCGGTTGAACCGGCCCCGGAGCGCCGACCACCGGGCTCGGCTCTCCGCCTGCATTGTAGCGATAACGTGGTACCAGCTTCAGGAAGAACTGCTCGTAGAGGTGCCAGCTGAGAAATCCTGCCACCAGTGAGAAACCGATGACGAGACCGGTGAAGGCCAGCTGATATGGAAGGTCCAGCCCCGCGACCGGACGTCGCACAGGAATTCCGACTCCGATCAAAACAATGATTACCACCACGTGAAGCGCGTACATGCCATAGCTGTAGCGAGCTATCCACACGAGTGGGCCCGACTCCAGCCAGCGCGGGTTACGGCCCGGTCCCCTGAGGACGAAAGTGGCAATGAGACTCGCCGCCGCAACAGCAGCAACCAATGGCTCTAACACGATCTCGAACATGCGGCCCGTATACCCGTTTCCAAGTGTTGCAGACAGGGGGTCCCTGACGTGCCAGAACGCCGCGATGAGAAAAATCAGCAGCCCCGGCACCGTCACACCACTGACCTTCAAGCCGCGCGCTGCCCACGCTCTCAGCATCGCAGGATTGCGCGACTGAAGAAGTGCGACCATCGCGCCCGCCGCCATCCCATCGAACCGCGTCGGCATCAGCAGCCATCCGTAGTGCGGCGTGTCAGTCGTTACGAAGATCATCCTGCCGAGGACGGAAAACAGGATCAGCCCGATGCAGAGGCGAACCGGTGATTTCCACGGGCGGGAAAGAATGACAATCGGCCACAGCACATAGAACTGCTCCTCGATAGCGAGGCTCCAGAAGGAGGAAAAGAGGCGGCCGACCACATCAGGTGCCGACTGCGCCAGGGCGATGTTCGTGAGGAATGCCCAGTCCCAGACTCGCGTGGCGGGTGTGCCGACGAACACCTCCCCAAGCCCGCCGAACAGCAACGGCATTGTCAGGAGGAACAAGTAGTAGAGCGGAACTATGCGGAGAATGCGGCGAATGTAAAACGTGCGGTACGGATGATCCGCCGTACGCGTCTGATCCAGAATCGCGGTGATGAGATAGCCGGAAATTACAAAAAAGAGGTCAACACCGACCGGTCCCGCGAACCTTACGAAAAGGTTGGCAACATGGTCGAGATGAGCCGATCGGTCGCTCGGCGTGGCAAAGAACGAGTGCGTCGTAAGCACGCCGATCACTGCAAGGCCACGAAGCCCGTCGATAGCTGGCACGCGCGCGAGAACACCAGGAGGCCGGCCCGCGCTCATGAGGCCCGTCGCTCCCACGCCGAGAGCGCCTCGATCGCGAAGCCCGTCGTAGCAGCACGGGAAGCGAAAGTAATGAGTGGAGCTGCGCGCCCGTCGCAGTAAATCGGCAGTGAACCCCAGCCGCCATCATCCTCCTGCGCGCCCACAAGGAACTCGACCGATTTCCGGTACGGCCCCAGCGTCATGCCGAAATTCGATGTGGCTGACAGGAACATCGCGGTCTGAAGCGCGTCGATTCCAATGCTCCCGTCACTATGAGTCTGGTTGGACACAACCTCCGCGAGCCTGCTGCTGAGTGCGCCGAACCGTGTCATTCCCTGGGCATGACATTTCGAGACAGCGTAATAAAATGCAGCGGCGCTTCGATACCACTTATCCGCCTTTTCTTCCAGACTCTTCTCGGCGATATCGAGCAGCCAGTCGACGGCCGCACTCGTCTCGGGTCGTTCGCCCAGACGTCGCACCACGTTCGCATTTACCACTGCGTCCACGTCGTGCCGGTTGGCCCCTGCTCTCCAGAATGTCACGAGCCGGCCCCAGGTGACATCTCCGCCAACAGTCCACCACCATCGTGGATTGGAACTGGCACCGGTTCGCAGAGCGAACCAGGTGTAGAACAGGCCACCTCGATTGCGGTTCGCTATCAGTAGATCGGCGTTTTCAGGAACAGGGCGACCAGCCTCGCGAAGCGCTAACGACACACAAGCAGTGTCGTCTGCGTCTGGCGGAACCTGAGCATGCATTGGAGTACCTTTGCACCAGTACCGCCAGAGTGATCCTCGCTCCATCTCCCGCTCGAGGAAGGCGACGGCACGCTCCGTCAGCAGTTGCCTACGGGTGTCCTCGAGTTGCGCCAGCGAGGTGACTATGAGCGCTGTGCAGAACGGCGACCGCTCTGGCGAGACCGAGATCTGGTCTCCATGCGGCCCGGACCCGCGGCGTACAGATACCTCCATTGGAAACTGACCGGTGGCCATCTGCACACGCTCGAGATATTCCAGGCCTCGCTCTATCGCGGTTGCGACAGTGACGTGCACTGCGCTCATCGCAGCGAGAGTCTCCACCGCACGACCTGCCTCAGCGAAGGGGCACCATCGGTGCCGACAAATCGCAGCTCCGGAGACCCCGGCCGATCGAGCAGGCGAGGCAGATCAGGAAGAATCTCCGAAAGCATCACCTCGCCCTCGACTTGCCCAAGATGACTGCCAAGGCAGAAATGAGGGCCGACGCTGAAGGAGAGATGTCGTGCCTTGCGACTGGGGTCGATCGCGTTCGGGTCCGCAAACACCAAAGGATCGCGATTGGCCGCGGCGATCGATATCCACAGCAGCTTTCCAGCCGGAATTCTCACACCATTGAGTTCGACTTCAGATCTTGTGAGCCGAAAGAGTGTGTGCGCTGGTGGCTCGAGTCGGAGAAACTCGCTGAGGAATGCGGGGAGACGGGACGGCGATGCGGCGAGTTCGGTCACAACACGAGGATTCTGCTGCAGGAGCTGAAGCGAAAAGAGCGCGACCTCCCTCGCGGTCTCAACACCCGCCATCAAAAAGAACCCGGCCAGCTCGGCAAGGGTTTGTCTATCGATCGCGTCCGAGCCCGCAAGACGGTCCATGAGCCCGTCAGGTTCAATACTGTCCTCGACATCTCTCCACGTGAGCGAAGTGACATCACGGGCGCGAATTACAGCCGCGCCCTGCTCGGTCATCCCAAGCCAGTCACAGGCGACAGTGTGAGCAACCGGAGAAGTGAAGTCAGCGATTGCATCGAAGTCATTCAACCGCCGCAGGTGCTCCAGCCGTTCGCGAACGATTTCGCCTACCCGCTGCCGCCGGGTGAGCTGACTCTCCGGAGTGAAGTACGGCTGCAGTATCCTTCGCAGTGCGGTGTGCGCCGGCTGATCAGCACCATTCAGAGATGGAGAAACGTTCGCGTTCGGTTTCGACGAATAGGTCACGTGGTCGCGCAGCACGCAGAGGGCAGCGTCATACCCGAGAATCATCCAGCAGCTCTTGCCTTCCACTTTCTGAACGTGGGCATGATCACGCCACGCTGAGTAGTGAGGGTATGGATCTCTCGCGAACTCGGGCGATGCGAGAACCCTCAGGTCGATGCGGCCTGGACGTGGCTGCCCGCTCCGCGACAAGCTGCCCATCACTTTGAGAACTCGACCTGCCAGGACGTCAAGCCGCGCATGAACGGCAGGGATGCATCTGGCGACCGGAGGTCTCTCGTCAGGTAGAAATCCGGCGGCGAAACCGTGCGTAGCTCGGGAAGGACAGGCACGATGACTTCGAGCAGAAGCTGAATCTCCACCCTTCCAAGTTGAGCGCCAATACAGAAATGCGGCCCTACTCCGAACGAGATGTGCTTCTCTGTTCGGCTCGGCAGAAACTCGTGAGGTCGATTGAACTTCAATGGGTCGCGGTTCCCCGCAGCGAGAAGCACCCACAATGTGCTGCCAGCGGGTACCTCGACACCGTCGAGAACAACATTCTCCCGCGGCCGCCTCGGTACCCCATGAATGCCGGGTTCAAAACGGAAAAGCTCTTCCATGAATGCGGGAATTCCTGCCGGCTCGCGAACGAGGCCTTCGAGGATATCGCGCCGATTCATCAGCGTGTGGAGCGCGAACGACACTGTGTCTCGTACGGTGAGTGTTCCGGCGCCGATCAGGAATGGCATCAGCTTTTGAATTTCTTCGCGAGTCAGCACACCTTCTTCGATGACATGCCGCGCAAGACCACCTTGTCCAAGTGCTCGCTCGACGTCGGGCCACGTCACATCGTCAGGTGGTATCGGTGCGAGGATCATCGCGCCTTGTTCTGTAACTCCCAGCCACCCGCATGAAAACGTGAACGGCAGTGACGACGAAAATTCGGCGATGAGGTCGAACGATTTTCGGCGCCGAAGATCAAGAACTCTTTTCCGCGTAGTCTCGATCATCCAGTCTCGCTGCGCGATGGCACGCTCGCGAGTGAAATAGCTGCCCAATGCCCTGCGCACATGCGTGTGAAGAGGCGCATCAGCACCAGGCAACACCGGACACAGGGTCGCGAACGGACTGCTCGAGAACATCGTCGGCTGTCTCAGAACGGAGAGACACGCATCGTGACCAAGGACAGCGAATACACCGTCGCCGAGCCGATGTACGGTGCCTTTGTCGAGCCACCTACTATAGAAAGGGTACGGATCCTGAGCGAAGGAAGCTGAGCCCACCACGGATGGCATGCTTCCGGTCTCCTCGGCCCTCGGACCATCTACGTCGTGCGCATTCTGCGGGGCGGCAGGGCGCTCGAGCAACGTCTCGGCGCGAACATACGAACGCGGCCGGCGTCTCGATGGAAGTGACGCGAAAAAGTCCTTGTCGGCGGGAACCGAACCCGCGTAGATCCAATTCGACTGGCGGTCCCGGAGCATTGTCTGCCACATCGCGGTCAGCTTTACCGGGCTGGAGATCGACCTCACCCATCGGCCTCTCGGAATGACACCCGTATCCACCAGGCCTCCCTCGAGCGTCGAGTAGTAGGGAAGCGTTGCCGCCCGCTCACCGATAGTATCGAGAGATTTTCTGAGCCCCTCTACGTTCACCCGATCAGTGTGTGACAGACAGTTGAAACCGAGCCTGACGTAGGCGACCCCTGCGGCGCGCAGCTGTCTCTGCATTTTCTTCGCATGTTCGTCGGGCACAGCCCAGACGCTCGATTCCGACCAGTCGAAGATTGCGGAAACGCCATCGTTGGCGACGATCTCGCGGACGCGCGAAGGTGGAGCCTGCACCACGACGAGATCACCACCGCGAGCGTGCAGCACTGCTTCTATGGTTGAACACATTACGTGGAGAGTTTCCTCGAACGTGAGCGCTCCAGATGCGTAACCCGCGGCAGCATCGCCGAGGCTGATTCCGGCGACTGCATCGAACTGGGTACCGCCCTCGATCAGTGTTCGCGCGATGGCAAGCTGAAGGACCGTCTCCTCCACAAAATTGCGCTCGGTCGCCGTGACTGCTTCGGGGGGAAGGTTGTTGTCGAGTTCCCGCCACATCGACCACCCTCGGCGTCCTTCGACAAACTCGCTGGCTTCCTGGTACGAGTCCCTGAATGCCTCGTTCGTAACGAGCACTCGCGCCGCGGTCGGTAGCGCAGAAGGAGCAGGCCCGAACACCAGAACTCTGGAACGCCCCCGGATTTTCCCGAAGAAATTAATAAGGCTCAAAGCTTGTGATTGAAGGGCGAGAAGTGGCTAGCTGATGCGATGCTCACAGGAAACCTACAATCCCCTGATAATACCTTGTGTTACACTACTGGCACGGTAATCAGGACCCTGACAACTTGGAAAGATGCAGTCAGAAACCAGGCACGTTCTCGGAATGTCAGCTATCGGACAACTCGGACGTTTCGGCAACCAGGTATTCCAGTATGCGTTCCTGCGAATCGCGGCGCGCGCCGGAGGGGCAACGCCCGAGTGCGGAGCGTGGATAGGTCAACACCTGTTCGGCCACAAAGAGGCCGCCGTATCGGGTGGCCTTCGCCCGCTGATCGAAACCGGTTCGAGCCTCGAGCCGCTGCTCGAGCTGGCGCCCGAGTTCATACCGTATCTCGAGCGGCTGTATCAGCAGGAACCAGGGAAGGTAGGAATGGAAGCGCTGGAGACAGGTTCGGATTCCGGCGATCTCATTGGCTTCTTTCAGTGGCATACCAGGGCATACCTGCCACACCGCGATTTTTTTCGCTCGCTGTTCGTGCCATGCGCCGACATGCGCGAATGGCTCTACGAGCCGGTCATGAAGCTTCGGGAACGCGGCCGGACAGTTGTCGCAATCCACTTGCGCACCGGCGATTACAAGTGGCTTCCGCATCTGGGCCAGACGATGATGGTGCCCGCCTCGTGGTGGGCGGACTGGCTCGATTCGATCTGGAACGACCTCGATGATCCTGTTCTTTACGTCTGCAGCAATGATGTGTCGGCAGTCACAGCCCATTTTGCGAGGTTCAACCCGGTAACTGCGCACGACCTCATCACGCCCCCGCCGGACAGACTAAAAGGAAAAGATGTTGCCTTCTATCGCGACTATTACGTCATGACCCAGGCCGACATCCTCGCCACCAGCAACAGCACCTTCAGTTTTTCCGCTGCGATGATGAACGAGCGCGCCACGATGTTCGTACGGCCAACCTGGGAATCGGGCCGGCATTTTGTCGAGTTCGACCCGTGGAATGCAGAACCGCTGCTTTTTCTGGAAGGAGGCCGCAAGCGTCTCATCAAGCCATACCGGGCGATGATGCGCAAGGCAGTCGAGTCAGAGGGAATTCGCGGCGCGCTGGCATCGGCACTCGTCTACCATCCGGCAGGGGTCGCGATCATCCTCGCAATCCGTTTGAAAATTGCCCTTAGCAGGCGATGGTGGTCGAGGGCCGGGGAAGCGGTAAGGTCGAGATTGGGAAGGACTTAAGGACTACCCTGAAGTAAACGCCCGGTCAATCTCTACGCACCACAGGTGCAGCAGCATCAAATGAACTTCCTGCACGTGGGCGGTAACGGTACTGGGGACGGCGAGAACATGATCTGCGTCAGCCCCGATCAATGCAGCTCCCCCTGTTAGTGCGATTGTAATCGCGTCCCGCGCCTTCGCCGCTTTCAGCGCGCGAATGACGTTGGGTGACTTTCCGCTTGTCGTCAGTGCAAGAGCAATGTCGCCTTTCTGGGTGAAGGCTTCAATCTGTCGCTCGAAGACTGCCTCGTAGCCGAAATCGTTGCTGATGCACGTTACAGTTCCTGCATCGGCGGAGAGAGACAGCGCAGGCAGCGGGAGCCGCGACTTGCTGAATCGTCCTGTCAGTTCGCCAGCCATGTGACTCGCCTGGCTCGAGCTGCCGCCATTGCCGAAGCAGATCACCTTGTTCCCTGCTGCAAGCGCAGACACAAGAGCGCGACCCGCCGATTCAGCAACTGGCGCAAGGGCGTCGATACTGTCCTGGACAACCTTCTGGTGCGCGAGAAAATAGTCGCGTGTGTGATGAGTCATCGCCCGCGAAATTTACGGCCTGGCCCTTTTCCCCGCCCCGGTTTTCCACCGCTGCGTCCTGAACCGCCCCGGCCCGAGCTGTTCCGCCCCCCCGGGCGCTGCGAGAAGTCCCTTCGCCCGCGCCGCTGTCTCGCCGCAAGATCTCTCGCGCGCAGCTCCTCGGGTGAAAGCACGTCGTTGAACCCCTCTGACTCGCCGACTTCATCGGGTGACCAGGGTCGCGCGAGCAAATCCTGCAGCTCATCGAGGGTGTCACCCCTGATTGAGCCACGCTGACCGCGTATTACGACGAAGCGTAAAGGCCTGTCGAGTTCCGGCAACTCCTCATTCGTCATTGATCGCGCCAGTTTTTCCGGAAGACGCAACCGAGCGACGGCAGTTTTTCCTGATTCCCCTTCTTCGACATCGTACTCGATGTCGACTTCACGTTCACGAATCACAACGTTAGTCGGGAGCCCAGCGAACTTTTCCCGAACGTCGCGCGGCACGATCGAGTCGCGATCAAGCACGAGCTTCGCATTGCGGAAATCGTTCATCGAGCCGACTTCGACTAGGTGCGCTTCATACCAGTCAGTCAGCTCGCTCAAGCCGAATTTCCGCGTGGCTCCGCCGGATTTTCTGTACGTCTGACGTATCTCCTCGATCGCAGCACGATTCTTTTTCGCTGCGAGATGCCGCGCCTGACCCTTGGCGAGAGCATCAGCGAGCGCTTTCCTCGCCCGGGGTGCGATCTCCGGTGCGAACTCCTCGATCGCCTCGACTTCCCTCTCCAACTGAAAGCCGAAGTACTCGAGTGTGTGCTCGAGCACGAGCATTCCGCCCTTCCGCTTCGGATCGTATCTCACCGCTGATATCCCACGCGTCGCATACCTGCGAATGAGATGCATCGGAACCTGTGTGCCTTCGATCCCCGCTCGCGGAGTCCCCGACCTGTCAGCGAAGTAACGAAGCTCGCCGGCAATCGGTCCCCAGCTACCACACACGCTCGTCTTCGAAACCCGCGCGTTGTTTCCCTCCGCCGTCTGCTCGTCGATCACCAGATCGAGCGGCATGTAGCGCGCGAGAAGCTCCGCGAACTTGCGCAGCGTGTTGTCGCGTGCTATCGGCATTCGCGACGGGAGCTGCATGCCAAGGCCGCGGAAGACGCTCGCCATTCCGAGAGCAGTATCTTCGATCGCCTTCACGAGCACACCCCGTCGCTCTGCCCAGCTTTCTATTTCTTCGGTAAAGAGGTGACGTGGCAGGCCGTAGACCTCACCCATGTAGCCGCACTGGGTGAACGCTTCTGCATAGAGATTGTAAGCCGTGAGGTGATCGCTTCCGGGAATGACAATCCCGCCAAGATCCCGCTCCTCGCGTGTCATCCGGTGAAGCGACTCGATTGAGCTCATAACCGCGAGATACGGCACGAGCTCGTCGTCGCCGTTCACGAGGAGCTCCGCCCACGGACGGTCCACCGGCAGCGCTTCGACAGCCTTGCCGTATGTAGAGAGCCGGCCGTTCTCGATGATTCCACGTGACTCGAGGAGGGCCATCGCTTTGCGATACGAAATCCGATCAAGCGGAACAGGCAGATCGAGATCTGACGCGTCGACCCCAAG
Source organism: Gemmatimonadales bacterium (assembly GCA_038203205.1). Lineage (GTDB taxonomy): Bacteria > Gemmatimonadota > Gemmatimonadetes > Gemmatimonadales > Gemmatimonadaceae > UBA4720. Next base: position 19,215 of record JBBREF010000004.1, on the reverse strand, counting down.
ATCCGCGCAAGTCATAGCCACTCGCTCGGAATCGCCGGCGAGCTGGAACTCAGGCGCGGTTGGTTTCAGCGTCTCGAACTGGATGTCGCGGTCGGATAAAATAAATACCCGCCCACCCTCCACCCGGCCATGAACGCGCCCCGCCATCTGCAGGATTTCGTTGGCGCCGAGATGCATGCGTGTGAGCACGTTCTTTCCGCGCTCGATGATGTTACCGAACCGGCTGTCGTCGATGATAACGGTGTCGAGCCCTTTCACGTTGAGCGCGCTCTGACCAGCAGCCGTCATGGCGAGGAAATACGGTTTCTTTTCGCCCGTCTCGAGAAACGGCCTGATGATCCTGATCGGCTCGCCGCCGTGATAATACGCCGTGTTGATGCGCGGAAAGCCCGTCGATACTGACTCCGCTGCCTGTTCGACCCCTGCGCGCGTGGGCAGAAACATCCCAACACCGCGTTTCTCCTTGATCACCCGCATCAGGAACCTGTCATCGAGAAATTCCAGCGGATCCTTTCGTATGACTCTTACGTCCGCTGCTCTCGCGGGATCGAACGCGTAACTCTGGAGAACTGTTGCTGCCTCGAGATAATGAGCGTAGAAAGTCGGATCGACGGTGGCCGACAGCCAGATGAAGCGGCATCCAACACGTTTGCCGAGTGCGAGGCAGAGTTCGAGCTCCGCCGATGTCTGGTGGATTTCGTCGACGACCAGGGTGTCCGAAGTAAGGATATCTCCGTCCTGAAACCATCGTCGCGCGATGCCGGTGGTGACTACGATGACGTTCCATGTTGGGGTCTCGGGGGTCGCTTCGCGCTCGCGATTGACCACGCCGACACGCAGGTCTTTCGTGCGAAGGATGGTTTCGGCGATCGGCCGGATCGACAGGGTTTTGCCTGTTCCGGTGCCGGCGACAATTCCGAAGCCTTTGCCCTGCGCGGCGAGTCCCCGGATCTCCTGACCATGTTGCTGCTCGAGGACCGTCTCGATGTCGAGCGCGAGAGCGAGCTCGATTGTCTCGCATGCGGCGCGTGTTGGCGCGATGACGATAATGCGTCCCGTCGGCGGATCTGCCGCGACGAACGCGTCGTGATCCGGAGGGAGGAACTGGTCTCTGACGTTTCGCATGTGACCCGGCAAATTGCAAGAAACGGGACTAACGCGTAACCCGGCCGATGTGCGCTCTGGGATAAACGAAAAAACGGCCCCGGATTCCCGGAGCCGTTTCTTCGATCTCAGGTAGAGGTGTTAGCGGTTGCCGCGACCTTTTCCCTTGTTCTTGTTCTTGTTCTTGTTCTGGCCGACGTGCCTGCCATTGTCGTGACCGTTGTTCTGGTCCCATCGGTCGTTGCGATCACGACCACGGCGGTCGTCGTAACGCCCGTCGCGGGAGGGACGCTGCAAAACCCGACGTTCGATCACGCGGTAGCGGCCAAGCCTGTCGCGAACAGCTACTTCATGAATGAGGTTGCGGTTCGAGTCATAGCGGGTGCGGCTGTAAGTCGTGCTACCGTTGCGCGTGCGGCCTTCGCGACGCCACTGTCCATCAGCTCTGCGCGAATCGTGAACACGGTCGTTATAGATCCGGCCGTCATCGTAAACGCGGCCGTCGCGGGTATCCGTGCGCGTGGTGCTTCCGCTGCGCGTTCCCGTATTGGCGGGATCCCACCATGGTCCGTCGCTGCGGCTTTGCGCCGAAAGGGGCGCCGCCATCGCGGTGGCCACAACCAGGCCAAATGCCAATGCAATTCTTTTCATCGTTCTATCTCCTATGAGACTGGAAAAATCCCGCTGTCCAGATTGTCCTTCTTGGACTTTCCCTTTTTTGTCTTTTCCTTGCCACGCTTCGGCGAGTCGCCGAAGATCACGTGGCCATTGACTGGCCGGTTGCGGACAGCAGTCACGCAGTCAGTCGGTGCCGGCTGCTGGTTCGCGGGAACACCCTCGATCCAGATTCGACACATCCCCGACGGAGGCCGATAAGCGGGGGGAACCGCCGGCCTCTGAGGGAGCTTTTTCGGGAGTCCGGGTACCCGCGACTGCAGCTCCTCGAGCAGCTGCGCATTCGCTGGCCTCCCCGCCGCGAGAAGCCCCGCGGCGAGGAGTGCGAACCCCCATCTATTCATCTTCCCCGCGGTGCCCCGCGAGAACGAAAGGATTGTCATGGTATAGGGGATTCGCATGGTAGATGCCAGTTGGCGTATGCAGGGTTAAGTGATGATATATCAACGGTTTACGACCACTCCAGACGTTCCTGAAACGAGCCGATTGTCACCGATTTAGGACACTCTTGCTGGAACGTGTACGGGTTCTGCGACCGACTCGTCCCGGCACTGGTGAGGAAGTATTTCAGATGTAGCGCGCAAATGCTTGCTCGCGCAAGAAGACGGCGCCTGTCTCGTATCCCTACCCGCCTACTGATTCTCTCTACACCACCGGGAGGATCAATGCGAAACGCAGGTCGCGGGGCGACGCTCATCGAGTTGTCTATTGTCATTACCATCGCATCCGCCCTGCTTGCAATAACAATCCCGCGGGCGGCGGGGTTTCTCGACGCGATCGCCGTCAGAGGCGCAGTCACGGAAGTCGAGTCGCTTTTCTCGATAGCCCGGCACGCGGCGATCTCGCGCGGAGCTCAAAGCAGACTTTCGATCGATCCCACTCTCGGGGAAATAACCGTTGGCGTTGGAGCCGAGCTGATACGGAAGCGCGAGGTAGGAGAAGCACATGGTGTGACACTCTCTACGAACCGTACATCGATGACTTACTCGCCGATCGGAGTGGGTTACGGAGCCGCGAACTTTTCGCTCGTCATTTCCCGGAACGCCGTAAGCGACACGATCGTCATCTCCCGCCTGGGGCGGGTCAGGCATTGATTGCGGACTGCGGACGGTATTGCGGACTGCGGAACGCGGACTGAGCTGATGGCGGACTGCGGACGGTATTGCGGACTGCGGAATTCGGACTGAGCTAACAGCGTGCGCTAGTCCGTAATCCGCAGTCCGCAATACGTCCGCAGACCGCAATCAGCTCAGCCCTCTACCCGCAGTCCGCAGTAAGTCCGCAGTCCGAAATCAGCTCAGTCCGCTATCCGCAGTCCCCACTGGCATGACTGATCCGAAGTCATACCCCGGAACGGATATGCGCGGTATCGGCTCGCCAATGATTCGTTCGATCGAGCGGACCATCGCTATCTCATCAGGCGCCATGAAAGTAAAAGCATCCCCAGTCGACGCCGCGCGGCCAGTGCGACCGATACGGTGCACGTAGTCCTCCGGCTGCTGCGGAACATCATAGTTGATCACGTGGCTGATCCCCTCGACGTCGAGCCCTCGCTGCGCGATATCTGTTGCAACTAGTACTCTGACCTTGCCGCTCTTGAAATCCTCGAGTGCCCGCGTCCGCTCGCCTTGTGACTTGTCAGCGTGCATCGCCGTCGCGCTGATCCCGCGCGACGACAGATGGCGCACAACCTTATCCGCGCCGTGTTTCGTGCGCGAAAAAATCAGGACCGAGTCCATGCCCTTCTCCAGAAGGAGCTGAGCCAGCAGGTCGGTCTTCTTGTCCCGGGGAACGGGATACACCGCGTGCGTCACCGTGCTCGCGGCGGAAGAACGGCGTCCAACCTGAATCACCAGCGGCTTGCGCAGGTACTTCCGCGCGAGTGCCTCGACTTCCGGAGGCATCGTCGCGCTGAACAACAGCGTCTGCCTGAAACGCGGCACCTCAGCCACAATGCGGTTGAGCTGCGGAGCGAATCCCATGTCAAGCATTCGATCCGCCTCGTCGAGCACGAGCACCTCGAGATCGTCGAACACGACATTCTGGCGCTCCATATGATCGATGAGGCGGCCAGGGGTTGCCACAATCACGTCGACACCGGCGCGCAGGTCCTTCGTTTGCGGCTCCACTCCAACTCCGCCGAATATCGCAGCGACTCGCAGTCCCGTGTGCCTGCCGTATTTGCGAAAGCTCTCATCGACTTGCACACACAACTCTCTGGTCGGGGTCAGCACCAGAACGCGAACGCGATGCGCGCTCGCCTTCACATCACCATGACCTTCGCCAAGAAGGCGGTGAAGTATCGGGAGCGTGAAGCTGGCTGTCTTACCGGTCCCGGTCTGCGCGAGGCCGATAAGGTCCCGGCCATTCAGTGCAGGGGGAATTGCCTGCTGCTGAATGGGCGTCGGACTCGTGTATCCCGCCTCCTTCACCGCGCGAAGGAGCTCGGGCATCAACCCCAGCTCCTCGAATCCCGGAAGGACGCCCGCGATCTGCGGGATCTCCGCGTTCTCGACAGCGATTATGGGTTCGGTGACTTCCGCGGCTTCCGGATCTGCCGGAGCCACGCTCATTTGTGTTGTCGACGGGGCAGAAGAGGATTTACGCCTCGATCCTCCACGCGCTGGAGTCTTGCTCATTCTGAGTCGAAATATAGCCCGGCCTATGCGGACTTCTGAAAAAACTCACGAGTTCTCGGTTCACAGCCTCCGGGGCCTCGCTGAACAAGACGTGTCCGGCACCCGCTATCACGCGCGTTCGACTATCACCGGCATAACGCGCGGCGTCCCGACCCGGTGACAGATGATCCTTTTCACCGGCGATCACGATATGAGGTACGGCGAGGCGCGGAAACGCCGAGTCCCACGTGAACTCGTGCAGAAGGTGCCGCAGTGCGCAGGTGTATGCAGGAAACTGGGTCGGCGCACGAAGCTCCTCTATGTCGCGTTCGGTCGGCTCGGCGAGATCCCCGTAGACGAGATCCAGCATCACTCTCACGACGAAGCGCCTTGCGACATATGGAAGCGCGGGGACCGCGAACCCGGGCGTCAGTGCCCTGAATATCGACAGCCCCGCGACACCGGCAAACCCGACAGGTGCAACGAGAGCAACACCGGTAATGCGATCGGGCGCGATGACCGCAGCCTGCGCTGCGATTGCGGCTCCCATCGAATGCCCGATCACCCCAGTGACCGGAAGCGAGAGGGCGTTCAGGACTGCGATGAGGTTGTCGCGCATCGCGTCGAGCGTATACTCGTCGGAGGCTGTCGGCTTGTCAGACAGCCCCTGCCCCTTGAGCTCCACGACAATTACGCGAAAGCCGGCGTTTGCCAGTCCGCGAAGGGGATCACGATAGAGCCACGCAGTACAGCCCCAGCCCGGTACGATGACGATCGGGGGCGCTGACGTTGACCCTGCTTCGACGACACGAACGCGCACACCTGAAGCAAGTCGTACGAAACGCGCGTGGACATCACGTTCACCCGCCGGATACAAATCTCCGGCAGGAACGCGGCCGCGCAATAACATGCTGCTGACTGCCTGTTAGATGATTTTGACTTCGCGGCCGAGCAGCTTGCCGATCAGGCCGATCCTGAACGTCACATCTGACCATGCCGCGCCCGATGCTTTTGCCGTGCCGCTGCTGGAGAGATCCTCGAGCGGGAACATCGGCCACACGCGCGGGTTCGTCGTCGCGGGAATGTTCGAACCTTTATGCGGATGCCACACACCCGAGCGGTCGCGGTCGTCCTCGAACCGCTCGAACATCTTCATCCAGTTATCGTTGCGGCGAAGAAAGCCCAGCCGACCCATTGTCTCGAGCCACATTAGCGCGAACGGAATGTCGGACTCGACCGCGTTGCGATGCGGCAGTCTGTCGCCGAGGATGAAGTGCGGCTGCTCGACCATTTTCTTGCCGACGATCTGGGTCGAGTCCTGACGCGGATGCGGCTGCGCGATGTACTCATATACGCGCTCCATCTCCGTGTAGTTCTCGTTCCTGAAGATCGGCATGTGCGCAAGCATCGTCAGCATGTTGAAGGTCGGCGGCGACACTTCGGGTGCGAGCACGTGCACGTTGCCCACTCGCTTCCACGGTTTCTCGGCGAGTGGCGAAGCAAGGTATTGATGTGTGCGCTCCATGATTCTGCGCGCGGCACCGCGCAGGCGCGGGTCGCTCTCGTATCCTGCCTGCGCCAGTGCCGCTGCTGCTGCCTCGCGGAGCTGCATCCTGCCCCGTCGCACCGAGTCATCATCCTTTGCCTTCGGTGCAAGCTCATAGAGATACGAAGAATCATTATCCTCGGCCAACAAGCGGAATAGTGCGCGTCGAGCGAGCGCGATTGGGGGTGACTCGCGATCCCATCCGTACTCGAGGAGCCGACGCACCGCCGGAATCGTTCCGATACCGGCGAACTCGTTTCCGTGCTTTGGAACCGCAAGCATCGACTCGTTCCAGATGCCGTCGACGTTCTGCGTGAGCGAAAGTTTGAGTGCCGGGCGATGCGCGTAAGGTAGAAACTCGATGCCCCTGAGTGATGTATCGCTGAGCCGGGCTACCTCAGTTGCCGACCGGTATTTGACCGGGCCGGAGGCGTTATCGAGAAGCCACCCGAGCGGGAATGTGATTGTTTCGCCGGCACCAGGTGGTGGCGGAAGCGTTATACCGGCTGCGGAGCTGGGCAGAGTCACGATCGCGCTCGACGTCATGATAAATAGTTGGAAAAAGCAGGGCCGCCGGCCGAACTGGAAAAACGTGATCAGGCGGTGGGCGTAAGAATAGCATTTTTTGTTCTTGGCGCTAGGGTACGTCAGCTAAAGCGTTACAGCGCAACAACTTAAGAATTTCGCGAAACGGACGCACCGGGAACTTTGGCGTAAACAAATGAGTACAGCACCGTACTCAACCGTTTGGCGCACTCGCGCGTACTACTTGTGTCAGCACGACATCAGCCAACACAAATCAGGAGATGGAATGAGCTGGATCAAAATTGCAGCAGCCAGCCTCGCGCTCGTCGCGAGTGCCTCGACAGCCGGAGCACAGAGAACGCCGGGCGCTGGCCAAGGCCAGGGCCAGGGAGCGCCCGGATCGCGCGGCCAGGGAATGCGAGGCCAGGCGACGCTGTTCGAAGGCATAACACTCACCGCATCGCAGCAGCTCGCAGTCGACAGCATTCAGGCGAAATATCGCGCTGAGCGCGGCAAGACCATGTCCGCCGGCGCAGGGCGCCAGGATCCCGCCGCGCGCACGAAGATGACTGAGATGATGGACAAGCAGAACGCGGATATTCGTGCGGTGCTTGCCGCAGATCAGCAGGCTGCGTTCGACAAGAACATCGCCGAGATGAAAGAACGGCAGAAGCGGATGCGCTCGACCGCGCCGCGGGCGTGACGACCGGCCGCTTACCGCGGCCTTAACGCACCGATCGTGTAGCGACTTCCCGGGTTCCACAGTATCCAGCTGTGGAACCCGTTGTCGTATCCGGCCTTCATCTGAGCACGCACCTGCTCCACTCCGTAGCGCGGCGGACCAAGCGTGAAGTCCTGATACCACGGAATGACCTTCGCAGCGTTCGGGACCCCTGATGTCCGCGCCTTCACGTCCTTCATCGCGCGATCGATAGTCGAATAGGGATTTGCATTCGGATTCCCTATCTTGTAGGTGCCGGGAGCGAAGTGCGACGGATACACCATGGGTAGCACGACGTCAGCCTGATCGACGAACAACTCCCACTTCTGGCCAATGCCCATGTCGGTGGTGTCTGTCGCAGTCAATCCAAACACGTCGATGGTAACCGGCATGTCGAGCGGCTTGAGCGCACCCCGCACATACGCAAGCTGATCACGAATCACCTGCGCGCGCACGCGCCCATTCGCCAGCGGGTACACAGATTCACTGATCAGCCGCTTCTCATCGGGAAAGCGAACGTAGTCGAACTGGACCTCGCTGAAGCCAAGGTCGTACGCCTCCTTCGCGAGGTCCACTGCATACTGCCACACCTCGCGATGATGCGGGTCGAGCCACGGAATCCCGTTCTTGTCGAGCCAGGGCTGCATATCGGACTTTCGCTTGATCGCCCACTGACTGTTCGCAATCGCGAGCAGTGGATCCTTCACGACGACGATCCGCGCGATCGGATAGATATTGTGCGCCACCATCGTATCGAGAATCGCGCGGAGCTTTCTGTGCGACATGACACTGTTGGTATCCGCGCCAATCTGGTTTGCGAGCGGCACTCTCGACTTGTACAGGACAAAACCGCGATCATCCTTCACGTCCATCACGAAGGCATTCACCTCGGTCGTCTTCGCCACCTCGATCATCTGGTTCATCTTCTGACCGAGCGATGCCCACCGATTTATATAGAGACCGCGGAGAGTATCCGGCGTCGGCACACGCACGATCCGCGCTTTTTCGATTGAATCCTTCCGGATCGAGTCGGCCCGCGCGGCATCTTCGGCCGATGCTACCGGTGTAACCGGCTCTCCCAACGCATCGCGGGCAGCCACGGTTGCGCTGTCGGTGCAGGCCGTCGCCGTCAGAGCGAGAAGAATCGTTATTAGCTTCATTTTTGATTCGATTGAGTGCCCGCACGCTGCTACAACGCGTTGACCTCGGCAGCAGCATCAGACAGATAACCCATTTCTTTCACGACCACCTGGGCCTGCTGAGTTACCATGGTGAGACCATTGGATGCACCTGCCATGCCCGCGGATCTATATCTGAGTAGTTCGAGGCGCATGCTTCGCAGCAGCTGGCGGCAATGCTCGAGCTTCGTTTCGGCCTCTGTCCGCTTCTTGTCGAGGTCAGACACTACGCGACGCTGTCTCTTGAGATGGGCAAGCCGGCGGACGCGCTCCTCGCTCGCGCGATAATCGAGCGGGTTAGCCTCTGATTCGAGTTTCCCAATTTCCTTTTCGATTGACTCGGGCGTATCCCTACCATCCCGCAAGTCGATCTCAGCCAGTGTGCTGCCGACCTGCATCGCCTTTCTATATATCGCATCTGCCGACTGGGCGACGTCGGGAATCTGCTCCCGTTCGTCCTTGCTCATCGCCTGCAGCTGACGATGAATCTCATCGCGATCCATCCGAACCGACTGGAGCGCTGAGCCGTACGGTGAATCGTCTGCGGGAAGGCGCGCGGGCGCACCTTCACCCGGAAGCGGCGACCGCGCCATGCGGCGACCCCCAAGGCCGGCGGAACCAGAGGTACCACTGCCAAGTGCAGCCGATGAGGGACGGTCTTCGAACATTCCGCCGGAAGCGCGTGCACGAGCGCGAGCGCGCACCTTCTCGCGCTTCGATTCATCGAACAGTGCGCGCGCATCGTCGATCGTCTCGGCAGCGACGTCGAAGAAGAGACGGTCGCGCGGCTGCCGGAAGACGTCACGCCAGTTGTAACCCTCCTGCCACAGCTTGGAGTAGTTCACCGCCATGCCGATCGACCAGAACGCAGTCACGACAAGGAATCCGCCATCTCCAAAAATCGATAGCGGCACCAGGATCGCGTTGACAGCCAGATACGGTGCGAGCTTCTTCCTGAATTTCTTGACGGGGTGCGCATTCCAGCGATCGAGCTCATCGGGCGATGGTACGTTCGCCGCACGGAATCCACCGCTGCGAGCGGCGACAGTTCCGCGCTGAGACGATTGCTGCATCGACGGAAATCCGGCGAGTCCCATCGGTGCTCCGGCCGGTTGTTGCGCCGTACGGAGCGTTGGCATCACGCCGCTGCTCAGCGCTACCATGACTGACTGAGCGTCCGGGAACCGATGCGCTGGATCTTTCTCGAGCATGATCATGATCGCGCGAGAGAGATCCGGCGGCAGGTCTGGCTGTTTCTGCTCGAGGGGCATCGGCATCTCCGACAGATGCTTTACGAGCATGGACGGCGTGTTTGGCGCGTTGAACGGCAGCTCACCGCATGCGATTTGATATCCAACCACACCCAGCGAATAGAGATCGCTGCGGCCATCGATATCCGATTCACCGGCCGACTGCTCGGGCGACATATAAGCTGGCGTACCGATAGCCATACCCGTTGCCGTCAACCGGGAGTCACCGGTATCAGTCAGTGCGCGGGCAATACCGAAGTCGGTGACCATCGCGCGACCCGTGTCCGAGTCGATCAGGATGTTGTCAGGCTTGATGTCCCGGTGCACGACGTTGCGCTTATGCGCATATGCCAGTGCGTCGGCCACCTCGCGCAGGACCTTTCTGACCTCGCCCGGCTCCATCGGCCCTTCCTTCTGGAGTTTCGTCGCGAGATTGTCTCCCGCGATGAACGCCATGATGAAGAAGACGAGGTTGTCCCGCTCCTCTACATTGTAGATCGGAACGATGTTCGGATGACTCAGCTGGGCAGCGGTCTCCGCCTCTCGCAAAAAGCGAGAACGAATGTCCGTTCGGAAAGCGAGCTCGGGTGGGAGCAGCTTGATGGCAACGTTGCGCTTCAGACGTTTGTCCTGGGCGCAATACACAATGCCCATTCCCCCGCGTCCGATCTCGGCTTCGACCTCATAATGAGGGGCGAGAACGGACGCGACGTGTGCGCCGAGTGTGTCGTCAGGTCGTAATGGCATGCTTACCGCGTCATCCCGACAGACAGAAATTGCGAATCATGCCCCCCTGGCGTAAATCCGTTCGCGCAATACATGCAGTATATCAGTCACACCTAATAGACGTAGTACTAAAAGTAGTCGTTTCAAATTCTCAGGGAAAAACATGGCACAGCGTCAAACTATACCCGTTCTGCCCCTGCGCGGAACAGTAATCTTTCCGGGGCTCACCGCCCCCATCGCCGCCGGCAGACCGGGAACGCTTCGAGCGATCGAAGCGGCGCTGAAAGGCGACAGGCTGGTCTTTGCAGTAGCTCAGCGCGACAACACTGACGAGCCGGCTCCGGAAATCCTCTATTCCATGGGAGTGATCGCGCGAATCGGGCAGATTCAGCGTGGTCTGGGAGGCGTACAGCTTCTGCTCCAGGGTGAGCAGCGTGCGACAGCGCTCCAGTATTCCACCACCGACGGATATCTCAGCGCCGTGATCGTTCCTGCCGAGGAAATGAGCCCGGTCGACGAAAACGATTCGGCGTTTACTGCGCTCCAGAAGGAGACGCGAGAGCGCGCCGCCGAGCTTGGAGAACGTCGGGGGCTGCCGGAAGAGGTAGTTCACCAGGTACTCGACGCGGTGACCGAGCCAGGAAAGTTTGCCGATCTCGTTGCGGGCTACATCGAGCTTTCGGTTCCTGAGAAGCAGGGACTTCTCGAGACGCTCAACATCGAGGAGCGCCTCAAGCGCGTGCTCGTCCACGTTCAGCGACAGGTCGGGCTCCTCGAGGCTCAGGAGGACATCAAGTCGCAGGTCCAGGAGGAACTCGGAGAGCGCCAGCGCGAGATGTATCTGCGCGAGCAGATGAAGGCGATCCAGAAGGAGCTTGGAGACGACGACCAGAGCAAGGAGATGACGGAGCTTCGCGATAAGCTCAACAAACTCGAGTTATCGAAGGAAGCGCGCGCAGAAGTCGAGCGCGAGCTCGGTCGTTTGGAGCGCTCGGGTCGGGAGTCGATGGAAGCCCAGGTAATCAGGACATATCTGGAATGGATTGCCGAGCTTCCGTGGAACGATCGGTCCGATGACCAGCTCGACCTGAATAACGCTGCGGTCGTGCTCGATGAGGATCACTACGGCCTCACCGACGTCAAGGATCGCGTTCTCGAGTTCCTCGCAGTTCGCCAGCTTCGCGCGCAACAGATGGCGCAGGAAGTGGAGCGCGAGGGCGAGCTGCCGGTTTCGGTTCTCAAGGAAGAGAGCGACGACGCAACTCCGTCGCTCTTCGTCGGAAAAGACGAAGATCACAAGATCACCGACCAGAAAGAAGCGAAAGCCCGCGCGATGGCGAAGGGTCCGATTCTCATCTTCATCGGCCCTCCAGGAGTCGGAAAGACCTCGATTGCCAAGTCCATTGCTCGCGCGCTTGGAAGGGAGTACGTGCGCGTTGCGCTTGGCGGTGCGCGCGACGAAGCAGACATTCGCGGCCACCGTCGTACGTACGTCGGCGCGATGCCCGGGCGCATCATTCAGGGAATGAAACAGGCCGGGACGAAAAACCCTGTCTTCCTGCTGGACGAGGTGGACAAGCTCGGCACGTCGTACCAGGGAGACCCCTCGAGCGCACTGCTCGAGGTACTCGACCCGGCGCAGAACGACACGTTTACCGACCACTATCTCGGAATTCCGTTCGACCTGAGCGAGGTGCTGTTCATCGCGACAGGAAATTTCGTCCAGAATATTCCCGGACCGTTGCTCGACCGAATGGAAGTCGTCGACTTTGCCGGTTATACCGAAAAGGAGAAATCGGAGATCGCAAAGAAGTACCTGATACCGAGGCAGTTGGAGGAATCAGGTCTTGGCGACAAGGGCATCAGCTTCACTGATGAAGCGGTCATGAGCGTCGTGTCCAATTACACCCGCGAAAGCGGCGTGCGACAACTGGAGCGCCAGCTTGGCGCTGTTGCGCGGAAGGTCGCTCGCAAAATCGCGATGGGCGTTACCGGGCCTATCGTCGATCAGGAAATCACCGAGGAAGAGGTGCGCGAACTTCTTGGCCGGCCGAAGGTGCATCCGGAAAAAGCGCAGGAGTCGAACGAGGTCGGAATCGCGACTGGCATGTATTACACGCCGATGGGTGGCGACATCATGTTCGTCGAGGCTTCGATTCGCAGGTTTTACGGGACCGTCAAGGCAGAAGGCGAGGCCGTTGGACCTGGTGGCGCGGTGTCACTGATTCTCACCGGCCAGCTCGGCGACGTGATGAAGGAGTCCGCGCGCGCGGCCTTCACTTATGCGACAAACAACGCCGCGAAGCTGGGCATTCCGAAGGACCGGCTCGGTGCAATTGAAGCGCACATCCACGTTCCGGCAGGAGCAATCCCGAAGGACGGCCCGTCCGCAGGTCTGGCAATCGCGACCGCGCTCGTGTCGGAGATGTCAGACCGCGCAGTTCGGCGCGATGTCGCCATGACCGGCGAGATCACGCTCCGTGGCAGAGCGTTGCCGATCGGCGGATTGAAGGAGAAAGTGCTCGGCGCTCATCGCGCCGGCATCAAGCACATCATTCTCCCGAAGGCGAACGAAGGTGACATCGAGGATGTTCCGGACGAAGTGCGCGAGGCGCTGACGTTTCATCCGGTGGAGACGCTGGAGCAGGTGCTGGAGATCGCGCTGGTGAAGCCGCCGGCAGTCGAAGAAGTAACTGCACTCGACGAAGAGTACGAAGAGGCGAATGCATAAACGGAAAAGCTTTAACGTCGCTGGCGTTGCCTGCTGTTAGCAGTTTGCAGCACTAGCTCGAAGCTCTTAGCGGGAGACTCCTTGTATGTCAGTCTCAGAAAGGTGTGTCTCCGCTAACTGCTGGCGAGCTGGTGCTGCTAACTGCTAACAGCCGCGGAGCGCTGGTTCTCCTCTGCGTTCAGAATGCATAACCGATCGACAGCCTTCCCACGGGAAGCCCTTCGATTCCGTCGATCCTATCGGAGATCAGTCGCTTTGCACCAATGCCCGCAGCCACGGCGAGATGCTGCTGGCGGCCAAGAAGCCAGACATAGTCGCCTCTGACACCGACGGTGAAAGCCGTGTAGTCTTCGCGGGTGCAGGTGCTGAAGAAACCGTCGCAGACATCCTCTTCCACCCCCACGATTCCGCCCGAAACACCGAGCGAGAAGCCGCGAATGGCCCGGGCGGATGGATAGTATCGAACAATCGCGTCGACCGACGCGACATTCTCGTTATCCCAGAAATCGAAACTGGTTCCGGCGACCGCCACGGATACCGTTGGCGAAATCGCACGCTCGAATTCTGCCTGATACCACTCGAACAGAAGACCGATGGGATTCGATGAGATCAGGTTCGTGCGCGCGATGCCGGCCCGGTTGCCTTCAACCGACTGGGCAGAAACGGGAGAAGCAGCAGCCACAGCCACAGCTGCGACGGCGCCAATCAGAACAAGGCGTGAAAATTTCATTGAAGTGTTATTGGATTGTGTCGGTGAGCAGGGCGATCGCCACCCCGGATCGTCAAATCTAGACTGATAAAAACCCCTCCAGCAAGCAAAAGTTGCTGAAGGGGCTGCCAGCGCCGTAGAGGCGCCACCCTCTCAGTCCGCTACACGGAACGGTGCGGACCCTGACTCCGACGGCTCGATGAGGACGAACTCCTCTGCACCGTCAACGGGTTGCCTGACCAGAAGCCCGACATCGATCCGATAGAAGGCGTCGATGTCGTCGAACGGAAAAAAGTCCGGCTGACCCGGCTGGTCATACACCTGAAGGCTGAGATTGAACTCGGTACCCGGCGGAATTGGCGTGGGCGGCACGAGCTGGGCGGTGCAGATTGGCCGCCACACTGATTTCCACCTGCCCGCCACCTGCTGGGAGATTCCCTCGCGGCAGTACCCATAATAAATGATGCGGGTGCTTTGGTTCCTGATTACTGCCGAGACCGTCACGCGCCTGTCTCCGTCCACTATTTCGATCGGGAATACGTTTGCGGAAGGTCTTATGTCCACGCCTTGAGGCAGGCGCGGACCGGTTGGGTCTTCCTCACATCCGTACACTCCCAGGAGCACGAGCGGAACCACAGCGAGCAGGGAAAACTTTCTTACAAGAGCAGAGTTCATCGAAACCCTCCATTAGAACCCGATTGGCCCCCATTGGAAGAGTTTCCATGGGTCGGCACGGAGGGGTTCGGGCTCGGTGCCCTCAACGAAGTATTCGGTGTAGCGACGATTCGCCGGAGTTTCCGGCGTCGCCAGCAATCCGGTGGCTCTGTCGAGTTCACCACTGATGACACCCAAAGGCGGCGTCCACCTTACCTCGGACCGCTCGAGCGACGACCGCCCCGAGGTGCTCGCGTAGTAACGCGAGAGCATTCTCCCCCACACAGGTGCCGCCATCGACCCGCCCGCAGCGCCCGAAGTAATCGTCTTCGGCCTGTCAAAACCCAGCCACACACCGGCAACAATGTCAGGAGTCAGCCCGATGAACCACACGTCGGTGTTGTCGTTGGTCGTGCCGGTCTTCCCGGCAACGGGGACACTCGCCGGGAGGAAACGACGGATCGAAGAAGCTGTTCCCCGCTCCACCACGTCGCGCATCATGTCCCTCACAACAAAAGACGCACGCGGATCGAGCGCGGGTGGCAGCACGCGCATCGGCGCCGTATACACCGTCTTCCCTGACCTGTCGTCGATGCGGTGAATGAACCGCGGCTCAACAGGGGTTCCGAGATTCGCAAACGTCGTGTACGACGCAATCATGTCGAGCGGCTGAACAACCGAAGCACCGATCGCACTCGATGGATACGGCGCAATCGCCCCCTCGATTCCCATGCGCCTCGCAAGCGCGATCACCGAATCCATCCCGAGTTCCATCGCGAGCTGAACCGCAACCACGTTGCGTGAACTTGAAAGTGCCTCGCGAAGTGTTATCGCTCCCAAATACTCATGGTCGGCGTTTTCAGGGCGATAGACGGTCCCGTTCGACATCCTGATTGCGATAGCCGTGTCACCCATCATCGCATTGGGCGGGATACTGTCGGAAATAGCAGCAGCGTACACGATAGGCTTGAATGAAGACCCAGGCTGACGCTTACCATCGATCGCCCGATCGAACTGAGACTCGGCATAATTGCGCCCGCCAACAAGAGCGCGCACGTCGCCGGTAGTCGGATCAATCGCTACGACGAGCCCCTGGAGGTATTCAGATTCTCTCCCCTTTCCCACCGCGGTGGGATGACGGTAACCCTCCCGCGCCTCCACCTCGGCCAGACCTTCGGTCAATGAGATGACTGCTGACGTCTGAAGCGCCGGATCCAGAGAAGTGTAGATGCGATAACCGCCCTGATTTACAGCGATTCCAGCCCGCTGTGCCTGGATCTTTACAACGTCGACGAAGTAGGGAGCGGCCGCCGACATTCCGTAATTTGGCGCCGTGACCAGTGGTGCTCGCTGCGCGGTCCGCGACTGCGCCGGCGTGATGTAGCCCTGCTGCGCCATGAGTGCGAGAACTGTGTTGCGGCGCTCCCTGACACGCGCTGGATATTTTACCGGCTCATATAACTCAGGCCCCTTCGGCATCGCCGCGAGAGTTGCCGCTTCAACGAGAGAGAGCCTGGCCGCGCTCTTCCCGAAATAGTGACGCGCGGCTGACTCTATCCCGTACCATCCGTGGCCAAAGCTGATCTGGTTGAGAAACGCCTCGAGTATCTGCGCCTTCGAGTAGCGCTTTTCCATCTCGCGCGCGGCCGCCTGTTCCCGAAGTTTTCTCCCGAGTGTGCGGTCGGTTCGGTCGATGATGTCGGGGTGCATGTTGCCGACGAGAAGCTGCGTGATCGTGCTCGCACCGCGTCTGTCGCCAAGGATGTTGTCCTTGATCGCGCCGGCAATTCCAACCATGTCGACGCCGTCATGCTGATAGAAGCGCTGGTCCTCAACTGCGACGAACGCCTGCGCGACGTATTGCGGAAGCGAGCTTAAAGAAATACTCGTCCGGATCTGGGCCCCGACCTCGCCGATAAGGGAGCCATCGCGCGCGAGGATCTGGGACGATTGCGGTTGCGGAACTATTTGCCATGGCTCGCGCTTTTGCGCGGCGGCAGGACCGGCCGACACGAGAGCCGCTGCAGCCAGCAGCGCGATAAAACGTTGCCCGCGACCGAAGCGGGTGGCAACTTCCATGTAATGCATCAATCCGTGCACCATGCAATCGTACAATTCAAGCCGCGAAAGGGCGACTACCCCGGCAATCTTGCCAGGCTGGGCGGTATCTTCGCACAGCTCGATGGATTGGACCCCCGACCGCAGGTCGCGTTCCTCCCCGAGACTGCCGTAAGCGGCTATTTCCTCGAGGGCGGCGTTCGCGATCATGCAGTTACGGCCGGAACTCTCGCTCGCGACCTGGACGCCCAATACCGACTCGCTGTTCCGTCCCTCGAGCCGATGGACGTCGGACTCGGTTTCTACGAGATCTGGAACAACTCCATCTATAATAGCGCGATCTACGTGACGCTTGGTGGCGAAGCGCCGATCATTCGACACGTTCATCGCAAGGTATTCCTGCCGACATACGGGTTGTTCGATGAAGAGCGGTTCGTCGACCGTGGATTCGAGATCCGCGCATTCGACACGAGCTGGGGCAGGGCCGCTATGCTCATTTGCGAAGATGCGTGGCACGGGATGTCGGGAACTGTCGCCGCACTCGATGGTGCACAGGTGATTTTCGTCGCGTCAGCTTCGCCGGCGCGGGGGATTTTTCCGCGGACAGATGAGCGCGAAGGACCTGCAAGCCTAGAACGCTGGGAGCGGCTCGCGCGTGATATCGCGTCTGAGCACGGCGTTTTTGTTTCGCTCGTTCAGCTCGTCGGTGCCGAGGGGGGCAAGACATTCTCCGGCGGATCGGTGGTGGCAGGTCCAAGAGGCGACATAAAAATTCGGGCGCCCCTCTGGGAAGAGGCGATCGCGACCGTTACGCTCGACACGACAGAGCTCACTCGCGCGCGCGTCGAGATGCCACTGCTCACGGACCTCCAGACGATGCTGCCTCACATGGTGAGAACCATTGGCAGGATTCAGGTGAACGAGCCGGTCACACTCGTCTTCGACCCCGCATCCGGCAATGGAGCGTCACCGACGGGGATTTCATCAGGATCCGCTCCGGCAAAAACCTCACGGGCATCGAAGGTTTCGGCTGTAGACCCGACAGATGTCCAGGTAATCGCAGCGCCAGCTTCAGTCATGGGACCGCCATCGATCGAGATCGACCCCGAACTTACTGCGAACTGGCTCACCGCATTCCTGAAAGAAGAGCTGCGCCTGCGCGGATTTACGCGCGGTGTCATCGGCATCTCCGGCGGCGTCGACTCAGCGGTAACGGCATTTCTCGCTGCCAGAGCCCTCGGTCCGGAGAATGTCACGGGTATCAGGATGCCTTACCGGACGTCGAGCCCTGATTCGCTTGCTCACGCCCAGCTTGTGATAGACAAACTCGGCATCGATGCGCGCACTATCGACATCAGTGCGGCGGTCGACGGTTATCTCGCGCACGAGCCAGATGCAGATCCGGCGAGACGTGGCAATGTCATGGCGCGGTCGCGCATGATCGCGTTGTTCGATCTCTCAGCCCGGTATCGCGCTCTGCCCCTCGGCACAGGCAATAAGACCGAGCGACTGCTCGGCTACTTCACCTGGCATGCCGACGATTCGCCGCCGATCAATCCTCTTGGGGATCTCTTCAAGACCCAGGTGTGGGCTCTTGCCCGATACCTCGGTGTTCCTGAAGACATCGTCGGCAAGCCTGCGTCAGCCGATCTCATGGAAGGGCAGACCGATGAAGGCGATTTCGGATTGAGCTACGCTCGTGCCGATGCAATCCTCAACTGGCTCGTCAACGGATACTCTGTGTCAGATGTGGAAGCCAACGGCTTTACTGCTGACGAAGTCGCGCTCGTGTACAAGCGACTGTCGGGAACGCACTGGAAGCGCAAACTCCCGACAGTTGCGATGGTGAGTCACAGCGCTATCGGCGAGGCCTACCTCCGCCCCGTCGATTACTGATCGAGTCCTGCTACTGCTCCTTGCAGGCTCCGCCGGTGACACCGACTTCTGGCGGCATTCTGAATTCGCACGTTGACACGATCTGATACTTCGCGTTGAAAGCCTGCTCGGCCTTTGTGACCGCCTCGAGTTTCCGGTAAAGCGCGGCTGAGTCTGTGCTTTTCGCGCAATACGGCAGATAATAACGCGGCCCTCCACAGGCCCGCGATCCCACTGGCGCAGCCCGACATTCGCCGGAGGCGGCGCACCCTGTCGTGAGCGCGAGCGCTTTTGCCTCTGCCTCGATCTTCTCGATGGCTGCCCAATCCCCTTCCTGTGACTGCGATTGTCCTGTGCCTGGAGCGGGCGCCGGATTTGCGCCGGCATTATTCCCGGGAGCCGTGTTGGCTGAGTCGGTATCGGTCGCGACCGAATTCCCAGCGCAGGAGAGGGTAATCGCGGCGCAGATGGCTGCGAAGACGGGTCTGATTGTGCGAAGACGGTTCATTGTTCACTCCTCCTGCCTAATTTCCGACAAGATACAAGCCAGCGTAAGTGTAGCCGGTGCCCTGCGGTCACCACTATAATTAGCTGGTTCCCCTCAAAGCAGAGCAGATGGCTACGACTACCCGACCTGACAGAAAATCCCCCGCTGCCCCGAGCTCCGGCCTGACTGCCGAGGCGCTGGTTGGCGCATATCGCACGATGTTTCTGTCGCGCCGGCTGGACGACAAGGAAGTCCAGCTCAAGCGGCAGAACAAGATTTTTTTCCAGATCTCGGGGGCAGGCCACGAGGCGGTTTTGACGGCGGCAGCGATGGCGCTCAAGCCGGCGTACGACTGGTT